>JBHADF010000042.1:0-36722 GCA_041854955.1 Anaerovoracaceae bacterium | reverse complement strand
GAAATCCCCGCGTTTAAACGCGGGGATGCTTTTTTTATAACGGTCTATATTTTATCCAGCTTTTCGATGGCCTCTTTCATATCCTCCGGAAGAGGAGCTTTAAGCTCTATCCTCTTACCGTTTACAGGATGGACAAAGGATAGGGAATGGGCGTGAAGGGCCTGGCGTGATATTAGATGGGACACCACCTCCGGATTGGTTTCGGGAGGCGTTTCTCCTCGCTCAAAACATTCTTTTCTGGGGGGTGTAGCGATACCATTTAATGATCTCCAAGCGAAAGGATCGCCGTGACAGTAAAGATGGTCGCCTACTATAGGATAGCCTGAATAGGCTAAGTGAACCCGTATTTGATGGGTTCTGCCGGTCTCCAGCGTAAGCTCCAGTAGGGAGTAATATTTGCCCCTTTCATTGCCGGAATTTTCTGTGAATTCATCTATAACCAAATAATGTGTAACGGAGGGATACCCGCCCTTTTCTACAGGCAACACCCATCTTTCCACCTCGTTTTCATCAGGCCGGCCTATGGGCAGGTTTATGGTGCCGGAAGCTGAGGGGAGCCTGCCTTCTACTAAGGCCAAATACTTCTTATGTATATGGTCTTTTTTCATCTGTTTGACCAGATTATCCTGTGCATGACTGTTCTTCGCTACAATCAGAAGACCTGATGTGTTCATATCAAGTCGGTTTACAAAGCGTATTTTATAGTCAACACCTTCATCGAGTATTTTTTTCGCAAGGCCGTTGGCAATGGTATGACAAGGCTTTCCCTTGGTAGGGTGGACTACAAAGCCGGGCTGCTTGTTTATAACCAGCAGGTCATCATCTTCAAAGACTACATGGATGGGGATATCTTCCGGAGGGAATTCACTTTTTTCTGCAGGAAGAGATACGGTTATAACATCTCCTGCACTGACGGAAACCCAGCCAGGTAAAAATTCATCGTTGAGGTAAATCAGCTTCTGCTGCTTCAACTTGGTCATCAGTCTTGACGAAAAGCCGAAGTGATTTTTCACGATGGCTTTTAAGGGCAAGCCCTCCTCGGAATCGGGAATTATATATTTAAAATCTGACATTAAAATCTCCTAAAGTTATAGTTTTAGAGGAACTTATCCTTTACCTTGTCCCAGAAGGTGGTGTCCCCGAAGCGAACCAGATTAACCTTGCGCCTGGACAGGCTCAAGGTTATGGACTCCACATTTTCATAAGTGTTTATATATCCGTCATATACCAGGGAGACGGTCTTGTCCGGCTCTCCGCAGGGGATTAAGGTCAGCTTATCGTTGGACGGAAGCAGTATGCTTGAGGTAAGGGAACGATAGGCTACCGTGTTCATGGGTGCCATAGGCGTTACCTGGAGCACATTGAGGCGAGGGTCAACGATGGCTCCTCCCAAAGAGTAATTATAGGCTGTGCTGCCGGCAGGAGTGGCTACGCAAAGCCCATCTCCCGAATACCTCTCTATAAAAGAATCATTTATGGAAATATTCATGTGAATAGGATAGGTATATCCACCCTTGATGGCAAACTCGTTCAGGGCTCTCATGGTAAAGGTTCCGTCTTTGGTCTTCACATCGGCTTTTACCATGCTGAAAGGCTGATACTCGTACTTTCCCGTGGTAAAATCAAAGATGAAGTCATCAATTCTTTCCGGAAGAACCTCTTGGAAGAAGCCTAAATGTCCCGTATTTATACCGACTATGGGAATTTTGGGAAACCCCTTTTCGTGGAGGAGTCTGAGCAGGGTACCGTCACCGCCGACGCATATTATGAGCTCTGTATTTTCATTGAGCTCGTCGAAAATAATAAGGCCGGACTTTACCAGCTTTTGCTTCAGGGTATTCTCTATCAGTGTAGATATTTCAGTGTCGTTGGCATATATATATACCTTATTCCATTGATTCTTGACAGCGCCTTCTTTAATTGTGTTAAGCTTTTTATCAGACATTTTTTTCCTCCGGCAGTAGTAAAAAACAGGATTATGTTGTATAATTCAATAAGTATAACATATTTTGGAGAGGAATATAAGTGGATGAGCGAAGAAAAATTGTATCAGATTTTAGATATAGACAGGCCGGAGGACTTTCAGTATTTCGATAATATTGCCGCCTTGCTGGAACATGACGGTGAGCTGGATTTTGAAATTTTGGCAAAGCTTATAAAAGCCATAGATAAAGAGGTTTTAAGCGAGCTTTTGGATGACTACTTTGAGGAATTGATGAAGATGGTTCCATCCAATGAAACGGATTTGTTCATGCTTTTGGATAATATCAGAAATTCACTCATAGGAATGGCGAGAAATATTCAGGATGACACCATGGAAACCAAGCTTACGGAAGAAATCGAACGATTCAGAATATGGTACTCCTGCGAAAGCTCCGTAGAATGTCAGAACAGGGACGAGCGTAGTGAGGAAATCATGGTGTTAAGAGATGCCCTTATTTTACCTGTTGCGGAAAAGCTGGGCGGAAGCCGCTATGAATGCGACTTTTCTTCTGTCACAAACTATGTCTTGGATGAATATATGATGTCCTTTGGTGATATGATTGCTTTGGCGGAAAACGAAGATGAATAGCAGGAGGCTTCTATGAAAAACAGGGTAGACAACAAGCTTCCCATAGGGTTCATGGATTCCGGCTTAGGCGGTATCAGTGTCCTCCGGGAAGCTGTCAGAATTTTACCTGAGGAAAATTTTATATACTACGGAGACTCAAAAAATGCTCCCTATGGTGAAAAATCGGCAGAGGAAATAAAGGCATTAACCTTTAAGGCCGTTGAAAAGCTTAGGGAAATTGGCATAAAAGCTTTGGTTGTAGCCTGCAATACGGCTACCGGGGCCGCCATATCCGATTTAAGAACCACCTACCCGGACATGCCCGTCATCGGCATAGAACCTGCCGTAAGGCCTGCCGTAGTATGCGGTCATGGGGGAAGGATTTTGGTTATGGCAACACCTATGACTATAAAACAGAGAAAATTCTTAGATTTGCTGGCCAAATATCAAGGGGAGGCTGAAATAGTGCCCGTCCCTTGCCCGGGTCTGATGGAGTTTGTAGAAAAAGGTATTTTTGACGGAGAGGTATTGAAGAAATACTTTGATGAACATTTAGCTGATTTCCTTACGGAAAATACGGAGAGCATAGTGCTGGGATGTACACATTACCCTTTTTTAGAGTCTCAGATAAAGGAATATTTGGGAAATAGAAACATTTCCCTCATAGATGGAAGCCGAGGAACCTCTTCAGAGCTGAAAAGACAGCTGGAGAGAGCAGGTCTCAGGAAAATGGGGGAGGAAAAGGGGAATGTAACCATTTTAAATTCTTTAGAGGATGAAAAAATGATTGAATTGAGCTATAAACTGTTGAAGCTTCCGGTGGGAGGTGGACTTAAGTGAGCAAAAGCCTGGGGATTATAGCCGAATACAACCCTTTCCATAACGGGCATAAGTATCATCTGGAAAAATCTCTGGAAATTACGGGAGCACAGGTATCGGTAGCCGTGATAAGCGGCAACTTTACCCAAAGAGGGGAATTTGCATGTATGGATAAGTGGCAGCGGAGCGAAATCGCTGTCAGAAACGGAGTAAATCTGGTGGTTGAAATGCCGTCAGTTTTCGCTTGCAACAATGCGGGATATTTTGGCGCAAAGGGTGTGGAAATTCTGGAAAATTTAGGCGTAGATTACATTTCCTTCGGCAGTGAGTCGGGAGATTTAGCCTTGCTTAAGGAAGTTGCCGCAGCTATGAAGAGCCGGGAGAAGGAGATAGAGGAGGCCGTCAAGAACCTTCTGAAAGACGGATTTTCCTATCCGAGAGCACGACAGAAGGTGCTGGAAAATATTCTGGATAAAGAGAAAATTGCTGTCCTGGAGAGTCCCAATAATCTATTGGCTTTAGAGTATTTAAAGAATATGGAGCATGCTCAGCCCATAACCGTAGAGCGAAAGGGAGCAGGATACCTGGATTTAACTGCCAAAGAGGGCATTGCCTCCGCTACGGGACTTAGGGAAATGGTTTCGGAAAACGTCCCTATCCAAGATTTCATATCTCGTGACACGGAGTGTATTATCAAAGGAAATTCCACTACTTTCTTACAACCGGAAGATATGTTCCAATGGATTTTAGGAAGGGCAATAAAGGCTTCAGCAGAGGAATTGAATCAGGTCTTCGGAGGCGAGGAAGGCCTAGGTAATAAGCTAAAGCAGGAGTTCAGAAAGGTTAAGAGCTATGATGAACTGGTAGATGTACTGAAATCCAAGAGATATACGAGAACGAGGATAGCCAGATATTTAGCTCATGTAATGCTGGATATAAAAAGGGAAGACATCCTAAACGCCCGAAATTACATAAGGGTCTTGGCCTTTGATGAAACCGGGTCTAAGTATCTGAAGGCCGTTAAGAAAAGCGGAAAATGCAGCTTGCCTATAATAACAAATATCAATAAGGACTTGGGAAAATATCCTGAAATAGAAAAAACCTTAGAGAAGGACATCTTGGCAGCAGATATTTATAACTTTCAGCGCGGCGTAGACCTTTATTCCTATTCGGAATTTGTGAAGAAACCTCTGAAATTGTGATATTATCACGGAAATTGCAGGGGTTTTGCCATATAATATGCCTATAAAAATGAAAGGAGAAAGGGATATGGAAGCCATAAAGCTGAACAAGGAACTTTTTGATAAATATTCAGGAGATAAGGAGAAACCTCTGCTGGTTGAATTTTGGGCACCTTGGTGCGTATACTGCCGCAGAATAGCTCCGGCCATGAAGAAAATAACTGAGGAATACGGCGGAGACATCATCATAGGTGAAGTAAATATAGATGACAATCCGGATTTGGAAAGGGATGAGCAGATAGAAATCGTGCCCACCTTTGTGCTTTATAAGGGAGGACAGGCTGTTCACTCCATCGTAGCACCTGAGTCAAAGGCCAAGATAGAGGAATTTATAAGAGAAGGCCTGGCCAAATAGAGATAATTAAGCATGTATAACACTTATAGAGGGGAGAAGAATTAAATGGAACATATTTATGACGTAATTATAATCGGGGGAGGTCCTGCCGGATATTCGGCGGCACTTTACGCTACAAGAGCCGGACTCGATACCATAGTGCTGGAAAGATTGTCTGCCGGCGGACAGATGGCCTTGACACTGGACATAGACAACTATCCCGGCTTTGATGAGGGAATAGACGGCTTTACCTTAGGCCAAAAAATGCAGCAGGGAGCCGAAAGGTTCGGAAGCAAAAGTGCCATGGCCGATGTATATTCAGCTCAGCTGTCCGGGGAAATAAAGGTCTTGGAAACCAGTGAAGGAACCTTCAAGGGAAAAAGTGTCATTATAGCCACGGGAGCAGAAACAAGAAAGCTTGGCATAGGCAGAGAGGATGAGTTGACCGGAAGGGGAATTCACTATTGTGCTACCTGTGACGGAATGGGCTACAGAGGGAAAACCGTAGCCGTAATCGGCGGTGGAAATACTGCCGTAGAGGATGCTTTGATTCTGGCCAGATTAAGCGAGAAGGTTATTTTGGTTCACAGAAGGGACAGCCTTCGTGCCGATAAGGTTTACCACGACCAGCTTATGAAGACGGAAAATATTGAGATAAGATGGAACAGTGTGATTTCAGAGCTGGTAGCGGAAGAAAAATTCCAAGGCATTAAAGTTAAAGATGTCAACAGTTCAGAAGAAAGCTTTATCCCTTGTGACGGAGTTTTTGTCAGCATAGGCAGGGTACCGGAAACTAAAAAGTTTGCCGATGAAATTAAATTGGATTCCCAGGGATATATCGTAGCTGATGAAACTACGAGAACCAACATTCCAGGTGTTTTTGCCGCAGGAGATGTGAGAACTAAAGCCCTTAGACAAGTTATAACGGCGGCTGCCGACGGAGCAGTAGCTGCATATTTTGCCGATGAGTATTTGGGAGGCTTATGATGAAAAAGCATTGGAAATGGATAAGGCCTCTGATTTTCATTCTTTTGGGCATGGTTGCCGGGCTTCTTTACTATAAATTTTTCGGCTGTAAGAGAGGCTGCATGCTGACATCAAATCCATATATCACCATGCTTTACACAGGGCTGATAGGATATATCCTGTCATATATCTTTAAAAAGGAAAATAAAGAAGAAAGGGGGGATGAAGAATGCAGTATCTGATTCCCTTTGCAGAGGGAATAATCACTTTTATTTCCCCCTGCCTTTTGCCTATGCTGCCCATCTATATCCTATATTTTTCAGGAGGAGGAGAGAGCAGTACCCGCAAAACGGTCATAAGGGCGCTCGGCTTCGTTTTAGGCTTTACCATTGTGTTTGTTACCATGGGAGCCTTGGCCGGGACCATAGGCAGCTTTTTAAGACACAATCAGACTATAATAAACCTTATTTCCGGAGGTATAGTGATTCTGTTCGGACTTAACTTTTTGGGCCTTTTTAAGCTCAATATATTCAAAGGAAGTCAAAAGAATGTAGATACGGAAAATATGAACTTCTTTTCGGCGGCTCTGTTCGGAATGGTTTTTTCCATAGGATGGACTCCCTGCGTAGGCGCTTTCTTAGGGTCTGCCCTGGTATTGGCATCTCAGCAGGGACATGCCCTTATCGGCATGCTGATGCTGCTCGCCTATTCTTTAGGACTGGGCATACCCTTCGTAATAAGTGCATTGCTCATAGATAAGCTTAAATCTGCTTTTGATTTCATAAAGAAAAATTACAATGCCATCAATATGGGTAGCGGTATTTTGTTGATAATCATAGGAATTTTAATGGCCACAGGAACCCTGGGAAGATTTCTCAGCCTGTTGAGTTAGGAGGAAAATATGAAAAATAAAGGTGTATTAGTGATAGCAATTGTATTTTGCATAGTACTGGTGGGAGCTACACTATTTTACAATAAATACAAAAACAGTGTGGATTTGGGAGATGTAACCACCAATCAGGAGGCTAATAACCAAGCTGAAGAGCAGGAAAAGACAACGGCACCTGATTTTACCGTATATGACGAAGAAGGCAATGAAGTAAAGCTTTCGGATTTTGCAGGGAAGCCGGTGGTTCTCAACTTCTGGGCATCCTGGTGCGGCCCTTGTCAGATGGAAATGCCCGACTTTGACAAGGTATATAAGGATGTAGGTGACGAGGTACAGTTCCTCATGATAAACTTAACAGACAACAATCGTGAAACTGTAAGGAGTGCAGCTGACTTTATTTCGGAGAAAGGCTACACCTTCCCGGTTTACTATGATACTGCCGCCAACGGTGCAGATACCTATGGAATTGTTTCCATACCCACCACCTACTTTATCGACAAGGACGGCTTTGTTATAGCAGGCAGACAAGGAAGCTTGTCTGAGGACAATCTGCTGCAAGGCATTGATCTGATAAGCTAAGAGAGAAACTTTACACTTTAATTTCACTTAAAATACATTGAAATCTGCGGCAAAAATGATTATACTGTTGGGAGATAGGAGGGAATATACATGACATTTTCCGATTATTTCCCGGTTTGGGATAAATTGACACCGGCGCAGCAGCTCATAATTTCCGGTGCTATCACGGAGCGAAAAGTGAAAAAAGGAACCATGGTACATAATGGCTCAGCAGACTGTATCGGTTTTCTTTTAGTTAAATCCGGACAGCTTAGGGCCTATATGCTTTCAGAGGAGGGGAGAGAGATAACCCTGTTTCGACTCTTCGAGATGGATATGTGCCTGTTTTCCGCCTCCTGTATGCTTCAGGATATACAGTTCGATATAAACATAGAAGCGGAAAAGGAAACTACCTTTTGGGTAATTCCTCCGGAAATATATAAATCTCTCATGGAAGAATCCTTAGCACTTTCAAATTATACTAATCAGCTTCTCTCCAGTCACTTTTCCGAAGTCATGTGGCTTTTGGAGCAAATCATGTGGAAGAGTATGGACAAGAGGTTGGCTGACTTCCTTTTAGAGGAATGCTCTTTGGAAGGAACAACTAAGCTGGCTATCACTCATGAAGGTATAGGAAATCATTTGGGAACGGCCAGAGAAGTGGTAACGAGAATGTTGAGATATTTCCAAGGAGAAGGCTTAGTTAAGCTGTCAAGAGGTATGGTGGAGATTACCGACACGAAGCTTTTGGAGGAATATGCCGAAAGATAGAGTAGAAAAGATATAAGATACATATAAAAGTGAAATGGCCCCGCTGAAAGGTGGGGCTTTGTTTATACAAAAAGAACCTTTCGGGATTTTCTCAAAAGGTTCTCTTTCTTGTGTATGATTATATTTTCTTATAGGAGATTAAGAATATCAGCTTTAGGTCTTGCACCCATGGACTTGTTGGTAACTTCACCGTTTTTGAAGACCATCATAGTAGGGATGCTCATAATTTGGAATGAAGAAGCCAGTTCCGGCTGTTCATCTACATTTACCTTACCAATTTTGATATCGGTTCTTTCCTTGGCAATCTCATCTAAAATAGGTCCTACCATTTTGCAGGGTCCACACCAGGATGCCCAGAAATCAACCAAAACAGGTTTATCGCTTTGCATAACTTCCTCTTGGAAATTTTCCTTTGTAATAGTTAAAACAGACATGTTCATACCTCCGTAAATTCTCTTTATTTTATGTCTGGATTATACCCCTTATCAAACAGACTTTCCGTGATAAAATCACCGAAAAAGGAAAATTTAGGCTTTGATCAGACTGTAATTCAAGGCAGAAAAGTTATTATATTAACGAGGAAAAGACCTTGAAAAAATTTTTTCAGGTATGTATAATAATTAGAGTTATATTATCATAAAACATGTGATTGACACGGAGGAGAGAAATGAAAATATTAGTTATTAACTGCGGTAGTTCATCGTTAAAGTATCAAGTACTTGACATGACTGACGAAACACTTCTTTGCAAAGGTATGGTAGAGAGAATCGGCATGGACGGTTCCTTTATCGGCCACGAAAAGATAGGAATGGAAAAGGAAAAAGCAACTATACCTATGCACGACCATAAGGATGCTATAGCACAGGTTCTCAAGGCTATTCAGGATCCTAAAACAGGCGTAATAGGAAGCCTTGACGAGATTGGGGCTGTTGGACACAGAGTAGTTCACGCCGGTGAGAAATATGCCGATTCCGTTTTGATAGATGATTCCGTACTGGCAGCATTAGAGGAATGCACAGAGCTGGCACCTCTTCACAACCCACCTAACTTAGCCGGTATAGCTGCTTGCAGACAGTTAATGCCTAAGACACCTATGGTTGGAGTATTCGACACGGCATTCCATCAGACCATGCCTCCCGAATCCTACATCTACGCATTGCCTTATGAATTCTATGAAAAATACGGCATCAGAAGATATGGATTCCACGGAACTTCCCATAAGTATGTAGCTCAAAAGGCCTCTGAAATTCTCAATGTAGATTTGGAAGATTTGAAGCTTATCACCTGCCACTTAGGTAACGGAGCATCTGTTTCCGCTATCAAGAGAGGTAAGTGTATTGATACATCCATGGGCTTTACTCCTCTGGAAGGACTTGTAATGGGTACTCGTTCCGGAGATATTGACCCTGCTATCGTGTCCTTTATCGCTAAGAAAAAGGGCATAACTCACGAAGAAGCCAATGACATCCTCAACAAGGAGTCCGGAGTTTTAGGTATTTCCGGTGTATCTTCCGACTTCAGAGATTTGGAAACTGCCGTAGCAGAAGGAAACGAGAGAGCTATCTTGGCACTGAAGGTTTTCGCTCACAAGGTTCGTTTCTATATCGGAGCTTATATGGCTGAAATGAATGGCTGCGACGCCATCATCTTCACTGCCGGAGTAGGTGAAAACGACATCATGATGAGAGAGCTTATCTGCCACGACTTAGGAAACCTGGGCATTAAGATCGATCCTCTCAGAAATAAGGTTAAAGGAAAGCTTACCATGATTTCCGACGAGGGAGCCAGAATAAAGGTAATCTTGATCCCTACCAACGAAGAACTGATGATTGCAAGAGATACTTTAAACATCGTTAACGGAAAATAATATAAGGACAAAAGCTCTGCTGAACGGCAGGGCTTTTTTATGCTTGAATACATAGTGCTAAAATCTATTAAGAAAACAAAAAAGCCCTTAATAAATTCTTAACAGACTATTGAAATCATAAACTGCTTGTGTTAGAGTTAAAATGCTGACAATCAAATTAGGGTCGACTTATTTGAGATTCCATGGCATAAAAAGGGGAAATCAGCGGTTCAACATTAGTGCCAAATGTTGAAAAATCAATATATTTTGCTGAAAAAGGAGAAAAAAATGGAAAGAAAGATGAAGAAACTTTCTGTAAAGATTATGGTAGTCATCATGATCTTGACCATGATGTTGCCTACAAGTGCTTTCGGTTCTGTAAAGACTACAGCCAATGACACCACTGCACCGGGCAAATCATTAGCAGGCCTACATCCTGCACAACCCGTATCATTAGTCATTGAGCAATCAAACGATGGTACAGACACTGTCACTTTCAAAATGAAAGACATCACTGCAGAAGAGTTAAAGAAGGCAGTAGAGGAAAAGGCAGTAAAATTCAACCTTACAAGAAATGCTACCAGAGTATATTTTGATAAGAAATTATTCCCTTATCAGAAAGAGGGTGGAGCACTTGAAACTTGGTTATGCAACGATAACAAGCATAAGCAGTTTGAGGTTAAGGCCATGAAGGCAGAGGGCACTGATTTAATTATTACTCTGCAGTCAAATTGCTATTATTGGAACAATTATGGAGAAGACAGAACCGAAAAGCAGGGGCCTGATTATTCAGCTCCTCATGATGAAGGCGGAGTTTACTTCGATGCCTGCGGTTATTTCGATTTTACAGCAACTGTAAACGGCAAGACTTCCGAAGTGGTAGACACCAAAATCGTACCTTATGATTCCTACAGAAATGTATATGAATTATACGATGATATCGAAGCCTTCGCAAAGATGAAGCCTACAAACGGTTCTTATGTTATAAAGAAATCCATGGGACAGACTACCGTTGAAGGCTATGACATGCCTTACTTGGTAGTATCTGACAGCCAGAGCTCCATCGATGCATGGCTGGCCTATAAGGATAAGGTAGAAACCGAGCCCGATGCAGTTTTAAAGGACATCGAAGCAGGCAAATACAACAGCTTAAGAGTTCCCGTAATCATTACAAACTGCCACACCAATGAAAATACCGGTGTAGTTGGACCTATGAACTTCCTTAAGCAGCTTCTTACTCAGGACACTGTAAAGTTGAATGAAATCCAGGGCCTGACAGAAGAAGGTAAGAAGGTTTTAAAGGCTGAAATGGAGGCAAGAAACAACGCTATCCCTGAAGGCATCAAGGACTACGCTACCTATGTAGGATACATAAGAGGCGAAGATGCTCAGGATGATTCCGGAGCCGAATACAAGATTTCAGCACCTATTAAGAATTTCAATAAAATCTACAATGTAGAAGAAAAAACCATAAAAGTCAGCGACCTGTTAAAGGATGTAATGTTCGTAGTAATTCCTACCATGAATGAAGAAGGCTATGAACGCAGCATGCGTGAGACTTCCCTCGGTATCGACCCTAACCGTGACGAAGCCAACCAGGTTACTAACGAAGACTCCAATTTGCAATCAGTAGTAAATATGTGGGATGCAATGGTATTATATGAGCTTCACGGAAGAATTGAAGGAACTTTAATCGAGCCTTGCACACCTCCTCACTTACCTGATTTCGAGTATGACTTAATCCAGAAACAGTTTATCGAATTAGGAGAAGCCTTAGGTAACGGTGCTATCGCCAATACTGACAAATATCAGAGCTTTGAAATGCCGGCAAGAGACTATCTCACAAAGTCTGCAAAATCACCTACAGGTGTTGAATGGGCAGAACCTTGGGACGATATGACCACTGCCTACGGTTCTCAGTATCCCGTACTTACAGGAACCTGCGGAATCACTTGGGAGCAGCCTGTTTACAACGAAGAAAATGCTTCAAAGGTAATTCCTGCTGCTTTATTCGTTCAGGGACTCTATGTGCAGAAGAATAAGCAGGCGTTGCTTACTACTCAGGCAAAATTATTTGCAAGAGGTGTAAACAACACTAACTCCAACGAGATGGTAGCACCTTACTATGTAGACCAGTACAACAGAGCCGGAAAACAGGCAGACCTTATGAGACCTGTATATGGCGGTAAGGATCAAAACGGAAATTATTATCCCGAATGCTACATCATCCCCATGGACAAGGCAAATCAGAACAACATTCAGGCTGCTGCAGATGAGCTGAGATACCTGACAAGAAACGGAGTTAAGGTACATAGGGCAAAATCCGCTTTCAAGTATGCTGAAAAAGAATATCCTGCAGGAACCTTAGTGGTTACTTGCTATCAGGCTAAGAGATCCTTGGTGAACTCACAGCTTTCCAACGGTTCATTCATCAGCGTTTGGAAGGGACTCTACTCAGAATCCTTCGCTTCCAGACCTAATGCACGCGGTTATGACAGAGTAATCTGTGCAGAGCCTGCTGCTTACAAGGAAATCATGAAGGCTTGTGAAAGCACAGTATCCTATGCTGATGCTTTGAAGCTCATAAGCGGTCTTAAGGCTCAGTTCGACGGAATCGAAAAGGAAGATGTCATCATCGAAAATGACTCTACAGAAGCTGTTGAAGCAGTAAACCACTTGCTCAGCTTAGGCAAGGAGGTTGCTTTTGTAACAAAGGGAGACTACAAGGGACATTTCGTCGTATCCTATGATACCTTCAAAGAGGAAATTCAGGATAAGTATATCGTTTCCGCAACAGGAATCAAAGCTAACACAGTAATTGCAAAGTTATTAAAGGAAACAAAGGTTTATATCACAGGAGCACAGGAGCCTATAAAGGGCGGCTTTGTAGATACTGTAGACATATATTGGGACGCATGGAACCGCGCCTATGACAGATTTGCTATGAATCTTTTAGGCTTCAAGCAGACTAAGGATGTAAACGAAGCCGATATCATCATAGGAGCTTCCGCATTATCCGACAAGGACAAGGCTGCAATCAAGGCAATAAAGGCCGGAAAGCCTTTCATAGCTTACGGTTCAGAGGCTGTACCTACAGTATTGAAGAAAAACCTCGTAAAGGGTGTAGAATTCGCAACCTGCGAATACGGTACAGATGCTCTCGTAGAGGTTAAATATCCTAAGGAAACCTTAACCAACACCACTTACATCAAGGAAAATGATACAGTTGCCTACGAGTATGGTACAGGATATTTCGCCAAGCTTCCCAAAACTGCCAAGGTAATCCTTCAGAACGCAGGAAAGACTCCTTTACAGGGTTGCATCGGATTGTTTAACAAGAAGCTTAAAACTCAGTTTAAGGAATACAACAACGCACCTGTAGCTTTCGAATACAAGAATATTGCACTCTTTGCAAATACCTTGACTCACAAGGCTAATATCAGAGATGAATACGGATTCCTTACCAACTTCATCTACTCAAAGGCTCTCACAAAGGCTTATAACGAAGTTACGGCAACTGATATGAAGGCTGCAGATGAGAAGGTAATTGCAGGTGTAAAGGCTACAAAGCTTGTAGGAATCAAGTCTGAGGCTAAGAAGGGATATGTAACCCTTACTTGGACTAAGAAATCCAACTTTAAGGTGGACGGCTATAAGATTTATAAGGCTGATTCCGAGACAGGAAAATATCAGCTTGTTCTTACTACAACCGACGCCAAAACTTCCGTTAAGGTGATGACTAAAGCGCTTAAGGCCGGACAGACTTATTTCTACAAGGTAAAGGGCTTCAGAAATATTGACGGTAAAAAGGTATACACCTTATATTCAGGAAAAGTTTCTGCGAAAGCTGCATAAAAAAACCATTGACAAGCCGGGTATTCTTCGTTATACTCTAATAGTTAATGTGTACGAAAATTTTACATAAGGAGAATACCACAAGGAGGTGTAATAGATATGGCAGTACCTAAGAGAAAAACTTCAAAGGCAAAGAAACACAGCAGAAAGTCAGCTAATATGAAGATGGCTGCACCTGGTTTATCCGTATGCCCGCAGTGTCACGAACCCAAACTTCCTCATAGAGTTTGTCCCAACTGCAACTACTATGACGGTAAAGAAGTAGTTTCTACTGAAGCATAAAATGTGTACCACAAAGCCCGAGGGAAAACCTCGGGCTTTTTAAGTTTTTGTGTGTGCATTGAAAATTGAGCGGATTATTACAAGTAGAAGGGCGGATTTCCTTGAAAAAATACAGGTTTAGTGCTATAATAAACTGTTATAACAGCAATAATGGAGGTAATACCGTGTCAGATAAATTAAAGATTGGAATATTAGGTGCTACAGGTATGGTTGGCCAGAGATTCATATCCCTTTTGGAAAATCATCCTTGGTTTGAGGTAACTACTGTTGCCGCCAGCGAGAGAAGTCAGGGACAGCTGTATGAAGCTGCTGTCGAGGGCAGATGGAAGATGGAAAAGCCCATTCCGGAAAAAGTTGCAAAATTAGTTGTAATGAATGTAAATGAGGTGGAAAAGGTGGCGGCTACCGTTGATTTCCTCTTCAGTGCCGTAGATATGACAAAAGAGGAAATATTGGCTATGGAGGAGGCCTATGCAAGGACAGATACTCCTGTAGTATCCAATAACAGTGCTCATCGCTGGACACCGGATGTGCCCATGGTCATACCGGAAATAAATCCTGAGCATTTCAAAGTTATTGAGGCTCAGAAGAGGCGTCTTGGAACGAAAAGGGGCTTCATAGCCGTAAAGCCTAATTGCTCCATACAGAGCTATGTGCCGGCCTTAAACGCATGGAAAGACTTTGAGCCATATGAGTGTGTCATAACCACTTATCAGGCAATTTCCGGTGCAGGAAAAGATTTTGAAGCATGGCCGGAAATGGTGGGAAACATTATCCCCTACATAGGCGGTGAGGAGGAAAAGAGCGAGCAGGAGCCCTTACGTATATGGGGCACGCTTCAAGAGGGTGAAATTAAAAAGGCGGATGAACCTAAAATCAGCTGCCAATGCATAAGAGTTCCCGTTTTAAACGGACATACGGCAGCAGCCTTCGTTAAATTCAGAAAGAAGCCTACTAAAGCAGAGCTCATCGAAGCTTTGGAAAATTACAGAGGAATGCCGCAGGAAAGAAAGCTTCCCATGGCACCTGAACAGTTTATAAAATATTTTGAGGAAGACAACAGACCACAGGTGAAAGCTGATGTGGATAGAGACAAGGGTATGGGCATTTCCATAGGAAGGCTGAGAGAAGACAGCATATACGACTATAAGTTTGTGGGACTTTCACACAATACTATTCGCGGTGCTGCCGGGGGAGCCATCCTTTGCGCAGAAGCCCTTAAGGATTTGGGATATATTGAGAAAAAGGAGAACAGGGAATGACCTATTTAGAAGCTATAATATTGGGGCTTGCACAAGGCTTGGCTGAATTTTTGCCGATTTCCAGCTCGGGACATCTGGCATTGCTGCAGCAGTGGTTCGGCATAGATGGCGATAAGGTGCTGCTCTTTTCCGTACTGCTCCATGTGGGAACTTTAATATCCGTATTTATCATATATAGAAAGGATATTTGGGAGCTCATAGTTGAACTTGTGCTTACAATAAAGGATTTAGCCGCGGGAAAAGGCCTCAGATTAGAAGAGCGTCCAATCAGAAAATTGGGAGTGATGATAGTGGTTGCAACCATACCTACAGTATTGATAGGTTTGATTTTCGGAGATGTGTTTGACAGCCTGTACAATTCCATCATCCCCATAGGCGTAGGACTTATAATCACAGGATTTGTATTATTCATAGCTGAAAAGCTGGGAAAAGGCCATAGGACGATAGAAAAGATGAATTACAGAAATGCGGTTTTCGTAGGTGTGGTACAGGGCATTGCCATCTGTCCGGGAATATCCAGATCCGGCTCAACATTGTTCGGAAGCCTTTTGTGCAATTTGGATAGGGCCTTTGCCGTAAAATTCGTATTTTTGCTGTCAATTCCGACTATCTTAGGGTCTGCCGTGTTAGAGGTTCCCAAAGCCTTATCACAGGGAATCGGCAGTGACCTGTACGGACCTATATTGGTAGGGATGGCTGTAGCAGCCATATCAGGTTTAGTGGCGATAAAAACCATGATTAAAATAGTTTCAGACAAAAAGCTGAATTATTTTTCATACTATGTTTGGGTTGTAGGAATTGCAATCGTTATATATGGAATAGTAACACTTTAAAAGAGAGGTTGAAATGGCTGAAAAGAAAAGGGGGCCCGGAAGACCGCCGGGATCTAAAAACAAGAAAACTGAAACGACTAAATCGGCAGGCTCCAAAGCTAAGCAGAAGGCTCAGGAAATACAAGCAAAGAAAAAGGCCGATAAACGCGTCGTAGATGAAATATGGGCTATTATTACCATAGCCATAGGCGTTTTTCTTGCAGTTGCGGTGCTGACAACAGGTGCCGGAAAGTTTGGCATGCTCATAGGGCAAAGCCTTAAGGGACTTTTTGCATTTATCGCATATATATTGCCCTTCTATCTGATAATTTTCGGCATTCTTTTATTTGCAAAAAAGACATCCCACTTTTCTTTAAGAACCCTGATTTTGCTCCTCATAACCCTGTTCATGCTTTGCACCATGAATTCCATACGATTTGTCGAACCGGCTACCGTAAAATGGAGTATGGAAATATTAGCCGGATATTACAGCTCCGGAGAAGCCCTTTTAAGCGGCGGATATTTCGGAATGATTATCGCATCTCTTTTGGTTGTATGGTTAGGTGGCGCCGGTGCCTGGATATTTTCTCTGGTCACCACATTGGTATGCCTGCTTTTACTTATAAATACACCCCTTTCCAGATTCATTCAAAAAATATCCGATAAAATGGAAGAGAGGAAACTTATTAGAGAGAATGCCCATTTAGATGATGAGCCCACAGAACCAGCGGTGGAAGTAAAGCCCTGGCCTGAAATAAAGAGAGATCCTTCTTCCTTTATGAAAGTGGGAAGCAGAAAGCCGGAGGTTAAAGTTTTAAATAGCAGCATCTTAGAGGATGATGAGCAGAAGATGCCGGAGGAAAAGGCAGAAGAAAAATCCTCATATATTCCTGTAAGCACAATTACACGGGAACCCTTGCCTTCCGAAGCACAGAATAGTGTCTTAAATTATATGAATGACGACAGCCTTTTCGGAAGAGGCGAAACGGGTACTACCGGCTTGGAGGAAAAGCGTGAAGCAGCAAAGGGCTACGGCATTGACGGCCCGGGAACAGTTGCAGCCGGCATAGGCCTTACGCCTACAAAGCAGGATTCACCTACAATCATGCCAAAGGAAGAAAAGAAAGATGAGCCGGAAATAAAGGCTGAGCAAATAGCTATGGCAGGGGTAAAGGACAAAGACCCCCAGGAAAAGCTTTCGAATAAGGAAGCCAGAGAAGCCATGCTCACCTCAGAGGAAATAAACAGCAGCCATGTAAACAAATATAATATGCCTTCCATCGAGCTGTTGGAAAAGAATAATCAAGGTGGAGCCACCAATAGCAGAGCCTTGCAAGCAAAGGCGGAGAAGCTGGAGGAGACCCTGCGCAGCTTTAATGTGGATGCCCGTATAATACAGGTTATTCAAGGACCTACTGTAACTCGCTATGAGATACAGCCGGCCATAGGTGTGAAGGTTAGTAAAATTGTCAGCCTGGCAGACGATATAGCTTTGAATTTAGAGGCTCGATCCATCAGGATAGAAGCTCCCATCCCCGGAAAAGCTGCCGTAGGCATAGAGGTTGAGAACGATTCTGTCACCATGGTAAGGCTGAGAGAAATCATCGACTCGGAAAACTTTAAAAAGAGCAAGTCGAAGATAACCTTTGCCGTCGGTAAGGATATAAGCGGCAAAGCTATTGTTGCCGACCTTAAGGCTATGCCTCACATGCTCATAGCAGGCTCAACCGGCTCAGGAAAATCTGTCTGCATTAACTCCATCATAACCAGCCTTCTCTATAAGGCTAATCCTGATGAGGTTAAGATGATCCTCATAGACCCTAAGGTGGTGGAATTAGGCAATTACAACGGAATCCCACATCTTTTGATACCTGTGGTTACAGACCCTTCAAAGGCAGCTGCAGCGCTGAATTGGGCAGTGGCTGAAATGACGGACAGATACAAGAAATTTGCCGAGGAAGGCGTAAGAGATCTGGAATCCTACAATGACTTTGTACGAGCAGAGGGTGAGACAGAAAAGGTTCTGCCTCAGGTGGTCATAATAATAGATGAGTTGGCTGATTTAATGATGGCGGCACCGTCCCAGATAGAGGAGTCTATCTGCAGGTTGGCCCAGATGGCCAGAGCTGCGGGAATGCATCTCATAGTAGCCACCCAGCGACCTTCAGTAGATGTAATAACGGGAGTAATAAAGGCCAATATACCTTCAAGAATAGCCTTCGCCGTTTCTTCACAGGTGGATTCAAGAACTATTTTGGATATGGCCGGAGCAGAGAAGCTGGTAGGAAAAGGCGATATGCTTTTCAACCCTATGGGTATGGGGAAACCTATCCGAGTGCAGGGAACCTTCGTTTCGGACCATGAGGTATCCGGAGTTATAGAATATGTCAAGAGCCAGGTAGAAGGGGAAGCACAAAAATATAGCGATGAGCTCATTTCCAGGATAGAACGCACAAGTGTCCAGGAGGATCAAGAGGAGACGGACGACCTTCTTTCCGATGCTATAGATATGGTGGTGAGAAGCGGCCAGGCTTCCGTTTCTATGCTTCAGCGCCGTTTCAGAATAGGATACAACAGAGCGGCCCGAATCATGGATATGATGGAAGCCAGAGGCGTAGTAGGCCCTCAGGACGGATCCCGCCCTAGACAGGTCCTTATGACAGAGGCGGAGCTGCTTACAGAAGAAGAATTGCCGGAAATTTTGGAGGAAGAATAGAACTTGAAAATATATTTTGAAACCTTGGGGTGTCCCAAGAACTACAACGATACACAGGCGGCCAAAGGCATCCTTTTAGACGGGGGCTTTACTATTTCGGAATCGCCCGAAGATGCCGATACAATAGTTGTAAATACCTGCGGCTTTATAAATGATGCCAAAAAGGAATCCATAGACACAATTCTGGAAATGGCTGAATACAAGTCATCAGGTAAAAAGTTGGTGGTATCAGGTTGTCTGTCCAAGCGCTATGGTGAAGAGCTTTTCGAGGAAATGCCGGAAGTAGATCTTTTCATAGGGGTAAACGAGTATGAAATGCTGCCCCAGCTATTGGAAGATTTAGATAACAGAAAAAAGGTGGTGGCAGAGCATGACGAACAGTCTCTGCCAAAGAGAAAAAGATATTTAGAGGGCAGCAAATATACTCAAACCTTGAAAATAGCAGAAGGCTGCGATAATAGATGTGCTTTTTGCATTATCCCCGCCATAAGAGGGGGATTTCGCTCAAAAACCATGGAGGATGTGCTTTCCGAAGCGGAAGAGCTGGCAGCCCAGGGCTGTAAAGAGTTAATCCTCATCGCTCAGGATCTGACCAATTACGGCAAGGATCTCTACGGAGAACTGAAGCTGGCCCGGCTGGTTAAAAGCCTGTGCCGAATTGAAGGTATAGAATGGATCAGGCTTATGTATTGCTATGAGGATAAAATTACTGATGAGCTTATTCAAGTCATGGCTACAGAGCCTAAGGTTTGCAAATATATAGATATACCCATACAGCATGCCTCCAACAGAGTCCTTAAGGATATGAGACGCCGTTCAACACGGGCATCCCTGGAGTCTACCATAAAAAGGTTGAAGGAAGGCGTAAAGGGGATTCACATAAGGACAACCTTAATTGTAGGTTTTCCGGGAGAAAGTGAAGAAGACTTTGAAGAGCTTTTTGACTTTGTAGAGGAATCACAATTTGCCAGATTAGGGGTTTTCGCATATTCTCAGGAGGAAAATACAGCGGCGGGAGACCGAGAGGACCAGGTTGATGAAGCTGTAAAAGAGGAGAGACTAAATGCCTTGATGACTGCCCAGCTGGATATTTCCTACAGTCAAAATCGACAGAAGATAGGAGAATCCCTAAAGGTGCTGGTTGAATACAGGGATGAAGACGGAAGCTATGTGGGGAGAACGGAATTCGATGCTCCCGAAATAGATAACGGCGTGATTTTCACTTCAGACAGAAAATTAGAGGCAGGAGATATGGTTCAGGTGCTCATTACAGATGCCTTCGACTATGACCTGGTGGGAAAAGAAATAGTATAGGAGAGATGTTTTATGAATTTACCCAATAAGCTGACGGTGGCCAGATTTGTCGCCGTACCTTTCTTTGTTTTACTATACATGTATCAATTTTACGGGATAGCCTTCATAGTATTTGCAGCAGCATCGCTGACAGATATGTTGGATGGCCAAATTGCGAGAAAACATAACCTTGTCACTAACTTTGGAAAGATAATGGACCCTTTGGCTGATAAAATACTCGTTTATTCCGCTTTCTGCCTTATGATTCCTCAGTTCGTGCCGGGCTGGATGCTGATAATCATCTTAGCTCGTGAATTTACCGTATCGGGAATGAGAACTGTGGCCGCCTCTGAAGGCATAGTCATAGCTGCAGGCATGAGCGGTAAAATAAAGACGGTTTTACAGATGATAGCTGTCTGTCTATTGCTTTTAGTACCTGTATTTCCCGAGATGAAGACACTCTACTACGCTGCCCGGGGCTTTTTATGGGCTTCCTTGGTAATGACCATATATTCCGGCGTGGAATATGTGTTACAAAATAAAAACGTATTTTCCCAATAGGAGATAAAATGCCATGAGAGCTGCAATTTTAACCGTAGGAACGGAAATACTGTTTGGACAGACAGTTAATACAAATGCCGCATTTTTGTCCAAGGAGCTGCAAAATTTGGGCTTAAATGTTATGTACCATTATACGGTGGGAGACAATCCGGGAAGACTTAAGGAGCTCCTCGCCATAGCCTACAGAGACTGTGATTTAATCATAGCCACAGGAGGCTTGGGACCTACACAGGATGATTTGACAAAAGAAGTAATCTGTGAGTATTTTGAAGATTCTTTGGTAGAATTTCCTCAGGAGTCGGAAAAATTAAAGGCCCACTTCAAAAAGGCCGGCTATCGCTGGACGGAAAACAATATTAAACAAGCCTTCTTCCCTAAAACTGCCACTATTCTTAGAAACAGTGTAGGAACGGCTCCCGGATTTTACTTGAAAAAAGACAAGAAAATGATAGCAGCTTTGCCGGGACCTCCCAGAGAGATGAAAAGAATGTTTTCCGAGGAGCTGGTGCCCCTGATAACTGCGGAAAGCAGAGAAGCTATATATTACAAGATTATCCGTACCTTCGGCATCGGCGAATCTTCCCTTGAGACACTTTTGATGCCTCTAATAGACGGACAAACGGATCCAACTGTTGCAACCTATGCTAAGGAAGGAGAATGCAGCTTAAGGATAACCTCTAAAAGAGAGACTCTTGAGGAAGCAAAAGATGAGGTTGACCGTATGATAGACAAGGTAAACCGGCTTGTAGGGCAATATATATATAGTTATGATGATGAAGACTTGAACCAAGTGGTCGGAAAGCTCCTGCTGGAGAAGGGAATCAGCTTTTCCTGCTGTGAGTCATGCACCGGAGGAATGTTGGCACAGGCAATTACCGAAGTACCCGGCATATCCGCCGTCTTTGACAGAGGCTTGGTAACCTATTCAAAAGAAGCGAAGATGAGCGAACTTGGAGTAAAGGCCGAGGTCATAGAGGAGTTTACGGCTGAAAGCCCTCAGGTATGTGCCGAAATGGTAGATGGCTTAAAGAGAAAAACCGGCTCAGACCTGTGCGTTTCCATTACGGGGATTGCAGGGCCGGAGGACTTGTCCGAGGAAAGACCTGCCGGTTTGGCCTACATAGGTATAAACTATAAGGACGAAACTCGCGTAATCACATCAAAGCACAGAAATGTTTCAAGACACTGGAACAGAAATTATATGCTTTTGAAAATGCTGAATGAAATCTATCTTACAATAAAATAATCGGGAGGACATATATGAACTTAATTTGCTTTGATCTGGAAGGGGTACTGGTTCCTGAAATTTGGATAGCTTTCGCTGAGGAAAGCGGAATTCCGGAGCTGAAAAGAACCACAAGAGACGAACCTGACTATGATAAACTCATGAAGTGGAGAATCGGCATACTCAAGGAGCATGGCTTAGGATTAAAGGAAATCCAAGCTGTTATTGATAAAATCGAACCTTTGCCGGGAGCAAAGGAATTTTTAGATGAGCTCAGGGAAATGGGGCAACAGGTAGTGATAATCAGCGATACCTTCACCCAATTTGCCCAGCCTTTGATGAAGAAGCTTGGCTATCCCACTTTGCTTTGCAATGAGCTTGTGGTGGAGGAAAACGGTGAAATCACAGGTATACAGATGAGGATAGAAGACTCCAAGCATTCTACGGTAAAGGGCTTTCACGCCATGAATTTCGATACTATAGCCTCCGGGGACAGCTTTAACGATTTAGCCATGATAAGGGCATCCAAAGCAGGCTTCCTGTTTAAGTCCACGGAAGCCATAAAAAAGGACAATCCTGACATACCCGCCTTTGAGGAGTATTCAGAACTCTTGGAAGCCATAAAAAAAGTTCTTTAAAAGGGCTTGTAATTTGCTGTAAAATAATGTAAAATAAATTTACAGTTATTTCCATGCGGCCGAGATGAATAAAAAATGCTTGACCGAGATTGAAAAATAAGATATTATATGAGCGTAAAGAACAAATGTTCTCAACGGAGGGACGAAAAAATGAGTGTTAATCAAAGTGAAAAAGATAAGGCCTTAGAAGCCGCAATGGCTCAAATACAGAAACAATTCGGCAAAGGTGCCATAATGAAATTAGGTGACGAATCTCATCTGAACATAGGATCTGTTTCAACAGGATCTATCAGCTTGGATATAGCTACCGGTATAGGCGGAGTGCCAAGAGGCAGAATAGTAGAGATCTTCGGACCGGAATCCTCGGGAAAGACAACCCTTACCTTACATATAGTTGCCGAAACCCAAAAGGCCGGAGGCAAGGCTGCTTTCATAGATGCAGAGCATGCCTTGGATCCCATATATGCAAAGAACTTAGGCGTAAATGTGGCGGACCTGATAGTTTCTCAGCCCGATACAGGAGAGCAGGCCTTGGAAATATGCGATATGTTGGCCCGTTCCGGAGCCCTTGATGTAATAGTAATAGACTCAGTTGCAGCCTTGGTTCCCAAAGCTGAAATTCAGGGCGAAATGGGAGATTCTCATGTAGGTCTCCAGGCAAGATTGATGTCTCAAGCTATGAGAAAGATTACAGGAACGGTTAACAAATCCAATACCTGCGTTATATTTATAAACCAGCTTAGAGAAAAAGTGGGAGTTATGTTCGGAAACCCGGAGGTAACCACCGGAGGACGAGCTCTTAAATTCTACTCATCCATGCGTCTTGATGTTAGAAAGATCGAATCCTTAAAGGTTGGGGACAATGTTGTGGGAAACCGCACAAGAGTTAAGGTTGTAAAGAACAAGGTGGCTCCTCCATTCAAGCAGGCTGAATTCGATATAATGTACGGAGAAGGTATATCGAGAGCAGGAGACATACTGGATTGTGCCACGGAGGCAGGAATAGTATCAAAGGCCGGCTCCTGGTACAGCTATAACGGAGAAAGAATCGGTCAAGGAAGGGAAAATGTGAAAGAATTCTTGAAGCAGCATCCCGCTACTATGGATGAACTGGAAGCAAAGCTTCTCGATCAGATCAAAACTCCCGGTGAAGATGCAAAGGAACCTGAAGTGACCGAAGAAGAGCTTGCGGAGATCATGGATTTATTCGTAGATGAAGATGGAGTAGTAATCGAAAAATAAATGACGTTTGTATTGGGACTTGCACAATTATTTTGATAAAATCCTTGACATTCAGCCATTCTCGTGATATTATTTCATAGTTGAGCCGCACAGAGCAGGTTTTGAAGTGCAATCATTCGGATTGTCACCTGGGATGGCGAGACTGGATTGAGGAGGAATAAATTAAATGTACGCAGTAATTGAAACAGGCGGAAAGCAGTACAGAGTACAGGAAGGCGATGTTATCACCGTAGAAAGACTTTGTGCAGAAGCAGGCGAAACAGTGGTTTTTGACCATGTTCTCGTTTTGGGAGAGGGTGCCGATATTAAAGTAGGTGCACCTTATGTAGGTACAACTGTAACAGGAACAGTTGTAGAAAACGGCAAGGGAAAGAAGGTAATCATCTTCAAGTACAAGGCTAAAAAGGACTACAGAAAGAAACAAGGTCACAGACAACCATATACTATGGTTAAGATTGACTCACTTCAGGGAGAGGCATCCAAGAAAGCTGCTCCTAAGGCTGAGAAGGCAGTAGCTCCTGCAGTTGAAGAAACTAAGGATGCTAAGAAGATTTCAGCAAATATGAAGAAGGATGAACTTATTGCTTTTGCTGCAGAAAACAACATTGAAGTAGATGCTAAGGCCACTAAGGCTGTTATCATCGAAACAATCGAAGCAGCATTAAAGTAATCACTTTATATAGTTAGGAGGTACTTTTTATGGCAAGTAAAAAAGGTGTAGGTAGCTCTAAGAACGGTCGTGACTCGCAGTCGAAGCGTCTCGGACTTAAGGCCGGTGACGGTCAGTTTGTAAGCGCCGGAAGCATTTTGGTTAGACAGAGAGGAACTAAGTTCCACCCGGGTAACAATGTAGGTATCGGTGGAGACGATACTTTATTTGCTACTATCGATGGAGCAGTTAAGTTTGAGAGAAAAGATAAGACTAGAAAACAAGTTAGTGTTTATCCAAAAGAAGCTTAATTAAGTTTATGACCCTGTGGAACTTTTCTCCTCAGGGTTTTCTTTTTTGAAAAGGGAGGTTCTTTTAATGTTTGTAGATAGAGCCAAGATTATAATTAAATCCGGAAAAGGCGGAAACGGTGCAGTAACCTTTAGAAGAGACCCCTATGTTCCCAATGGAGGTCCCGACGGAGGTGACGGAGGAAAAGGCGGAGACGTGATTTTCCAGGCAGATCGTAATTTGAGAACTCTCATGGACTTTAAGTTCAAGAGAAAATACGAGGCGGAAGCCGGCCAGAACGGAATGAAAAAAAATCGTTTCGGTAAATATGGCGAAAATATTGTTATAAAGGTTCCCATGGGTACCTGTGTTATAGACGAAGCTTCAAACAAGGTAATGGGTGACCTTACAGAGGATGGGCAGTTTTTTGTTGCAGCTAAAGGCGGAAAAGGCGGAAGAGGAAATGTCCACTTCAAAAGCTCAATCCGTCAAACCCCTAATTTTGCGGAAGCAGGCGGAGAAGCTGTGGAAAGGAAGGTTATTTTAGAGCTCAAGCTCCTGGCGGATGTAGGTCTGGTGGGATTCCCCAATGTGGGTAAATCCACATTTTTAGCCTCTGCCACGTCAGCACAGCCTAAGATAGCGGATTATCATTTCACTACCATAGATCCTAATTTGGGAGTTGTTAAGCTTTATGAGGAATCCTTCGTTTTAGCCGATATAGCAGGGCTTATAGAAGGAGCTTCCGTAGGTATGGGAATGGGCTTCAGGTTCCTTAAGCACATAGAACGGACCAAGATTTTGATCCATGTGGTGGATGTGAGCGGTTCCGAAGGTAGAGACCCAAAGGATGACTTCGATAAGATTAACGGGGAGCTGGAAGCCTATAGTCCTCATATTCTGAAAAAGCCTCAGCTGGTGTGCGCCAATAAGATAGATGAACTTGAAAAAGGGGAAGAAGACCAACAGTATCTTTCCTTTAAAGAATATGTAGAATCTAAAGGCTATAAGGTATTTCCCACATCAGCCGCCTTCGACATAGGTGTTAAAGAGCTTTTAACAGCAGCATTGAATCTGCTCCAAGAACTGGAAAGGAATCCCATACCGCAAGAAGAAGTTGAGTACTTTGATTTTGAAGCGGAAGAAAATGATCCGACCTACAGAGATGTAAATGTGGGATATAATGAGAAGGACAATATTTTCTTTGTAGAGGGAAAACAGCTCACGAAAATATTTAATTCGACCAACTTCACCGATATAGGCTCTCTCAGATATCTCTATAAATACATAGAAAAGAGCGGAGCTATTGAGAGGCTTAAGGAAATGGGTCTTGAGGAAGGCTGTATAATTAGCATAAACGGATATGAAATGGAATATCTCGATGAATGGTAATTAAACACCGGGATTTCCCGGTGTTTTTTGCAATATCCAATGCTTTGGATAAGGAGAAGGATGAATGGAAAATGGAAAAAGGTAATATGCCGGATAGACTGCTCAAGAGGGTAGAAAAACCCGGCAGATATATTGGCGGAGAAATAAACTCTGTAATAAAGAATAATGAAGATATAGATGTGAACTTTGCTTTCTGCTTCCCTGACATGTACGAAATCGGCATGTCCTATTTAGGGTTACAGATTTTGTACCATGTTATAAACAGCCGTAATGGCCTATATTGCCAGAGAGCATTTGCTCCCGGAGTTGATATGGAAAAGCTTATGAGAGATGAAAATATCCCTCTCATGACATTGGAAAAGAAGGAAGCACTTAAGGATTTAGATATGGTAGGCTTTACCCTCCAGTATGAAATGTCCTTTACCACAGTGCTCAATATGCTTGACTTGGCTCAAATTCCCGTTATGGCCAAGGAGCGTGGTGAGGAATTTCCCGTAATAATAGCGGGAGGCCCCTGCGCATATAATCCTGAGCCTTTGGCTGATTTTATCGACATGTTTTTAATAGGCGACGGAGAAGAACTTTTACCGGATATTTTAAAACTCTACGGAGAAATGAAGAAAGAAGGCAAAAGCAAGGATGATTTCTACAGAGAAGCATGTAAAATGGACGGTGTATATGTACCAAAGTTTTATGATGTAGAATATAAAGATGATGGAACAATAAAAGAATTCCGTAAACTCTACGGGGGAGCACCGGATGTGGTAAAGCGTGCCATAATACCTGAGATAGAGACGGTAGACTTCCCTAAGAACCCTTTGATTCCAATGGTCGAGGCTGTACATGACAGGGCTGTGATTGAGACTTTCAGAGGCTGCACGAGAGGCTGCAGATTTTGCCAAGCGGGCATGATTTATCGTCCCGTGCGGGAAAGAAGCAAGGATAGAATTTTGGATCTGGCCGAAAGTCAGCTTTTAAACACCGGACATGAGGAGCTTTCCATTCTTTCTTTGTCCACCAGCGACCACTCCCGGTTTGAGGATATGGTAATGGAGCTTACGGACTTTACCAAGAAGGAGAAGGTCTCTTTATCATTACCTTCACTCAGAATCGATAAATTCGCCTTTGATGTTCTCAACAGAATACAGGAATATAAAAAATCCGGGCTGACCTATGCTCCGGAGGCGGGAACCCAAAGGCTTAGAGACGTTATCAATAAAGGTGTTACAGAGGATGATATCTTCAACTCAATCAGGCAAGCCTTGGAGCTGGGATGGCGAAATGTTAAACTCTATTTCATGATAGGGCTTCCTACGGAGACCTATGAGGATTTGGACGGTATTGCGGATATTGCCAGAAGAATAAGATGGATAAACAGCGATGTAAACGGTGGTAAAGGTGTAAAATTCAACGTTACCGTCAGCGTATCCAATTTTGTGCCCAAGGCGGATACACCTTTCCAATGGGTAGGGCAAAATACACCGGAAGAATTTAAGGAAAAGCATAACTATCTGTCACAGAAGCTGAAGATAAAAGGCGTTACCTTTAATTATCACGATAACGCTACCAGCGCCTACGAAGCAGTGTTTGCAAGAGGAGACAGGAGAACGGGAAGACTTCTTTATGAGGCCTTCAAGCTGGGCTGCAAGCTGGACGGCTGGACAGAGCATTTCAAGCCTGACCTTTGGGAAAAAGCCTTTGAAATCAGCGGCATAGACAGGGATTTTTATACCACGAGACAGAGGAGTTATGACGAGGTCTTGCCTTGGGATATAATAGACTGCTCCGTAAGCAAAAAATTCCTCATGAGAGAAGCTGAAAAAGCATTAAACGCTGAAATTACACAGGACTGTCGACTTGGATGTGTAGGCTGCGGCATAAATCAACGGGTAAATTGTCCTTTGGACGGCATACTTAAGGAGGGCGAAAATGGCAAATAGATATGTTATAAAGTTCTCCAAGGAAGGCTATGTAAAATATATCTCCCACTTGGATTTACTCAGGCTCTTTAAGCGCAGCTTTAAGAAGACACGTATGGCTTTAGTCCATTCTCAAGGCTTTAACCCTCATCCCAAGATGGGTTTTGCACAGCCGCTTTCCTTGGGATATTCCAGCCGATGTGAGCTTATAGAATTTGAGACGGTATCATCCTATGAAACCTCAGAAATAATGAGGAGCATGCTCAAGGAAATGCCGGAGGGAATAAAGCTCATTTCCTGTGAAACCCTACCGGAGGGCATCAAATCCCTGGCAGGAGAGGCGGAATCGGCATTATACAGGATTTGGATTCCTTTGCCGGAAAATATAGCTGAGAGGCTTTTAAGCGAAAGAGAAGGGCTTTCCAAGCTAAAAGATGACTATCTGGCTCAGAAGGAAATAACTGCCTTAAAGAGGCAGAAAAAGACCAAGGATTACCGCCCTGTGGACATAAGGCCTATGATTAGAAGCATAGAGCCGGATATAGCCGGGGAATCCCTAGTTTTAGATGCTTTGCTGGATTGCGGAAGTCAGTCGAATTTAAGCCCTGAGCTTGTAATAAGCAGCTTTTTGGAGTTTAACAAATGGGAAATTCCTCGAGAAGAAATAGAAGTAGAGCGAAGAGAAATATATTTTTACAATAATTTACATTTTTGATATTGACTTCCTGCCATCCTTTGCTGTAAAATTATGGAAAAAGGAGGGCTGATTAATGAAGGAATATTTAGATGTAGCAAAGAAGTATTTTAACAAATATCAAGACAAAATCAAGATAGCTGCCTTGCCCCTTATAGTTGTGATGGCTATCTTGTTTTTTTGGTTTCAAGGCAGCGGCAGCAAGGAGATGACTGTAGAAAATACAGGTGCTGAAACCCAACAGGCAGAGGAAGCTCTTTCGGCTTCAGAGACCTCTGCACAGGTATCTCATGTATATGTGGATATAAGCGGAGCCGTGGCCAAGCCGGGAGTATATAAGGTGGATTCAGGTACCAGACTTTTTCAGGTCATTGAAATGGCAGGAGGGCCTACAGGCGATGCGGTAATGGACAATATAAATCAGGCTAAGGAAGTTTTTGACGGAGAAAAGGTGGTAATACCTACTCCTGAAACCATGGATCAATTAGGGACAGTCTCCCAAGGAGCACCTTCGGGAGTACAGGGAGGTGCTGCTGCCGCCGGAACAAACTCCAAGGGTGAAGACATGGTAAACATAAACAGTGCTGATTCTGCAACTCTGCAAACCTTACCGGGAATAGGTCCGGCAAAGGCAGGTGCAATAATTACTTATAGACAGGAGAACGGACCCTTTAAAGCCATAGAGGATATAAAGAATATATCAGGCATAGGTAACAAAACCTTTGAGGCCATAAAGGAGTATTTGGCAATAAATTGATGTGGATTGGCGAAAATTCAGGTAATTGAGTTGATGTTTTTTGAAGTTTAAGCTATAATGATAAAAGATATATAAGATAGTAAACAGATAGGAGACTTTAAATGAGCAAATTCATAGTAGACTCTTCCTTTTGGAACCTTTTTCCGGAAGGCAAAATAGGAGTCGTTTTATTAAAAAATTTAGATAACAATAAAGAAGTCGCTGAGCTGAGAGGAATCTTAAGAAAGGCCAATCAGGAAGCTGAAAAATACTTAGTAAAGGGTGTCTTCAGCGAAAACCCGGTTGTAGCTGTATATAGGAACGCCTATCAGCAGTTCAAAACTAAGAAAGGCGTAAGATGCAGCATTGAGGCCCTTTTAAAAAGGGTAGAGAAGGACAATCCTGTTACAAGCATCAACCCCTTGGTTGATATATACAATGCGGCCTCTTTGACCTATGGTGTGCCCGTAGGAGCTGAAGACCTGGACACCTTTGTTGGTGATTTAAAGCTTACAATAACCGACGGAGGAGATGAGTTCTTTTTAATAGGAGAGGAAGAAAACAGCCCTACCTTACCGGGAGAGCTGTGCTACAAGGATGATAAAGGTGCTGTATGCCGTTGCTTTAACTGGCGTGACGGTGCCAGAACCATGGTTACCGATGATACTACCAACGTTTTCTGTGTCATCGAATGCGTAGAGCCTTGGCAAATTCAGTCTATGGAGGGTGCCTTGGAAATGATTAAAGATTTGTCTGATAAACACCTGGATACGGAATCAAAAATCTTTTATCTGGACAAGGATGCTCCGGAAATTGAATTGAATTTTTAATATATGGGAATATCCTATTATTAAGATATAAATTATTGATGTTAGGAGGGTGAAATGGTCACTCAGGAACAGATCGACAGAATAAATCAGCTGTCAAAGAAGAAGAGGGAAGCAGGGCTTACGGTAGAAGAAACCGCAGAACAGAAACATCTTTACCGAATCTATATAGATTCCTTCAAAGCTAATCTGAAAGCACAGCTTGAAAACATAGAGATTGTAGACAGCGAGAAAACCTTAGACAGCCAATTTAATTAACTTAAACCTTATGACAGCCGAAATACTCTTTCGGCTGTTTGTCTTGGCGGCTTATTGTTTGTAGAGGAGTATGGGAAATATATTTGGATACCTATTATTCACGGACAAAATCTGCCACTATCTTGCTGGATATACCCGTAATAATTATAATGTTCCTTCTGCTTGAAAACCTTCGGCGATATGGCGGAATACCCTTAATTTTAGCACTGGCTCTGTGCCTCGTATATGGATTTATTACAAAGAAGTATCGCAAAAAGATGTTAGAAGGAATGTAATTCAAGAGACTGAGCAGTATAATATAATCAGCACATTATAATGATGAATTCACTGGATAAATGCAATAGAAAAAGGACAAACTATATGAAAGAAAAGGTTTTACTGGGGCTTAGCGGAGGTGTGGACAGCACTGCTGCCGCTCTGCTCTTGGCAGAAAAGGGCTATGAAGTAACCGGATACTATTTCGATGTGGCGGGAAATAACGAAACAGGCCGACAGGAGGCTGCCGAGGTGGCAAATCAGTTAGGCATAGAGCTTATAGTGGAAGATGTTTCCTCTGATTTTTCAGAGGTGGTAATAGGAAATTTCTGCCGGGAATACACGAGAGGCCGAACTCCAAACCCTTGCATTATATGCAATCCCAACATAAAATTCAAAAGGCTCATTGACCATGCGGACAGAATAGGTGCAAAATATATAGCCACAGGGCATTACTGTAAAATATCTAAGGATCCGGCTTCAGGCATATTCTATGTCACACAAGCGGAAAACGATGAAAAGGATCAATCCTATATGCTTTACAGATTGGGGCAGGACGTGCTTAGCAGGCTGATTTTCCCCTTGGGAGAATTTTCTTCAAAGGAAGAAACGAGAACCCTGGCCAGAGATAATAAGCTGACAAATTCGGAAAAGAAAGACAGCCAGGAAATCTGCTTCATAGAACAAGAAAGCAATTATGTAAACTATATAGAGGGCTTGGGATATGAGAGCAGGCCCGGAGATTTTATCGACAAAGAGGGTAACCCTTTGGGGCAGCATAAAGGTATAGTGAATTACACTTTAGGACAGAGGAAGGGTCTTGGCATTGCCTTGGGAAAGCCTGCTTTTGTAACCCATATCGATTTCGATAAAAACACTGTCACCTTAGGGAATAACGAAGATTTGTTTACTGATAAGGTAATTTCCAAAGGCAACTTTTTCACGGGAGATAATGCAGCGGATTTCAAAGGAAAGGAAATTTACGCCAAGGTTAGATACTCTGCCAAATGTGAAAAGGCTACCTTCATGCTTGCCGGTGATAAGATTATAACCACCTTTGAAAAAAGTCAAAGAGCCCCTACGCCCGGCCAGTCCATCGTCTTTTATGACGGAGATCGGGTAATCGGCGGCGGCTTCATAGAATAGTGGACTTGGGCAAAAAAATATGATATACTTTCACGGTATGTTAAGGAATTCGGGAGGAATTTTATAGATGAAAAAATTAGGCTTAAACGAGATAAGACAAAGGTTTAGAGATTTCTATGTTTCAAAGGAACATTATCCGGAGAAGAGCGCATCTCTCATCCCTCAAAACGATAAGAGCTTGCTCATCATAAATTCGGGGATGGCACCCCTTAAGGCATATTTTGCAGGAGTTGAAACTCCTCCGGCCAAAAGAATGACCACATGTCAGAAGTGCATAAGAACAGGTGACATAGACAATGTAGGTATTACGGCCAGACACGGTACATTCTTTGAAATGCTTGGAAACTTCAGCTTTGGAGATTACTTTAAAAAGGAATCTCTTTCCTGGGGCTTGGAATTTATGACCAAAGTACTGGAAATGCCCTTTGAAAAGATTTGGGCAACCGTATACCGGGATGATGACGAGGCTGTTGAAATCTGGAAGAGCCTTGGCATGCCCGAAGAGAGAATTGTTCGTTTAGGTAAAGATGACAACTTCTGGGAGATAGGTTTAGGTCCTTGCGGACCCTGCTCCGAGCTTTATTTTGACAGAGGAGAAGAGTATGGCTGCGGCTGTGAAGACTGCAAGCCGGGCTGTGACTGTGACAGATATTTGGAATTTTGGAACCATGTTTTCACTCAGTTCAGCAAGGAGGAGGACGGCTCCTATTCCAACCTGGCTCATCCCAATATAGATACCGGCATGGGTCTTGAAAGAATGGCCTGTATAATGCAGGGTGTTGACTCAATCTTCGACATAGACACCATCAGACACATTCTGGACGGAGTGGTTGAAAAATCGGGAGTTGAATACAAGGACGGTAAGGTTCCCACCGATGTTTCCATAAGAATAATCACGGATCATCTCAGATCCATCACCTTTATGATTGCCGACGGCATAATGCCCTCCAATGAGGGTAGGGGCTACGTTCTCAGAAGGCTTCTTAGAAGAGCTGCCCGTCATGGCAGAATACTGGGAATTGAAGGAACTTTCCTTGTAGAGCTTTCCAACAGAGTTATCGAAGTCTCCGGCGAAGCTTACCCTGAGCTGGTAGAAAAGAAAGAATATATACAGAAAATCATCCAGGTGGAGGAAGATAACTTTGCCGCTACCATAGATAAGGGTGAGGAAATCATAAATCAATATATATCGGAGCTGAGAGAAGAAGGAAAAACCTTACTGGAAGGAGAAAAGGCCTTTAAGCTTTATGACACCTACGGTTTCCCTATTGAGCTTACGGAGGAAATTCTGGCGGATTCAGGCTTTACAGCAGATGTGGACGGCTTTAAGACCCACATGCAGGCTCAAAAGGAATTAGCTCGTAAAAACAGAAAATCCACCGACGAAGAAGCTTGGAAGGACAATGAATTTGATTTAGACCTGCCAAAGACTGAATTTACCGGATATGAGAAGCTTCTGGACAGCGGAAAAGTTTTAGCCATAATAGGAGAAGGCGGACTTTTGGAATCTGCCAAAGCCGGACAAAAAGTAAAGATAATCTTGGATAAAACTCCCTTCTATCCTGAGGGGGGAGGACAAGTTTTCGATAAAGGTTTTATGTCAACTATAGCTCCTCAAGAGAAAGAGGATGAAATCTTTGATGGAGAAGTTGTCAAGGTAGAGAAGCGAGACGACATCATATATCACACCGTTGAAATCCTTGATCAGGAAATATCTGTAGGCGCTGAAGTTCTCTGTGCCGTAGATCCGGAAAAGAGATATTCAACCATGAGAAATCATACTGCTACACATCTTCTCCAGAAGGCCTTAAGAGAGGTTCTGGGAAATCATGTTCAGCAAGCCGGTTCTCTGGTAAATGAAAACCTCTTGCGCTTTGACTTTTCACACTTTGAAGCCATGACACAGGAAGAATTGCAGGATGTGGAATTTACGGTAAATGAAATCATAAACAATTTCTTACCTGTGGATATTTCCGAAATGTCCATGGCAGAAGCTCAGGAGCTGGGTGCTATGGCTCTATTCGGAGAAAAATACGGTTCAAAGGTCAGGGTCGTCAACTCCGGTGACTGGTCCGTAGAGCTTTGTGGCGGTACCCATGTGAGAAACACAGGAGAAATCGGTGCCTTTAAGATTTTATCCGAAGCAGGAGTTGCTTCCGGAGTAAGGCGTATTGAAGCAACCACAGGTACAGGTGTTTTGGAAGAGGCTCATAAGGCTGAGGATATTATCAAAGCAGCGGCAGAAATTTTAAAATCCAATAAATCCGCTCTTGTGGACAAGATTAAAGCACAGACAGAAGAGCTTAAGTCCTTGAAAAAGGAGTTGGAGGAGCTTAAAAAGGCGGCCATAGGCTCGGAATTGGATGATATGTTGGCACAGGCCAAGGAAATCAACGGAGTAAAGCTCATAACCAAAGAATTTAAAGATTATGCTATAGATGACCTGAGAGGGATTTCCGACGATATTAAGAAGGGCAATAAAAATACTGCCATGGTATTTGCAACTATAAATGGTGATAAGGTAACCTTCCTTGTATCCCTTACAGATGACCTGGTGGAAAAGGGCCTTCATGCGGGAAATATGATAAAACAGGTTGCACAGGCCTGCGGCGGCGGTGGCGGCGGCAAGGCTAATATGGCTCAGGCCGGCGCCAAGGATGCCTCAAAAATAAATGATGCATTTCTTGTTGCGGAAAATCTGTTGAAATAGTATAATATAGGGGTAATACGGATTATAACGAAGGGAGCGTTGAAATGGATAGAAACACAATAATGTTTAACTCTTTTAAGACTCAAAAAAGCAATAAGCAGATTCTTGAAGAAGTATATGCGGCACTTGAAGAAAAGGATTATAACCCTCTTGACCAATTGGTGGGCTATCTGATTTCAGGGGACCCGTCATATATTACCAGCTTTAATAATGCGCGGACGCTTATTAAGAGCATTGACAGAGACGAGCTGATATCGGAAATGCTCAAGGTATACTTAAATAAATAACTTAAAGGCGGACACTGTATAGCTTGTCCGCCTTTCAAATAGAAAGAGAGGCACGATTTGAGAAAAATAGGACTTGATGTTGGAGACAAAACCATCGGCATAGCCGTATCCGACCCTTTAGGCTGGACTGCACAGGGTATAACTACTTTGGAAAGGGTAGGCATAAGAAAGGACACAGGGAAGGTTTTAGATCTGGTAAAGGAATATGACTGCGACACCATAGTAATAGGCTTAAACAAGAAATTAGACGGCACAGACAGCATCCAGACGGAGAAGGTTATAGAATTCAGAACCATGCTGGAGAACAAGATGCGAAGCACAGGTGTAAAAGGTGTGGAGGTGGTCTGGCAGGATGAAAGACTTACCACGGCCATGGCTGAAAGAGTTTTGATAGAAGCCGACGTCAGCAGAAAAAAGAGAAAAGAAGTTATCGATAAGCAGGCGGCAGTCATAATACTGCAAAGCTACTTGGACAGAGAAAGAAACGGTGTTTTATAAGCATGAGATTTGTAATAGAAAATTTAGCTAAAAGCTTTGATAAAAAAGAAGTTTTAAAGAATATAAACTTTTCTTTCGAGCAGGGGAAAATATACGGATTATTAGGTAGAAACGGAGCAGGTAAAACCACCTTGTTCAACTGCATAAACGAAGATATAAAAGCTGATTCCGGCAGTTTTTTCATGGAAGATGAAGGTGGAAGAAGGCCTGTAAATCCTGAGGAAATAGGTTATGTTTTATCAACGCCTACAGTACCGGAGTTCTTGACGGGCAGAGAATTTCTCAAGTTCTTCATAGATATCCACCGAGACAGAATTCCTGACTTTAAACCCATAGATCAGTATTTCCAATATATGGGCATCGGCGAAGATGACAGAGATAAGCTTCTAAAGGATTATTCCCACGGAATGAAAAACAAGATGCAGATGCTTATCAGTATAATGGCACAGCCTAAGCTGCTTCTTTTGGATGAGCCATTGACATCTCTCGATGTGGTGGTTTCCGAGGAGATGAAGCAACTCCTAAAATCCATAAAGAACGACAGAGTAACCATATTTTCCACCCATATTATGGACCTGGCTCTTGATTTATGTGATGAAATCGTACTTTTAAGCCATGGCGTTCTGGAGAAAGTGGAGAAATCCAACTTGGGTAACGAAGAATTCAAAGCAAAAATCATATCTGCCCTGCGGGAGGACGGAAATGTATAAGACGCTGAAAATTTCTTTCGGGCTGAAGAATACGTACACCGTAAACGCTATCCTTCACGGATTAAAATGCGTTCCCATCATAAAGCATGCCTTTCCCCCCAATGTATATCAGCTTAGAGGCTTTAAAATTTTTGCAGGCATTTTGTCGGTTTTCAAGGAGATTTTGTCCGTCTTTTCCGGAAAGATATTGTATTTTATCATACTCATGTTAAGCATGGGAAGGATAAGCGAATTTACCGGACAAGATGAACTGAATGTGTTTTTACATGTGCTGGTATTTTTCACCATTATAGGGGCTTTATTAAACACCTATATCTTTGAGGCAAGCCGTGATAAATATTACGCGTTAATTTTGCTTGGAATGAACCCTCGTGAATATACTCTGGTCAATTTCTATTATTCCTTAATAAAGCTGATTATAGGTATGCTGGCAGGCACTTTGGTTATTCATTTTATGGGGATTTTGCCTGTGGCAGAGGCCATAATGAT
>JBHADF010000041.1:0-51153 GCA_041854955.1 Anaerovoracaceae bacterium | reverse complement strand
AGTTGGTTATGCCCATAGAAAGGGAGCTTACAGGGCTTCATCGTCTTGCCGCCTCATCTCTCAAAACACGGAAACAAAGCACTTGACATAGCCGTACTCCTATATTTATAATGTCTTTATAGAATATAGCAGTACGGCTATTTATACTTTGCCGTGCAGGAATAAAAGATGTAAGGCATCACATAGGGAAAGCAGGTGAGAAGGATGATAATAAAAGATTCAAAGGACTTGGGGAGCGCCATAAGAAAAAGGCGGAAAGAGCTTTCCTATACCCAGGCATTTTTGTCAGAGGTTACGGGAATAAGCGCCAGCTTCATATCGGACTTGGAAAACGGCAAGGAAACGGCAGAACTGGGAAAAGCCCTTTTGATTACCAATGTGCTTGGGCTTGATATGAGCTGTGAGGAAAGGAAGTGACCCCGTGATTAAATTAAATGTATGGTTGGAGTTAAAGGGAGAAATGCAAAGAGCCGGCGTTATTGAGGGTCATGGGTATGAGGATGCTCAATTCAAATATGCTGCGGAATTTTTCGGTGTTTGTGAAAAGCCTGTATCCATAAGCTTGCCTTTCCAAAAGACCCCTTTCAGTCCGGAGACAACTAAAAACTTTTTCGAAGGCTTGCTTCCGGAGGGCTTTTACAGAAAAACCATAGCCGACAGTCTTAAAACTGACGAAAAGGATTATCTGTCTATCTTGAAGGAATTAGGTCGGGAATGCATAGGAGCTCTGATGATTACGGAGGACGGTGATGACATAGGGCCGGAAGACTATGTAAGACTTGCCGGGGAAGCAGTAAAACAGCTGGCTGAAGAGGGGATTTCCAGGGCGACGGATATGTTGATGAGCACCCATCTCTCTTTGACCGGAGCCTCAGGGAAGGTAGGGTTATATCTTGATGAGAAAGAGAATGCATGGTACTTGCCTAAAGGCAGGGCTGCAAGCACCCACATAGTGAAGCAGAGCCACATTCGCCTTAACCAAATAGTTCTTAACGAACAGCTTTGCCTCCTTACGGCGAAAAAACTCGGGATAGATGTTCCTGAAAGCTTCATCATCAATGTGGAGAAAGCCAAGGAAGCGACCCCCGAAGATAAGGATACTTTGTTCGCTACCGAGAGATATGATAGAAAGCTAGTTGATGATAGGAAAATAAAAGGTCTGCCTGTTCCTCTCCGCTTGCATCAGGAGGATTTTGCACAGGCGCTGGGTATGGCAGCATCAAAGAAGTACGAAAAAAGTCCCGAAGGATATTTAGGAAAAATTTTCAAGCTTATAAGGGAAAATTCGACGGACCCTATAGACGACCAAAAGAAGCTGTGGGACAGGATTTTATTTAATTACATCATCGGCAATACAGACGGACACATAAAGAACTTCTCTTTGCTTTACAACTCAGCCATGAACAGCGTGAGACTTGCTCCCGCATATGATGTAATATGCACCACCTTGTATGGAGCATCACGGGAAATGTCTATGTATATGGGCGGAGAAATTGATATAAATAAGATTGATTTAAATTCCGTTAAGAAGGCGGCCAAAGAGGCCAAGCTGGGGGAAAAGTTTGCCATAAAGGAGTTGTCTTTCCTGGCGGAAAACTTTGAGCCGGCCATAAATTGGGCCGCAGAGGAATTGGCGACTGTCGGCTTTGGAGACGCACATTTCATAAAAGAGAAAATCTTGAAAAACAGGCTTGAGGCTTTAAAAATTTAACTTAGCCAGTCTTGCCACAGGTAATAATTATTCAAATTAAAGTGTTATCGAGATAAAGCGGTAAAGAACAGGCCCTGCAAAAGGACTGCTCAAATCTAAATAAAAAAACTTGAAAGTACCCATTTTACTTAAAAAGTTGTGGAAAAATAGTATCAAAGCTATTATAATATAGATAATGACGACGACGGAAAAGAAGCGCATAAAAAAGATAATACTCTGCATAAATATTAACTTGGAAGGAGAATCAAAATGGCAGTAATAATCAATGGATCAAGCCTTACAGTAGAGGATGTAATCAAGGTATGTCGTAATTTTGAGAAGGTAGAGCTGGCACCGGAAGCCCTAAAGGCGGTTAAGAAGGCTAGAGACTACATAGAGAAAAAATTGGAGGAGAAAGCAGTCATCTACGGCCTGACCACCGGCTTCGGAAAGTTTGCCAATGTGGTGATTTCTCCCGAGCAGACGGCCCAGCTGCAAAAGAACCTCATAATCAGCCACACCTGTGCTATGGGCAAGGCCTATGAGACTAAGTATGTGAGAGCTGCCATGCTCCTCAGAGCCAACTCTCTTTCCCACGGAAATTCGGGAATCAGGCCGGAAACCTTGGAAACACTCATAGGTATGTTAAATGCGGGAATTCATCCCATCGTTCCCGAAAAGGGCTCAGTAGGCTCCTCCGGCGACCTGGCACCTCTTTCCTGTATAGCCTTAGGCCTTATCGGCTTAGGCAATGTGGAGTACAAGGGCGAAGTGATGCCTGCGGCAGAGGCCTTTGAAAAAGCCGGCCTGAAGCCTGTGGAGCTGGCAGCCAAAGAGGGCTTGGCCTTAAATAACGGTACCCAGATGATGACGGCCATCGGAGCCAATGTAATATACGATGCTATGAACCTGATGAAGGTGGCAGATTTGGCAGGAGCCATGACGGGAGAGGCTCTTCACGCCATCTGCAAGGCCTACGACCCTAAGACACATATGTTGCGTGGTCATCAGGGACAGATAGACGTGGCGGAAAATATGAGAACCCTATTAAAGGGCTCAAAGAACGCTTTGCCTCTTCAGCCTAACAAGGTTCAAGATCCCTACTCACAGAGATGCCTGCCTCAGATTCACGGGGCCTCAAGAGATGCCATCGGATATGCTTTCCGGGCCATCACAAGGGAGCTCAATGCAGTTACGGATAACCCTATAGTTTTCCCCGACGAGGACGAGGTAATCTCCGGCGGAAACTTCCACGGTCAGCCTATGGCACTTGCCATGGACTTCCTGAAGATAGCCATTTCCGAGCTGGCCAACGTATCCGAGAGAAGAATGGAAAGACTGGTTAATCCGGCACTTTCCGAGGGGCTTCCCGCATTCCTCACCAAAGAGGGTGGCATAAACTCCGGATACATGATAGCTCAATACGCCTCCGCTTCCATGGTATCGGAAAACAAGGTTTACGACCATCCCGCCTGTGTTGACTCCATACCTACCTCCGCCAACCAGGAGGATCACGTTTCCATGGGAACCACCTCCGCCAGAACGGCAGCCATGGTGCTCGACAATGCTCAGAAGGTCATCGGCATCGAGATTTCTTCGGCGGCTCAGGCAATCTGGCTCAGACAGGAGCTGGGAGAAAAGGGCATAGACAATCTGGCACCGGCTACGAGAGCGGCCTACGATCACATAAGAAAAACTTTACCTCCTGTGGAGGAAGATATAATAATGCTGGATTATCTTGCCAAGTTTGATGAAATGGTAAAGGATAACAGCCTGCTGGAAGCTGTTGAAAAAGTTGTAACCCTGAAATAGATGTCAGGAGAAGGAGGAGTTGAAATGTTAAACAACAAGGATATTCAAGGAGCCATGACTATAAGTCTGGGCAACGAATTGCCCGACTATCCCAAGTTCAAGGAGGGCATACGCCGTGCACCGGACAGAGGCTTCAGATTGACCAAGGCCCAGACCGTAATCGCGCTGAAAAATGCCTTGAGATATGTGCCGGAAGAGCTCCACGAAACTTTGGCTCCCGAGTTTATGGAAGAATTGACCACCTTGGGCAGAGTCTATGCCTATAGATTCAGACCGGAAGGTAGACTGTACGGCAAGCCTATTTCCGAATATAAGGGAAAATGCATAGCCGGCAAGGCTTTCCAGGTTATGATAGACAACAATCTGGACTTTGAAGTGGCCCTCTACCCCTACGAGCTGGTAACCTACGGCGAGACGGGACAGGTTTGCCAAAACTGGCTTCAGTACAGACTTATAAAGAAATATTTAGAGGAAATGACGGACCATCAGACCTTGGTTATCGAGTCGGGACACCCCTTGGGACTGTTCCCCTCCAAGCCTACGGCGCCGAGAGTTATCATCACCAACTCCATGATGATAGGCATGTATGATAATTTAGAGGACTGGGAAGTGGCCGAGGAAATGGGCGTAGCCAACTACGGACAGATGACTGCCGGCGGCTGGATGTACATAGGACCTCAGGGCATAGTTCACGGCACCTTTAACACTATCCTCAACGCAGGCAGAAAAGAGCTGGGTGTAGCCGAGGACGGAGACTTGACAGGACATACCTTCGTGTCCTCCGGTTTGGGCGGCATGAGCGGCGCTCAGCCTAAGGCGGCCAACATAGCCAACGCTGTGGGAATTTTCGCCGAAGTCGACCTTTCCAGAATAAAGACCAGACACGACCAGGGCTGGGTAGATGTTATTTTGGATGATTTGGATGAAGTTTTCAAAACAGCTTCCGAAAAGATAGCTGCCAAGGAATCCATATCCATCGCCTACCACGGCAATATCGTAGATTTGCTGGAGGCAGCCGTAGCTAAGAACTTCCGCATCGACCTGCTTTCCGACCAGACCTCCTGCCACAACGTATATAACGGAGGCTACTGCCCTGTGGGCATGACCTTCGAGGAGAGAACTCAGCTGCTCCATGACGACAGAGCGCTCTTCTGCAAAAAGGTGGATGAAACTCTTCACAGACATTATCACGCCATCAAGACACTGACAGGCCGCGGCACTTATTTCTTCGACTACGGAAATTCCTTCATGAAGGCCATGTACGACGCCGGCGTTAAGGAAATTTCCAAGAACGGCTACGACGATAAGGACGGATTTATCTGGCCCTCCTATGTGGAAGACATCATGGGCCCCATCCTCTTCGACTACGGCTACGGACCCTTCAGATGGGTTTGCCTGTCCGGAAAGCCTGAGGACCTTGACGCCACCGACAAGGCGGCCATGGACTGTATCGACCCTAACAGGAGAGGTCAGGACAGGGATAACTGGGTTTGGATAAGAGACGCCAAGAAAAACAAGCTGGTAGTGGGCACTCAGGCGAGAATCCTCTATCAGGATGCGGAGGGAAGGACCAGAATCGCCCTTAAATTCAACGAACTGGTAAGAGAAGGCAAAATCGGACCCGTAATGCTGGGTAGAGACCATCACGACGTTTCCGGAACCGACTCTCCCTTCAGAGAAACCTCCAACATTAAGGACGGCTCCAATGTTATGGCCGATATGGCGGTTCAATGCTTTGCAGGAAACGCTGCCAGAGGCATGTCCCTCATTGCCCTTCATAACGGCGGCGGCGTAGGCATAGGAAAATCCATCAACGGCGGCTTCGGACTGGTATTAGACGGCTCCGAGAGAATCGACAACATCATCAGAAGCGCCATGATGTGGGACGTAATGGGCGGAGTAGCCAGAAGAAACTGGGCGAGAAACAGCCATGCCATAGAAACCTCTGTAGAATACAATAAAAACTATGAGGGAAAGGGACATATAACCATTCCTTTCGTAGCCGATGACGACTTGGTAAACAGCGTAGTAGACAAATTTGTAAAATAGCGAGGAAGAAATGGCAAAATTACTCATAAAAAACATAGGTACCCTGCAGACCCCGGTGGGAAGCTATGCCCACAAGGGAAAGGAGCAGGGGGAAAACCTTAAAATACACAATGCAGCCCTATTGGCCGAGGATGGTATCATCACCGCCATTACGGGAGAGGGCAAGCTGCCCATAGCTGAAGAGGATTGCGACACGGTAATCGATGCGGATGGCAACCTTGTAACTCCCGGCTTGGTGGAAGGTCACACTCACCTCATCTTCGGCGGCTTTCGTCAGCACGAGATACCTCTCAAGCTGAAGGGGGCAAGCTATCTTGATATTTTGCGGGCCGGCGGCGGCATTATGGACACGGTGAGAAAGACCAGGGCTGCAGGCTTTGAAGAGCTTTATAACAAGACGGAAGGCTTTCTGGACGAGATGATGGCCTTAGGTGTAACCACCTGCGAAGCAAAATCCGGCTACGGCATAGATCTGGAAACGGAAGTAAAGCTCTTGGAGGTTTTGAAAAAGCTGGATGAAGACCACCCTATGGACATAGTTTCCACCTTTATGCCCGCCCATGTGGTGGAAGAGCAGTGGAAGGGCCGTGAGGGTGAGTTTATCGACCTTTGCATAAAGGAAATGATGCCCTATGTAAAGGAAAAAAACTTAGCCGAGTTTATCGATATCTTCACAGAGGACTCCGTATTTAACGAGGAGCAGTCGGAAAAGTATCTTATGGCTGCCAAGGAAATGGGCTACGGCCTTAAAATCCACGCTGACGAGATTAAAGCCATAGGCGGCTCTGTCTTAGCCGGCAGAATAGGAGCAGTCAGCGCCGAGCATCTCATAGTCATAGATGATGAAGGCATGGAATCCATGGCAAAGGGCGGAACCATAGCCATGACCCTGCCGGGGACCTCCTTCTACTTAGGCTCCACCTTTGCGCCGGTGAGAAGGATGATAGACGAATTCGGAATTCCTGTGGCCATGGCCTCCGACTTCAATCCCGGCTCCTGCCCATCATTGAACTTGCAGTTCATAATGAATCTGGGTTATTTAAAGTACAGAATGACCCCGGAGGAAATCCTGACGGCGGTAACCATAAATCCTGCCTGCGGTATAAACCGGGGAGACAAGGTAGGAACCCTGGAGGTGGGAAAACAGGCGGATCTTGTAGTGTGGGATGCTCCCGACGTGGAGATGCTCTGCTACCGCTACGGCTCCAACTTAGCTTTACAGACCATAAAGAAAGGAATTTTAGTATAGTATGAAATTAGTAGATATGACAGTCACTCAATACCTGGAAGTGGTTAAATCCAATGCTCCCGCTCCCGGAGGCGGCTCTGCTTCTGCTCTTGCCGGTGCTCAGGCGGCAGCCCTGGTTTCCATGGTGGCAGATTTAACCATAGGAAAGGAAAAGTTTGCCGAATTCGAGCAGGTATGCTTGGAGACTAAGGCGGAAATGGCAGTCCTCTATGAGGAGCTTTCCAAAATAGTGGATTTGGACACGGATGCCTTTAACAAGGTGGCGGCAGCCTACAAGATGCCAAAGGAAACAGAGGAGGAAAAAGCCCTCCGCTCCGCAGCCATAAGAGAAGCCAATGTGGGAGCCACCAGAGTTCCCTTTACCACGGTGGAGCTTTGCTTAAAGGGCCTTTATGCCATGGAAAAGATGGCAGGCAAGTTTAACACCAACGCAGCTTCCGACTTCGGTGTGGCAGCCCTTAACTTTAAGACGGGAGCCCAGGGAGGCTGGCTCAATGTAAAGATAAACCTGCCCGGCATCAAGGACGAGGCCATGAGGTATGACTTTGCAGAGGCGGAAAAATTAGCTAAAGAAGCCGACAAAATAGCGACTAAAATATATAAAGAAGTAGAAGGAGAATTATAAGATGGCACAGATAATCGAATCGATACCTAACATTTCAGAGGGAAGAAACAAGGAAATCATAGAGGCTTGCGTAGACCAGATAAGGACTACTGCAGGCTGCACACTTTTGGACTATTCCTCAGACCCCAGCCACAACAGAACGGTTATTACATATATAGGAGATGCTAAGGCATGCGAAGAGGCAAGCGTTAAGCTGGCAAAGAAGGCTGTAGAGCTTATCGACCTGACAAAGCACGAAGGAGAGCACCCCAGAATGGGCTGTGTAGATGTTATGCCCTTCGTTCCCATCAAGGACTCCACCATCGAAGAATGTGTAGAGCTGTCCAAGAAGGTGGGAAAGAGAGTGGCTGAAGAGGCCGACCTGCCCGTATTCTTATACGAGCACTCAGCTCAGCGTCCCGAGAGAAAGAACCTGGCCACCGTCAGAAAGGGTCAGTTTGAGGGAATGGCAGAAAAGGTTCAGCAGGAAGACTGGGAACCGGATTTCGGCGGCAGAAGAATCAACCCTACAGGGGGAGTTGTTGCCATCGGCTGCAGACCTCCTCTCGTAGCCTACAACCTGAACCTGAATACCTCTGATGTGCAGATTGCAAAGAACATCGCCAACATCATCAGAGAAAAGGACGGCGGTCTGAACAATGTCAAGGCCATGGGCTTCATGCTGGAGGACAGAAATATCGCTCAGGTATCCATAAACATGACGGATTTCAATGTTACTCCTCTTTACAGAGTTACTGAAATGGTCAAGATGGAAGCTAAGAGATACGGCGTTACCGTCATAGGCTCCGAGCTCATCGGACTTTGCCCTATGAAGGCTCTCATCGACTCCGCCGAATACTATTTACAGATAGAAAACTTCGACTTTAACGGTCAGGTTCTGGAAAACTATATCCTGTAGGAAACTGCGGGAAGCTTTGGAAACCCAAATTTGCTTTGCAAATGGCCCACATCAGGGATATAATGTAGAAAAGGGCGTTTGAGGAGGACATGATGTCTGAAAAGGAATTTACTTCCGGATTCTCCCTCACAGACGAGATTTCCGACGTGCTAAGAGAGCGGATTCTCAAGGGAGAGTACGGAATAGGTGAAAAAATTAAAGAAAATCAGATTTCTGCGGAGCTTAGGGTAAGCAGAACACCCATAAGGGATGCCTTTAAGCAGCTGGAAAGCGAGGGCCTCATAGACTATATTCCTAATAGGGGATGTTTTGCTAAAGGCTTTACCAAACAGGATGTAGAAGATATTTACACCGTAAGGGAGGCCTTGGAAAAAATCGCCGTACGCTGGTCCGTGGAGAGAATAAACGACAAAGAGGTGAAGGATCTGGAGGAGCAGTGCGAGCTGATGGAGCTTTACACGAAACGCTTGGACAGCCAAAAGGTTCTGGAGCTGAATACATATTTTCATGACGTTATCTATAATTCCAGCCGGAGCAGATTTTTAGCGCAGGTTTTGAGATCCTACAAGGAATACCTGGACAAAACCAGAAAGTCGGTCTTTTATGAGCAGGAGTTTTTGGAGGCCATCCAACGAGAGCATTCGGAAATCTTTGAGGCCATTAAGGCCAGGGATGGTGCCAGAGCCGAGAAGGCCATATCCGACCATCTGGCCGCATCACGCAGGAGAACGGAAAAGGTTTGGAATCTAAAGTAATTTTTGTGTGAGAAGGGGGAAGAGAAATGGCTAAGCTTGAAATGACCATCGATGCAAAGTTTGATGAACTGAGAGAGTATATCCATCGGGAGATTATGCAGAGAAGCGTTACAGCATCTCTGGAGGAAGAAAGCCGATGGGAAGTAAACGGGGTTTGTTGCTGGGTAGGCGTATTTGAGAGATATAGCGCCTTCGGAAAAAACAGGACCAGCATCAATGTTACCCTGGTGGGCCAAGACGGCAATGTGCGCCTCATCGGTGCAGCCGCAGGGGGAAGCAGCGCCATGTTCTTTAAGATAAACACCATAGGTGAAGAGGCTTTCCTGGATACCCTGCGGGAAGCCATGGCTGCCTATGCCGACAGATGGATTAAATAAAAATAAATGGGAAAATCTGAAAGATTTTCAACACAAAAGGCTACTCCTATGGTAGAATAGGGGCGTGGCAGAAGATATTCTGCAAAAATTTAAAAAGGAGGCCATATATATGAATTTTTTTGAAGCTGAATTAAAAGAAATAATCAAGGAAACCAGCGACAGCTATAGCTATGTTCTGGCGGTTCCTCAGGGATATACATGGAAAGCGGGCCAGCATGCCCTGTTCCAGTTCAAGGATTACAAAGTGGAGGAGGGAGACAGAGAAGCTCGTGTATTCACCATCGCTTCCGCTCCTCAGGACGGTTTTCTCATGTTTACCACCAGAATCGCAGAGACTCACAGCAGCTTTAAGGAAATCCTGCTCAATCAGGTAAAGGTTGGAGACAAGATTTTAGTAGCACCTGCTTTAGGTCAGTTCGATTTCCACATGGATAAGTACCGCAATGTGCTGGTAATCGCAGGAGGTATCGGAATCACTCCTATACGTTCACTGCTTAAGCACTATTCGGAAAACAACGATACAGGCTACAACATGACCGTAATCTACTCCGATGACAGAGGCGAATTTGCCTATAGCAAATTCTGGGATGAGGTTAAGGCAAAGATGCCTAACCTGAATCTCCTTCTCGTTTCAGAGAGAGAAAAGTTCACATCTTCCGTAAACGAATATGCGGAAAAGATGCTGAACGATTCCGAGTACCTTATCGCAGGTTCCCCCGGAATGAACGCTGCTTTCTCCGATACACTCCAAAAGATGGGTATCGATGCAGGAAACATCGTTACAGACAACTTCATGGGATACTAATATCCAAAAGCAAGAAAAACAACCCGCAGGAAATTCCCTGCGGGTTTTGTGATTACCACATAGCCGGTGGCATATAATCCAAAAAAGAAAACAACCTCCTCAAAAGAGAAGGCTGTTTCCCGAAAGTGTGTGTGTATTCAATAAAAGAAGGAAAGTTTGCTAATTTGTTCCTCATCCCCTTTGGAACACCTTAATAATAATCCATTAAAGTGAAGGATGAGTGATGTTTTCTTAAAAACCTAAAGGTATTGTAGCGTAGAATCGTATAAAAATCAAGTTAAAATATGACAAAAAAAGAAAAAAATTTTTAAAAATTTTGCCAAAAATTCTAATCTTGTGATATACTATCCTCGTTAAAAATCATGATAACCGGTGAGGCAAAAGCCTTGCTTGGAATATATGTTGCCGAGAAGGCGAACAAAGGAGAAAAAAGATGGAAAGAAGAATTGGAACTGTTTCAAGAGGACTCAGAGGACCCATTGTAAAAGAGGGCGATAACCTGAGGAAAATAGTGGTTGATACCTTTATGGATTGCTTAAAGGGCGGTGATTTCGAGATAGGCAGGAAGGACGTTTTGGCCATCACCGAATCCATATTGGCTCGTTCACAGAAAAATTATGCTACCACCGCACAGCTGGCGGAGGATGTTAGGAATAAACTGGGAGGTGATACCGTAGGCGTAGTATTCCCTATCCTGTCCAGAAACAGATTCGCAGTGTGCTTGAGAGGTATAGCCGGCGGCAGCAAGAAGGTCGTTCTCATGCTGAGCTACCCTTCCGACGAGGTTGGAAATCATCTTCTGGACTTAGATGCCATCGACGCAAAGGGAGTAAATCCTTATACTGATTTGCTCACTCAGGAGGAATTCGAAGGACTCTTCGGAAAATCCAAGCACACCTTCACCGACATCGACTATGTAAACTACTACAAGGGCATCATTGAAGAAGCGGGAGCTGAGGCTGAAATTATTTTCTCCAACAACCCGAGAAAAATTGTGGAATATACAGATTGCGTAATCTGTGCAGATATACACACGAGAGCAAGAACAAAGAGACTTATAAAGGAAGCCGGCGGACGCATCGTCCTGGGCATGGATGATTTGCTCACAGCTTCCGTATCCGGCTCCGGATATAACCCGGACTACGGCATTTTAGGCTCCAACAAGGCTACCGAGGACATGATTAAGCTGTTCCCCGTAAACTGCCAGGAGTTCGTTGACGGCGTTCAGGAAGACATCAAGAAGCTGACAGGCAAGCTGGTAGAGGTTATGATCTACGGCGACGGCGCCTTCAAGGACCCTGTAGGAAAGATTTGGGAGCTGGCAGACCCTGTAGTTTCTCCCGGCTACACTTCAGGCCTGGTGGGACAGCCTAACGAGCTCAAGCTGAAATACCTTGCAGACAATGATTTTGCAGATTTAAAGGGCGAAGAGCTTAAGGCAGCCATCGAGAACGCCATCAAGGAAAAGGACGACAATCTGGTAGGCCAAATGGCCACAGAGGGAACTACACCCAGAAGGCTGACAGACCTGCTCGGCTCCTTGTGCGACCTGACTTCAGGCTCCGGAGACAAGGGAACTCCCTTCATCTATATCCAGGGTTACTTTGACAACTATACCGACTAAGACGGAGAAGCTATGGAAAGCCTAAAGAAAAGAATATTGACTGAGGGCCACGCAGTAGGTTCTGACAGAATAAATGTAGACGGCTTCATCAACCACCAGGTGGATGTTAAGTTTCTGGAGGCCATGGGGGAGGAATTCGCCAAGGCCTTTCAGGGAATTGCCGTGGACAAAATCCTGACGGTTGAGGCCAGCGGCATAGCCTTAGGCATAGCCGCTTCAAGGGCTTTCGGCTTCGTGCCGGTAGTCTTTGCAAAGAAGGCCAAGCCCAACACAATGACGGACGAATGTCACTGTGCGGAAGCCATGTCCTTTACAAAATCCGAAAAGAGAACCCTGACGGTTTCATCAAAATATATACTGCCCGGAGAAAATATCCTCATCATCGATGATTTTCTCGCCCACGGGGAAGCTGCCACAGCCCTTTGCCGAATTATAGAAGCCGGCGAGGCAAAGGTAGCAGGCGTGGGAGTGGCCATCTGCAAGGAAAAGCAGGGCGGTCTAAAGCTTTTGAGAGATAAGGGCTACAAGGTGGAACCCTTGGCACTTATAAAGGACATAAAGGACGGAGAAATCATCTTCGGGTAATGCGTACAAAAAAAGAAAACCCTGCGAAAATATACGCCATAAAACGAACTATGCGTGAAATTTGGTAAAAAGTTATGGCCAAAAGACAGGGTTTCCTCTTGTCAAAAGAGAAATTTGAATATAATATATGAGTGTGATTTCCCCGTGTAAGGCGGAAAACAGAATATTAAAAGAGGAGAAAAAAATGAAAAAGATTTTAGCTATTTTGTTAGTATCGGTAATGGTATTAAGCCTTGCTGCCTGCGGAGATTCCAAAGACGGGGGAGATAAGACCGACAAGGTTCTCAAGGTAGGTATGGTTTGTATCGGTGACGATAATGCCGCCTATGACAGAAACTTCTACATGGCTGCTGACGCTGCAAAGAAAAAGCTTGCAGATAAGGGCATCAACATTGAATGGGTTTACACTTACAATCATCCCGCCGGTGACGAAGTTGCCGTTGACAACGAAGAGTTGGCAGGAAAGGGATGTATAGCAGTATTTAATAACTCCTACGGCCAGGAGCCCGCTATGCTTACCGTAGCTCCCGACTATCCAGAAACCGTATTTGTCGGCATGACAAACGAAGGTTCCTGGAAAGACAGCTTAGAAAACACAGTAAACGCTTTCCCTTCCATCTATGAAGGAAGATATCTGGCAGGCGTTGCTGCAGGTATGAAGCTTCAGGAAATGATAGACAAGGGCGAAATCAAGGAGAAGGAAGCAGTAATCGGATATGTAGGAGCTTACACCTTCGCAGAAGTAATCTCCGGCTATACAGCTTTCTACTTGGGAGCTCGTTCTGTTTGTCCTTCTGCCACTATGATGGTTGAATTCATCGGTTCTTGGGGAGACCCTACCATGGAGGCAAACACAGCTCAGGACCTTATAGACAGAGGAGCAGTAATCATTTCACAGCATTCCGACTCCACTACACCTGCTACCACAGCTCAGAACAACGGTGTTTTCCATGTTGGATATAACATCGGCATGAGCGATGTAGCTCCGGAGGCTTCCCTGATTTCTTCCAGAATAGACTGGACTAACTACTTCGTATATGTAATCGAGTCCATCGTAAAGGGCGAGGCTGTTGCTCCCGACTACTACGGACACGGCGTTGCTGATGGCGATGTAACTCTTACTGACATTAACACAGCCATAGCTGCAGAAGGTACAGCAGAAAAGCTTGAAGCAGTAAAGGCTGCTTTAGCCGATGGATCTTTACAGGTATTCGATACTTCCAAGTTCACCGTTGGCGGTAAGAAAGTAACCTCCGCCTTCGCCTTGGATACAGACGGAGACTTCGTACCCGATAAGGAAGAAGCCATCTTTGACGGAGCTTTCCATGAATCCCACTTCCAGTCCGCTCCTTACTTCGGATTGAGAATTGACGGAATCAAGCTTCTGAACGAAGAATACTAATAACAGAATCATTTAAAAGATACAACCGAAAGAGGACAGCTTAGTCCTCTTTTGTTGGTATTTACAGATATGTTTGCAAGGATAGGTACAGGCAATGGAAAACAGACACGCAGTAGAATTTAAGGGCATAACCAAGCGCTTTGGCGATGTGGTAGCCAACGAAGATGTGAATCTCTATCTGGATAAGGGGGTCATCATGTCCCTCCTGGGAGAGAACGGTTCGGGAAAAACCACTCTGATGAATATGCTGGCAGGAATTTATTTCCCCGATGAAGGGCAGATTTTCATCGACGGAAATCCTGTGACCATAGCATCGCCCAAGGATGCCTTTGACAACAGAATAGGTATGATTCACCAGCATTTCAAGCTGATAGACGTGTTTACGGCGGCGGAAAATGTGGTCTTAGGCCTTAAGGAGGAAGGGCGCCTGGATAAGAAAGAGGTGTCGAGAAAAGTTAAGGCCATAAGCGAAAAGTACGGCTTTGACTTGGATCCGGAAAAAAAGATATATGAAATGTCTGTTTCGGAAAAGCAGACGGTGGAGATAATAAAGGTTCTCTATCGTGGAGCCGACGTGCTCATACTGGATGAGCCTACGGCTGTTCTCACACCTCAGGAGACGGAAAAGCTCTTTAACGTTTTGCGTGCCATGAAGGCAGACGGCAAGGCTGTAATCATCATTACCCACAAGCTCAACGAGGTTATGGAAATTTCCGACGTGGTGGCTGTTCTCAGAAAGGGACATCATATCGCCACCGTGAGAAGCAACGAAACCGACGAAAAGAAGCTGACGGAAATGATGGTAGGGAGAAAGGTTGAGCTAAACATAGGCCGCGTTGACCCTGTTAATCCGGTGCCTCGCCTGACCATTGCAGGGCTTACGGTTAGAGACAACGAAGGGGTGAACAAGCTGGAGGATGTGGGATTCATAGCCTACGGCGGAGAAATTCTGGGAATCGCAGGCATAGCCGGCTCCGGCCAAAAGGAGCTGCTGGAAGCCGTAGCGGGACTGAGACATGTTTCCGCAGGCTCCATCATATACTCTCCTGAGGGCAAGGCTCCCGCCGAGCTGGTGGGAAAATCCCCCATGGAAATCAAGGATGCCGGAGTAGCCCTGGCCTTCGTTCCCGAGGACAGACTGGGCATGGGCCTGGTAGGCGGTATGGGTATGACTGAAAACATGATGCTCCGCTCATGGAACAAGGGAAAGGGCATATTCATCGACAGAAAAGCCCCGGAAGAGTTGGCCTCCAAGGTATTAGACCATCTTGAGGTAGTAACTCCCCACATAGATTATCCCGTGCGCAAGTTGTCGGGAGGAAATGTCCAGAAGGTTCTCGTAGGAAGGGAAATCGCCTCTGCCCCCTCGGTGCTCATGAGCGCCTATGCGGTGAGAGGCTTGGACATCAACACCTCCTATGTAATATATGATTTGATGTCAAAGCAGAAGGAAAAGGGTGTGGCTGTAATCTTCGTAGGTGAAGATTTGGACGTGCTTTTGGAGCTTTGCGATAAGATTTTAGTCCTTTGCGGCGGAAAGGTTTCCGGACTTGTAGATGCCAGAACCACCACAAAGGAAGAGATAGGTCTGCTCATGACCAGCTTAGGCGGAAAGGAGAAGAATTAAATATGAACGAGAAAGCTCCTTTCATAAGATTGGCTAAAAGAGAGCATATAGCCAAGAGAAATGTATGGCTCATAAGGCTGGCGGCCTTGCTGCTGGCAGTGGCCATAGGAGGACTTATTTTCCTCATCGCAGGAGCCAATCCGGTGACGGCCTACGGCTCCCTGTTGGGAGGCTCCTTGGGAAGCCAGACCGGCCTTAAGCAGGTTGTGAAGACGGCTATTCCCCTGTTGGGAACGGCCTTAGCCTTGGCACCCTGCTTCAAGATGAGATATTGGAACATAGGCGCCGAAGGGCAGATAACTATGGGAGCCGTTGCGGCGGGGTATTTTGCCCTGACCTTCGGAAGGACCATGGCAGGGGGGATTTTGCTCCCCATTATGGGAATCAGCGCCGTAATCTTCGGAGCCTTGTGGGCAGCTGTACCCGCCCTGTTCAAGTCCAGATACGGCACCAACGAAACCTTGTTTACACTGATGATGAACTATATAGCCATCGGTATCGTAGGCTGGCTTCAGGGAGGCCCTTGGGAAGGAAAGCCCGGCTCCCAGATAATACCCATGTTTGAAAGCTCTGCAGTGCTGCCCAAGCTTTTCGGGGTACACATAGGCTGGATAATAGTTTTGATATTGACCGGCTTCATGTTCGTGTATATGAACTACACAAAGCAGGGCTATGAAATCGCCGTACTGGGAGAGTCGGAAAACACGGCCAGATATGCGGGAATGAATGTTACCAAGGTAACCATCAGAACCGCCTGCCTGTCAGGAGCCATAGCCGGCTTGATAGGCTTCATGATGGCGTCGGGTGCAAATATGACCCTCTACGCCAATGTAGCCGGCGGAGTAGGCTTTACCGCCATTACGGTGGCATGGCTGGCTCAGCTGAACCCCTTCGCAATGATAGTGATTTCCTTAATGTTGGCCACCCTGGCCAAGGGCGCCTCCAGCATTCAGACCAGCTTGGCGGTGCCGGCATCTATTTCCGACATAATTACTGGAATTTTGCTCCTCTGCATGCTGGGATGCGAATTCTTTATAAACTACAGGATAATTCTCCGCGGAGCTAAGGAAAGAGAGGTGGCGAAATGAATATAAGCATAATCGGCCTTATAAAGGCAGCCGTCTTAAACGGTACGCCCCTGCTCTTCGGTACCTCCGGAGAAATCTTGACGGAAAGATCCGGCAACCTGAACTTAGGCGTAGAAGGCCTCATGTTTATGGGTGGAGCCTTCGGTCTCATGGGTGCCTTCGCCTACGGCCGCATGGCGGGGGACGGTGCTGTCGGCTGGATTGCCGTAGTTATAGCGCTGCTCATGTCCTTCCTTTCGGGAGCCCTGGGCGCCTTGATTTTCAGCTTTCTCACCATCACCTTGAGAGCGAATCAAAATGTTACGGGCCTGGCCCTGACCATTTTCGGCACGGGAGTGGGACAGTTTGTCGGAGAGCTGATGAGAATAAAGGTAGGGGGCAACGTTACCATAAGCAACGCTTTGAAAAGTGCCTTCGCCGACCCGATTTTCCCCCAAGTGCTGAGGAAAATACCTGTCATCGGACAGATAATCTTTTCCTATAATATTTTCGTGTATTTAGGCCTGGCCATGGCCATATACATGGCTTGGTTTATGAAAAAGACCAGAAGCGGTCTTTCCCTAAAGGCCGTGGGAGAATCTCCCGCCACCGCCGATGCGGCAGGTATAAACGTGACAAAATATCGCTATATGGCAACGGTTCTGGGCGGCGGAATTTCCGCAGTGGGCGGTATGGTCTACACCATGACCATCGCCGGCTCCGTTTGGAACCACAGCGGACTGGCCGGTGAAGGCTGGGTGGCCGTAGCGCTGGTAATCTTCTGCCTGTGGAGACCTATGAACGCCATCTGGGGTTCTGTGCTCTTCGGCGGGCTGCTCATATTGTACCTGCGAGTGCCGGTGCCCTTTATACCCACTCAGATATACAAGGTAGTGCCTTATATAGTTACGGCCCTGGTGCTCATAATGGTTTCCATGAGACAGAGGAAAGAGGACCAACCCCCTCAGGCTCTTGGACTGAACTATTTCAGGGAAGAGCGTTAATAGACAGGTTGGGGCCGTCTGAAGAGGACGGCTGGGCTTGGGGACCAGTGTTTTGTTTGCGGTGATGCCGGAGGAATAGGAGGAGCCATATGAAAAGCTTTGATTTGAAAGAAAAGACGGCCGGGACTGATTTTGCAAAGGAATGCAGAAAGGATGAAGTCCGGGAGATAGCCGCCAATATAGATGATATGACCGGCGAGGAGTTGGGCTTCGCCATGGAAAAGATCATGGAAAGCGGTGCCTTGGATGTAACCGCCACACCGATTTTGATGAAGAAGGGTCGACCCGCCTACACGCTGACCGCCATAGTGAAGGAAGAGGCTGAAGAGGCGGTTGTCTCAAGCTTTTTCAAGCATACCCGCACCATAGGCGTCAGAACCTACACTTGCCGCCGTTATGTGCTGGAAAGGGAAGAAGTGATGAGGGAAACCCCCTGGGGAGAAGTGCCCGTGAAGAGGGCCTACGGCTTCGGCGTAACAAAGGAAAAAGCCGAGTTTGAAAAGGTGAAAGCTATCGCAGAGGAGAACGGATTGTCAATAGACGATGTGAAGAAGGCCTTGAAATAGAGCTGCAAGGCCGGATAAAAGATTTGTAAGATAGGATAAAAGACGGAGCCTGTGCCCCGTCTTTTCGTATGTAGGGCGGTTGGCGATGGGTGCGGATTTCGGAAAACAGGCCTGTTTTACACCAATCCAGAGCCGAGCATTGGAGGGAATTCCGGAAAACAGACCTGTTTCACACCAACGCAGGACCCGTTATTGGTGCGGATTCAGCTTTTCCGCCAATTTAGCACCAATGAAATTGGTGCGGATTCTCGGATTTTCCCGTATTGACACCAATTTTGAGCCCTGCCGTTGGTGCGGATTTTCCGATTCAGCCGATTTAACACCAATTTCCATGGATTTCATTGGTGCGGATTTCGGAAAGCAGACACATTTCGCACCAACAGGCCTATGTAGAGGCTCTCAAAAGGCCATATATTTTGAGCCAAACTGATCAATATTTATTAGCCGGTTATTGAGGCTGCTGTGATAACTTTATGCTTGGAAAAGAAGTCTACAAAATGAAAATGCGATTAGAATAAATTTTTCGATTATGTTATAATTAAACTTGCAAAGAAGCTGCAATCAAAGGTATAATACCTATAAAGAAATCTAAAATAAAAATTCAAGACTATATGGTAGTGAGAACGACAAATGCTTGAATTTTAATATTATTTAAGGAGGTCCTTATATGAAAATAGGAAAGAACTTTAAAATTCTGCTATCAGTTTTTTTAGTTCTTGCTTTGGCATTTCCGATGATTCCCGGTGTGCAGGCAGATACTAATAAAAAACTGAACAACGTTATCTCAAAAATAGCCATATGGGATACAGCCAACGGTGTGGAAGCTACCAAGGCAGATAACGCATATTTGTTAACGGAAGGTGGAAATTACAATTTTGAAGTCGATTTTGATTTAACAGGCTACAATGACAATCTTCAGGATGGAGATTATTTTACCCTGACAATTCCTGAACCTTTAACCATTGAAAACGGAACCAATATTCCTTTGAAGCATGCTGCCACTAATCTGGAAATAGGTAATGCAGTATTGACTTCCGCCGGGCCGAATATGGGAGGTACTGTAACGGTTACCTTAAAAAATCTTCAGCAATACATGGAAAAAACCGGTGGAAATGGCGTAAAGGATGTTAAAGGACATTTCTTTACTAAATTTGCTACAAATAAAGTCACTGCAAAACAAGAGCTTGTTTTTCCGAATACGGAGACAAACGGAAATTTAAGCACATTTATTACAGTTAAAGCAAAGGGAACAAATCCTGTTACCAATACCATCGGAAGAGACAGCAAAGAAAACTTTGCTAAAAACGGTGGTGTATTAGCTAAAAAATCCTACAACTCCCCAATTTTAGGAATCAGCGGAGAATATCAGCATCCTTGGACCATAAGAATCAATACACAGCAAAAAACTTATGATAATTTGACTGTAAGGGATGAAGTTTCCGACGCAGGCGGTCCTATGCAAATGATTCCGGAATCCTTCGAATTGTCTTCGGGAGAGTATCTTACATCCTTGTCAACTCTTTCCAATCAAGTAAAGTTAGTTAAAGGCGTTGATTATAACGTAACCTTCAATTCATCCTATACTGCTTTTACTTTGGACATAGTAAATCCGGGCAGCAGAGCTTTCAGATTATTCTATGCAACTACAAGTCCTCTTGACGGATCATATGTAGGAAATACTGTAAGAATGAGCTCTAACGGTGAAGACATTCGTCAAAATGATACCAAGCAAGCGAAAGAGATGACAGTACACAGAACCAGCAAGATAACTGAAGGCGGAAATATAAGCATAGCTATCGATACAACTAATCAGATAACCTTATACAAGACCGACTCAAAAACAGGGCAAAAATTAAGTGGAGCTATATTTAAGGTTACAACACCGGGCGGAGAAGAAATAACCCTCCCTGCAACTGATGCAAACGGTCGTACCTATTCCAGAAAATTTACTGCCCAAGAAGTGGCAGCAGGTCAATTCACTGTAGAGGAATTAGTACCTCCGGCTAACCACAAAAGACTGACTCAGCCTATTAAGGTGAGCATTGGAGCAGAAGGAGTAGTACTTACCATAAAAAATGATCCGGAGGATGCACCACCGGCAGTAACTTCCGTAAAGGTGAATAAGGCATGGACGGACAATAACGGAAACGCAATTGAAGCCCCCAATGTAACAGTAAAAGTAAGACTACACCAAGACGGAATAGCTATGAGCAAAGTATTGGAGCTTACTAAAGACAATCTGTGGACAGGAAGCTTTAATAATTTACAGGAAAAAAGCGCATTAACCGGTGAAAAATACAAATATACAGTAAAAGAGGAAGGCGAAGATCAAGGCGCTATAGAAATCTCAGGAAAAGGCTATAAGGTGGAAGTGAAGGAAAATGCTGCAAACGACTTTACTATTACCAATAAATTGACAGCAACACCAAACCCACCGAATCCTCCGACACCGCCGGCACCAAACCCGCCGGCACCAAATCCACAGAACCCGAATCCACCGGCACCAAATCCACAGAACCCGAATCCACCGGCACCACAGGATCCGAAGCCTACACCTCAGGCTCCGGCACCAAGCCCGAACAATCCGGATTCCAATAGTTCTGTGCCAAAGACAGGTGATGAAAGGGATATGCCTTTATATGCGTTGATCGCATTAATGTCAGGAACATCCTTGTTGTTAGTAGGTTACAGACGCAGAAAATATGAGAAATAAAAAATATTGAAATATGATGATGTTTCAATACAAAACAGAAAAGACGGAGCCGCAGCTCCGTCTTTTTGACTGTAGGGCGGCAGGCGATGGGTGGTTGGCTATCTCAGGCGAGGCGTAGGTCCGTTGGTGCGGATTCTGGAAGCCAGCTATGTTTTGTACCAGCGGGGAGCCGAGCATTGAAGGGGATCCGGAAAATATTCCTGTTTCGCACCAACGCTGGACCCGTCATTGGTGCGGATTCAGCTTTTTTGCCAATTTAACACCAACAGAATTGGTGCGGATTCTCGGATTTTCCCGTATTGACACCAATTTTGAGCCCTGCCGTTGGTGCGGATTTTCCGATTCAGCCGATTTAACACCAATTTCCATGGATTTCATTGGTGCGGATTTCGGAGAAGTGATAGATTCAGCACCAATAGGTGAAGTTGAAAGATCAGGAAATCCTGACAAAGTGGAGCGTCTCAGACAGTGGACATAATACAAAACATAAAAGACGGAGCCGCAGCTCCGTCTTTGCTCATTCATACACACAAATCAAATCACTTACCCTGTATAAAGGCATCTATGGAGGCGGCGGCTTGTTTGCCGGCTCCCATGGCCTTTATGACGGTGGCGGCGCCTGTGACCGCATCGCCGCCGGCGAAGATTTCCGGACGGTTGGTGCAGGCGGCTTCATCAGCGCCTATACCGCCGTGGTCGTTGGCAGCCAAATCCTTGGTGGTGTCTAAAATCAAGGTGTTCAGCTTTGTTCCTATGGACATGATGACCATATCCACGGGTATTTCAAAGTTGGAGCCTTCCTTTACGACGGGGCGTCTTCTGCCGGAGGCATCGGCCTCGCCCAGCTCCATCTCCACACATTCGATGGCGCGAACCACTCCCTTTTCATCGCCTAAAATCTGAACAGGATTGGTCAGCAGCTTGAACTCTATGCCTTCCGCCAGGGCGTGATGAACTTCTTCTTCACGGGCGGGCAGCTCCTCCATGCTCCTTCTGTATATGATATATACTTCCTTTGCACCCATTCTCTTGGCGCAGCGGCAGGCATCCATGGCCACGTTTCCGCCGCCTACTACGGCGATTCTGTCAGCCTGCATCATAGGCGTATCGTATTCGGGCAAATATGCTTTCATCAGGTTTATTCTGGTCAGGTACTCGTTGGCAGAGCATACGCCGATAAGGTTTTCACCGGGTATGTTCATGAAGGCGGGAAGTCCTGCTCCCGTCCCGATGAACACGGATTCAAAGCCTTCTTCCTCGATGAGCTCATCTACGGACAAGGCTCTGCCTACAACAGCGTTGGTGACGAACTTGACACCCTTATCCTCCAAGGCTTTAACCTCGCGGGCTACGATTTCCTTAGGCAGTCTGAATTCGGGAATTCCATAGACAAGAACGCCTCCCGTCTTGTGGAGGGCCTCAAAGACCGTCACATCATAGCCTAAGTTTATCAGGTCTCCGGCACAGGCAAGACCTGCAGGGCCGGCTCCGATGATGGCAACCTTATGACCGTTGCTTTCTGCAGGGGGTATCTCCATGTCACCGTAATCTGCGGCGTGGCGGTCAGCCACGAATCTCTCCAGTCTGCCGATGGAAACGGCCTCGCCTCTGGTGGCGTGAACGCATTCACCTTGGCATTGCTTTTCCTGGGGGCATACTCGTCCACAGACTGCCGGCAGGGAAGAAGTTTCGCTGATGGTCTGATAAGCTCCCTCAAAATCTCCCTTGGCCACCTTGGCTATAAATTCGGGAATTTGAACGTTTACGGGGCAGCCATTCATACAGGGCTTCTTTCTGCATTGGAGGCAGCGCATAGCCTCCCTTATGGCAGCCTCGTCGGAATATCCGGTGCATACCTCTAAAAAGTTGGTATTTCTCACTTCGGGGGTTTGCTCCGGCATAGGGTTTGTTTCTCTGACTAAGTTAATCATTGTAACGAACACCTCCTGTCAATCTGCAGATGTGGCCCTTGTCGTCGGCCTCCTGATTTTGATAGTAGTTGGAACGCTTGATTAGATCATCCCAATCCACCAGGGAACCGTCAAACTCGGGGCCGTCTACGCAGACGAATTTGTCCTCTCCGCCGATTTTGCAACGACAGCCGCCGCACATCCCCGTACCGTCTACCATGTAGGCGGTGAGGGATGCCACCGACGGAATGTTGTGCTCCGCAGCGATTTGGCATATAAACTTCATCATTACGGGAGGGCCTACTGCTATGATCCTGTCATATACATTGCCCTCAGCGATGAGCTGTTTCAGCTTGTCCGTGGTAAAGCCCTTCTCTCCGTAGGAACCGTCGTCGGTTAAGACATAAACCTGATCCAGCTTTTCCTTCAGCTCTTCCTCCAAAATCACCAGATCCTTGGTCTTAAAGCCTTCTATCATGTGAACTTCAGCTCCTGCCTCTTTCATGCCCACGGCCACGGGATAAGCAAGAGCATTTCCCGTACCGCCGCCTACTACGCAGACCTTTTTAAGACCTTCCGTATGGGTAGGCTTTCCTAAGGGCCCAACTATATCGGCGAAGGTATCTCCCACCTCCAGCTGATCCATAAGCATGGTGGTCTTTCCCACGGCGGCATAGATCAGGTCGATGGTGCCGTCTTCTTTGCTGTGTCCTGCCGTGGTGAGAGGAATTCTCTCACCCATTTCATCGGTACGCAGGATTATGAACTGACCCGGCTTGGCGTGCTTTGCCACCAGAGGGGCATAGACCTTCAGCCAAGTCATATTATGGTTAAGTTTCCTCTTATAGGTTACTTCAAACATCTTCATGATTTTCCTCCCTTCCTACTTGCCAAAGCTGTCTTGGCGTGTTTTGAGAGTGTCGTATCTTTCCTTGGCGCCGGCCTCAGCCTTTGCAAAGAGCTCCTCAGCCCTTTCAGGGAACTTCAAGGTCAGGGAGTTGTAACGAACCTCTCCCATGATGAAGTCTCTGTAGGATTCTGTCGGAGGTGCACTGTCTAAGGAAAGGGGATTCTTACCCTCTAATGCCAAAGCAGGATTGAATCTGAGCAGGTTCCAGTAGCCCGCCTTTACGGCGTTCTTCATTTCCACCATGGCCTTGTTCATGCCTTCCTTGACGCCGTGGGCGATACAAGGGGAGTAACAGATGACGATGGAAGGACCGTCGTAGGCTTCCGCCTCTCTTATGGCCTTCAGGGTCTGATCCGGGTTGGCACCCATGGCAACCTGAGCCACATATACATAGCCGTAGGCCATCATTATCTGGGCGATATCCTTCTTTTTAACGGCCTTGCCGGAAGCGGCGAATTTTGCGATAGCTCCCGTAGGTGTAGCCTTTGAAGACTGACCGCCTGTGTTGGAGTAAACCTCCGTGTCAAAGACCAGGATGTTGACATTTTCACCGGAGGCCAAAACATGGTCAACACCGCCGTAGCCGATGTCGTAGCACCAACCGTCACCGCCGAAAATCCAGATGGAGGGCTTTATGAGCATATCCTTGTTGTCTACCACGTATTTTGCATCCTCGTTGGAAGCCGCCAGCTTCTCGCATTCACTGAGCAAAACATCTCCTGTCTTCTTGGCCGCATCCGGATTGTCCATGGAAACCAGCCAAGCCTTGGCGGGGATGCCCATGACATCTACAAGTCTTTCTACGGCACTCTTCATGGCGCCGCGTCTTGCCTTTATGGAAAGAGCCATACCAAGACCGAACTCGGCGTTATCCTCAAAGAGGGAATTTGCCCAGGCAGGGCCTTTACCTTCCTTATTTACCGTGTAAGGTGTGGAAGGGGTGGATGCTCCCCAGATGGAGGAACAGCCGGTGGCGTTGGCTATATACATTCTGTCGCCGAAGAGCTGGGTAACCAGCTTTGCATAAGGCGTTTCACCGCAGCCGGGGCAGGCTCCCGAGAACTCTACCAGAGGTGTGTTGAACTGAACTCCTTTAAGGGTATCGTTCTTGAAGGGAACTTCTTTTTTATCTACATTCTCATAGAGATAGTTGAAGCGTTCCTGCTGCTCCTGCATGAAGGTTCTGTCCGCAGGCTTCATTTCTATAGCCTTAACTCTGGCTTTGCAGGTGTCGGCACAGGAACCGCAGCCGGTGCAGTCCATGAGGGACCAGCCTAAGGTATACTTCAAATCCTTGGCCCCCTTCATATCCAATGCCTTGGAAACGCCTTTCGCTTCTTCATCGTTCATGACGAAGGGACGGACTACGGCATGGGGACATACTGCAGAGCACCAGTTGCACTGCATACAGTTTTTCTCATTCCAATGGGGCACATCCGTAGCGATTCCGCGCTTCTCGAAGGCGGCCGTGCCTGCCGGCATCATGCCGTTGGCCGTTGCCATAAACTTGGAAACGGGAACGCTGTCTGCCGTCAGGGATGCTGTAGGAAGCAAAATATCGTTTAAGAACTCAGTCATCAGCGGGTCGCGTCCGGAAAGAGCAGGCTTTGCTCCATCATCCGGTGCGTTCTTCCAGCTTTCCGGAACCTTCACCTGATGTATGTTATTTACACCCGCATCTATGGCGGCACAGTTCATGGCTACAACGTCCTTACCCTTACGACCGTAGGTTTTTTCAATAGCATCCTTCATGTAGCCTACCGCATCCTCTATGGGGATGATTTCTGCCAGCTTGAAGAAGGCGGCCTGGAGCACCGAGTTGGTTCTGGTAGCTCCCAAGCCGATTTCCTTGGCAATGGAAACGGCGTCGCAGGTATAGAACTTAACGTCGTTTTGAGCGATATATCTCTTAACCTTGCCGGGGAGGAAAGCTTCCAGCTCCTCGTCGGACCAGGTGCAGTTTAAGAGGAAGTAGCCGCCGGGCTTGACATCCTCAACCATCTCATATTGGTAGAGATAGGCCGCATTATGGCAGGCCACAAAATCCGCCTGCTTTACATAGTAGGTGGAGCGGATGGGTTCATCTCCGAATCTCAGGTGAGAAACGGTTACACCGCCGGATTTTTTTGAATCGTATTGGAAGTAGGCCTGAACCTTTTTATCTGTGTAGTCACCGATAATCTTTATGGAGTTCTTATTGGCACCTACCGTACCGTCGGAGCCCAGTCCCCAGAACTTGCAAGCCTTGGTACTCTTAGGTGAAACCAAAGGATTGGAAGAGCCGTGGAGGGAAAGGTTTGTAACATCGTCGGTGATGGAAAGGGTAAATTCCTTCTTAGGATTTTCCGACCACAGATTTTCATAAACCGCCAAAATATCTCCCGGCTGTACGTCCTTGGAGCCTAAGCCATATCTGCCTCCTGCTATGAAGCAGCTTTCGAATTCGGTGCCTCTTAAGGCTGTGCATATATCCAGGTAAAGGGGTTCTCCCAAGCCTCCCGGCTCCTTGGTTCTGTCTAAAACGGCGATTTTCTTAACCGTCTTAGGAAGAACGTTTAAGAGATATTTTACGGAGAAGGGACGATAGAGGTGAACCTCTACGATACCTACTTTTTTGCCTTGAGCGTTGAGGTAGTCAACAACTTCCTCGGCAGCCTCGCAGACGGAACCCATGGCTACGATGATTTCCGTAGCATCGGCGGCTCCGTAGTAGTTGAAAGGCTTGTAGTCGGTGCCTATGAGGCCGTTGACCTTTTCCATATATGAGTTGATAATGTCGGGAGTCTCCAGATAGGCCGTGTTGCAGGCTTCTCTATGCTGGAAGAAGGTCTCCGGCTGCTCCGCCGAACCCATGGTATGAGGGTGGTTGGGGTGGAGGGCATTATCCTTGAATTTCTTCAGAGCATCCCAATCTATGAGGGATTTAAGCTGGTCATAGTCCCAAACTTCTATCTTCTGATTTTCGTGAGAGGTTCTGAAACCGTCGAAAAAGTGGAGCACAGGAAGCCTGCCTCCGATGGCGCTGAGATGGGAAACGGCAGCCAGGTCCATGGATTGCTGTACCGAGTTGGAACAGATCATGGCAAAGCCTGTCTGGCGACATCCCATGACATCGCTGTGGTCTCCGAAGATATTGAGAGCATGGGTAGCCACGCAGCGAGCAGCCACATGGAAAACTGTAGGGGTTTGCTCTCCCGCCAGCTTGTACATGTTGGGAATCATCAGGAGCAAGCCTTGGGAAGCCGTAAAGGTGGTGGTCAAAGCACCGGCTGTGATGGCGCCGTGCACTGCACCGGCAGCTCCGGCCTCCGACTGCATTTCGATGATGTTTACCTTCTCACCGAAGATGTTTTTTCTGTCGTTGGAAACCCATTCGTCCATGCTTTCCGCCATGGGGGAGGAAGGGGTTATGGGGTAGATGGCGGCAACTTCTGAAAAGGCATAGGCCACATGAGCCGCAGCGGTGTTGCCGTCCATGGTTTTAAGTTTTCTCATTATTTTTCACCTCCCTCTAAGCCAAGAGCCTCTCTCTGGAGATAGACATAGTCGGGAACATTCATTTTCTTTATAACATTTCTCGGGCATACATATTGGCATACATGGCAGTCCACGCATATTTCCGGGTCGATGACTGCATGGGTGCCCTTCTTGTATATGGCAAAATTAGGGCAGTTGCCGTAGCAGTCGTAGCAACCGATACAGCCGGTGGAGCAGACCTTAGCCTTGGTCTCCGCATCGTCTATGGAGGAGCAGGCTACCATCTTTTGTCCCTGATAAGGGAGGATGGTTATGAGGCGCTGAGGACAGGCGAAGGTGCAGTCCTTGCAGCCTACGCATTTCTCCGGATCCACATAGGCGATGCCGTCAACTATACGTATGGCGTCATAGCGACACACGGCGGTGCAGGCACCCTGACCGAAGCAGCCGGTGGAGCAAAGGCCCAATCCCTTTATATCAAGACGAGCAGCGTCGTAGCAGCTCTGGATACCCATGGATTTAAGCTTTTCGGAGGTTCTTCCGTCTCCCGAGCAGCGAACGAAGGCCACCGTAGGCTTTATGGCTGTCAGGTCATGGAAAGTATCCACTATGATTTTCTTTTTGCATTTTACGGTACAGGCCACACAGCCTACGCACTTGTCGTAGTCTATTACAGCGTGGTTATTTACGATGTGTACCGCATTTTCCGGGCAAGCCTGCTCGCAGGCACCGCAGCTGATGCAGCCGTAGCCGCAGGTAGCCCTTACAACCTGCTCGTCTTCCTCGGTGGAGGAGCAGGGGATAAAGTTGGTGGCGTCCTCAGGTATCATCCTGATAAGGTGTTGAGGGCATACGCCTTCCTTGGCGCAGTCACCGCAGCCGTTACACTTGTCAAAATCGATTACCACCTTGCCGTTTTCCAGCTTCATGGCGCCCTCCGGACAGGAAAGCACACATGAACCTACGCCTACGCAGCCGCTCTTACATTCGCCTCGCTGAAAGCCGGAATCGCAGGCTTCTTGACAGGAGGAAAAGCCGGAAAAACGCTTTTTCCCTGCCGCACTTCCGGCACAAGCCACGAAAGGCACGAGCTTTTCAGAGGGAGCCGGAGCTTTTTCAATTTTCATAACAATTAGCCTCCTTTATTAGTTACTTATACATCTTAGCCTAAAGAGAATCGAAAAACCGTTGAAATTTTAACGATTGCCGATAATATAATTTTATTCCTTTCAAGGGGTAAAGTCAAGGGAAAGGGGGCCTTGTTCCTGAAAAAAAACAAGGAGAGATGTATAAAAAAACATATTGCTTTTTAAAACGTGGGTGCCCATATAGTTCTGAAAATTTAACTCTCAAAAATTTTATAAAAAAAGCTTAACAAAGGGACAATTTTTGCGTCTTAATATATAGGAAAGTAAAATAGCCTTAGTTGAAAAATTTGGAGAAGGAATTGGAATCAGTTAACCGGAGTGCTATAATGACTGCGCAAAAAATGGATTGAAATTCCGACAATAAAAGCAAAAATATTTGATTTACAATTTTAAGGGGTGGAAACGGAGGCTGAGGTCTTATCTCCGCAAGCTGCCAGAGAAGTGATGGCAAGGGCACAAATCATAAGTACAGTGAGAAGTTTTTTCATTTTCATGTCTCCTTTCAGACAAATGCTCAAATTTTTTCTTTTATACTCATGATTTTATGAGGCGAATGTGAAATGAAAAATACAAGAAATGTGAAATCCGGGTCAAATAATAGAAGCCCCCGCTTTCCTCAAAAAAACACCCTACTCTACGAAAACAGAGCAGGGTGTACTTGTCTTATTTTACATAAACCTTGGGAAGTCTCTGGCCGAAGGCACAGGCGATTTCATAGTTTATGGTGCCGGTGGCTTTGGCGATATCGTCGGCGGACACGGTGTTCACTCCGTCGCTGCCCATTACGATAACTTCGTCTCCCAGCTTTACATCAGGCACATCGGTTACATCTATCATGCACTGGTCCATGCAGATATTTCCTGCGATGGGCGCCACGACCCCGTTTACGATAACCTTGGCAAAGGCTGAGTAGGGTCTGGGATAGCCGTCGGCATAGCCTAAGGCTATGGTAGCTATCTTGGAAGGACGCTGGGAAATGAACTTTCTGCCGTAGCCTACGGAGAAGTTTTCCGGAACATCCTTCAGGTGTACTATGTTAGCCTTTACCGACATTACCGGCTTTATGGAAAGCTGGTTCACATCTACCTCATCGGAGGGGTAGAGGCCGTAGAGGATGATTCCCGGACGGCAAGCGTCGAAGTGTATGGAAGGAAGCTCCATGATGGAAGCGCTGTTTGCAAGAGTTCTGAAGGGAACCTTTAGGCCGTTTGCCTCCAGAGCCTGGCAAAATCTGTTGTACTTGGCCTCTTGCTCGTGGGAATAGGTCTTGTCAAAGGCGTCGGCTGTGGACATGTGGGAAAATACACCGCCGATTTTAAAGTTGCCCAGCAAGGATATTCTCTTCACATCTGCCACGGCGAAATCCAAAGCATCGGCTAAATATCCGATTCTGCCCATGCCTGTATCAACGGCGATAAGTCCCTCGATGATTTTTCCCTTCTTAGCAGCCGCATCGGAAATAGCCTTTGCGTTTTCATAGCTGCAAACCACGGGAGTGATATCATAGTCCACGATGGTGTCCGCATACATATCGGGAGTGAGCCCCAGCATGATGATCTTTTCCTTGGCACCGGCATTTCTTAAGGTTATGGCCTCCTGCAAGGTGGCTATGGCGAAAACCTGACAACCGTTTTCGCGGAGCACCTGGGCTACCTTTACGGAACCGTGGCCGTAGGCATCGGCCTTGATAACGCCGATGAGCTGGCGGGTGCCGATTTTGCTCTTAATCTGCTTTATATTATAGTCTAAGTTGGACAGGTTTATTTCCGCCCAAACAGGTCTTAAGGCTTCTTTGTACATGGATATTTCTCCTTTACTCTTTGTGATTTTACATACAATAGAAATTATAATCCTCCGGAGTGAGAAATTCAAGGGGAAATGTGATATGTTCATCTTCCACCTCGCAAAATCCGGAAGTCGACTTTCTAAGCTTGAAATATGGTTATGCATTTAAGGGTATGCCAGTCCTCCTATGAGATCTCAAAAATAAAACCCCGCACAGCAGTACGGGGCTCCCTTTGATATGTGATAAATGAAAATCTTCTTTCTCTTAAAGCATCTCCATGCCTGTAGCTGTGGAGTGTTTAACGCGGTCGCTTTCTTCGGCCCGCTTGCCGTTGTTCCACTGATCCATAGTTCCTACCAGATAACCGGTGATACGGCGGATTCTCTCAAAAGGAACCTTCTCGAATTCGTAATTTAAATCGGCAAAGTCACCATCTATATTAATATGAAGAGATTTCAGCTTTCTGTCGTATTTAGTCTCCAAATAGTTGACATAGGACATACCTTCCTCATAAGATGCGTTTCCTGTAATAGCAGTGTTCATAACTCTCCCTCCCGTTTCCTTCTCTTACAATATATTGTTGCGTACAAGAATTATACAACGAGATATAGTGTTTGTGAAGCCTTTTTTTGATTTTTGTCAAAAAACATTTTTGGAGCTTTCTTAATGAGAAGCCAAAGGGGTAAATGGGTTCGCACCCATAAGCCACCAAACTACAAGGCAAAGTCCCGGAAAAGTATGAGGAGCAGGTTGTTGTCGTAGAGGTCTTCGGCAAAGAAGGAGCCCTGAAACAAAGCGGTAACCGTATCAAGCTGGCCGGGCATTAAGATGCCCACCAAAGGCAGTACCACGGCCAAGAAGAGCATGACGGAGATGATTCCCAGGATAACACCCAACAGAGTGCCTAAAAACCAGTCCATGGCTCCTGTAAAGCCTTCGTTTTCCTTATGGGAAAATAAGTGGATGAAGAGGCTTACGGCCAGTCTGAGTACAAGGACTATGAGCACAAAGGAAAATATGGTCATCAGCACCGCTGTCAAGCTGGCGGCCCCCTCCGATATAAGGTCTCCGGTGCCATGGTCGCTGCCGGCCTTCAGCAGATCCGGCAAAGCCTTATACATGTCCGAATCTTCCCACTTGGCCGTAAGGTGTGCCTGTATGGTCTCCGATATCTTGGTCCCCAAGAAGGTTTTTTCCGTCAAAAATGCGGAAACATCATCACAGAAAATCCAGGCGATAATCAAGGTAACCACTCCCTTGAAAAAATTTGCCACAGTCATGGCGAAGCCCTTCCTCATGGAAAGGAATATGGTGGTGGAAAAAATGCCTAATATTAGGATGTCCATTATCATAAGGGTAACCTTCCTATCTTTTTGAATCTTTCTCTTTTATTCTAACAAATAAGAAGGGAATTGGCAAAGGAAATTAGGGATGCTTAAAATGACAGGACCAATCACTCTTTGGCCGAGTTCTTTGTATACAAAAATCTTGAATTCCCTATGAATATATGCTAATATATTACGATATATGGAAAAGTTTATGTTAGAAGCCTTAAAAGAGGCTCAGGAGGCCGGAAAGAAGGGGGAAATCCCTGTAGGCGCCATCATCGAAAAGGATGGAGTTATCATAGGCCGGGGACACAATTTAACGGAAAATTCCAAGGATACCACTGCCCATGCGGAGATAGTCGCTTTGAGGCAGGCCTCCAAGTTTTTGGGGGAGACCTTGGGATGGCGCAGGCTGACAGGCTGCAACATGTATGTTACCATGGAGCCCTGCTCTATGTGTGCGGGAGCTTTAGTGTGGGCCAGAATTGAAAAACTTTACATAGGGACTATGGACCCTAAGGCCGGGGCTTGCGGCTCGGTCTTTAACATAGTGCAGGAGCCAAGGCTCAACCACCAAGTGGAGATAATAGAGTGGGAAGAGGGGCCTCTGAAGGAGCAGTGCGGCGAAGTCGTAAGGGACTTTTTCAGAGAGCTGAGACGGCGAGAAAAAATTTCAAAGGAAAAATCGGAGGAGATGAACAGATGAAGAGAAGAGGTATAATTCTCAGTCTAATATTGATTTTAGCTATTATTACAGCCGGACAGGTATTCGCTGCCGGAAGCTTGAGCTTGGAAAAGAGTTATCCTAAGGATGGCGGAAAGGATGCCGCTATTGAAAACTTCGGAGTAAAGCTCTATTTCAACGGCGAATTTACGGAAAAAGAGCTGGCAAAGGCAAATGTGAAAAACATTAAGCTTTACGGACCTGACGGTAAGGAGCTTCCTTTGAGACTTTTGTATCCTGCTAAGGAAAAAGGCGTTGTTTTGGCACTTTTAGATACATCCAAAAAGGATGCAGACGGCAAAAATGTAATCGCCCTCAGCAATTCCGCTTATAAAATAGTTATATCCGACAGCTTCAGAGATAATTCCGGCAACACCCTGGGAAAGGAAACCGTAATATCCTTCTCTACCCTTAACCAGTCTGTAAATACATTGGTCTATTTCGGAATGACCATTCTCATGTTTGTGGGAATCGGCTTTGTAACCATCAGAGGAAACAAGAAGAAGGAGGCCGAAAGCCAGGAGTCCCGCCACGACGATAAGGTGAACCCTTATAAGGAAGCCAAGAGAACAGGTAAATCCGTAGAGGAAATCATAGAAAAAGACAGAAAAGAAAAGGCAAAGAGAGCTGAAAAGGAAGCCAGAAAGGCCGCCAAGGAGGCCGCCGAGGATTACGATGATGAAGACTATCTTGAAGAGGGACATTATCGTGTAGGCAGACCTCGTACCGTAGCGTCCGCAGGCAGCAGCTACATAACCGGCAGAAAGGCTTTGGCTGAGAAGAAGGCTGAGGAAGCCCGCCTGAGAAAAGAGCAGGAGGCCAAGTGGGCAGCTGCTAAAAAAGGCAAGAAAAAAAGATAGAAAACTGAGGTGAGACAGAGCGCCAAGGCCCCGAAAGAGAGATTTTGCAATGAATAAGGTAAAGGAATTAAAGCTGGAATCCTTCGCTAAGATTAACCTTTCATTAGATGTTACGGGCACCCGTCCCGACGGCTATCATACGGTCAAGACGGTGATGCAGCAAATCGGGCTTTTCGATAATATAAGCATCAGGTGGGAAGAAAGACCCGGCGAAGGAAAAACCATAAAGATTTCCACCAACAGGCCCTACATACCCACCGACGAGAGAAACATCGCCTACAAGGCGGCAGCTCTCATGATGGAAGAGGCCGGAGAAGGGCTATCTGACGGTGCCTTGGAAATTCGTATAGAAAAGCATATACCTGTGGCAGCAGGTCTCGGAGGAGGAAGCAGCAACGGTGCAGGAGTTCTCGTAGGCCTTAACGAACTTTGGGAACTGAAGAAGGACACAAAGGAGCTATGCCGTTTGGGAAGCCTTTTGGGAGCCGATGTACCTTTCTGTGTCTTGGCACAAAACACTCACTATACCTGTGCTTTGGGGGAAGGCATCGGAGATGTGCTGACGCCTATTAAGCAGGGCATGAGAAAACATTTGGTCGTAGCAAAACCGCCCTTCGGCGTTTCTACAAGAGAAGTATTTTCCCAAATAGATGACTGCCTAATAGAGGAGCGACCTGATACGGAGGCGCTCATAGAAGGCCTTAAAAAATCCAACTATGAGGAAATATACAAAAATATGGTCAATGTTCTTGAGAACTACACCTTGAACAGATATGACAGGGTGGCCAAGCTAAAGGACGAAATCAAGAAGGCCAAGGGGGTCAAAAAAGTTTTAATGACGGGAAGCGGCCCTACGGTAATGGGTATATTTGACAGATATAAGGAGGCCAAAACCGCTTGCCTCGCCATGAGAGCTATGGGATATGAGGCCTACTGGGTGACTACCGGGAAAGGCCGAACAGGAGAAAGAAATGATTAACTTTGATTTACAAAATCATAAGCCCCTGAGGGAAATCGTATACGAGGAACTTAAGAGACAGATTTTGGTGGGTGAAATTCATCCCGGTACCAGAATGATGGAGGTGGAGCTGGCAGAGGATATGGGCGTAAGCCGCACTCCTGTCAGAGAGGCCATCAGAAAGCTGGAAAAGGAAGGTCTCGTAACTATGGAGCCCAGGAGGGGAGCCTACGCATCGGACATCTCCGTAAAGGACATGGTAGATGTGCTTGAGGTTAGAGAGTACTTGGAGGGAATGGCCGCTGCCTTGGCTGCCACGAAGATTTCCAAGGAGGAAAAGGAAGCCCTCAAGAAGACTACGGAAGCCTATAAAAAGGCGGTGGAGGAAGGGAATGTATCCGAGATAATCAAGTCCGACGAAGCCTTCCATAAGATGATAGTAAATTGCAGCGGAAACAAGACTTTGATACAGATGGTTTCCCAGGTGCAGGAGCTGGCACTCCGATTCAGATACATATTCTATGAAGATTTTTCCAGATTTAAGAATCAGCCTATCGAGCATCAGGAACTTTTCGATGCCATCGTTACAGGAGATTCGGAAAAGGCCAGAGTGGATGCCAATAACCATGTGGCCAGGCTGAAAGACTTTGTCATCAGAGAGGGCGAAAGCGTGTTTAACGGAGACCATAAAATCAAAACCGAGGAGAAGAATTAAAAGGGCTGTCTTCTGCTGACAAAATCTGCCGATACATTGACAAAGTGTTCTAAACCCTATATAATTGAATTGCAATTGAATGTGCCTTGAGTAAAGGGAATCAGGTGAAAATCCTGAACGGTCGCGCCGCTGTAAGGAGAGAGTCTTTCTTCGCGATCCCACTGCTTTAATGAGCGGGAAGGGGAGGAAAGGTGATGAGGTCCAAGTCAGAAGAACTACCGGGCATGTTAAATGTCACAGAGCTACGAACGATGGCTTGATGTGAGTTCCTCATGGGTTTAGGCTGATATGGGAGGGTTCTGCCCTCATACTGAATAACTTTGATGAGGAATACTGCATCTTGCCTTAGGGCAAGATTTTTTCTTTATTTCAGAGTTTAGAGAGGAGACAAAATGAAAAAACAGCAAAAGTTATTTCTTGCAATTGCAACAGTTTTATCCTTGGCTTTCGGAATCGTTCCCACTGCCAATGCAATGCACATCATGGAAGGATACCTTCCCGCCGGCCACAGCGTAATATGGGGAGTAGTGTGTATCCCTTTTCTTATCTGGGGTTTAATGTCCATCAAGAATACCTTGAATAAGGACAGAAGGACCATCACCCTTTTGGCCATGGCAGGAGCCTTTGTGTTCGTGCTTTCTTCCCTGAAGATTCCTTCGGTTACGGGAAGCTGCTCCCACATGACCGGAACCGGTTTGGGTGCCATTTTATTCGGGCCTGCCGCAGTAAGCATTCTGGGCATAATCGTACTTATATTCCAAGCCATACTTTTGGCTCACGGCGGATTGACCACCTTAGGAGCAAACACCTTCTCCATGGCCATCGCCGGACCCTTCATCACCTTCGGCGTATATATGGCCTGCAAGAAGATGAAGGTAAATAAGATGGTTGCCGTTTTCCTGGCAGCTTTCTTGGGAGATCTTTTAACCTATTGCGTAACCAGCTTCCAGCTGGCCTTCGCTTATCCTTCAGAGGTTGGCGGCGTCATGGCCTCAGCCGTAAAATTCTTAGGCGTATTTGCACCTACTCAGGTTCCTTTGGCCGTTGTAGAGGGTATTTTGACCGTAGTAATCGTTATCGGTTTGGAATCCTTTGCAAAACCGGAGCTCAGAGCAGTGGGCTATTTAGAGGGAGGTAAGTAAAATGAAAAAGGAAAAGAGCAGAAAATCATTAGTAATCATTCTTCTTATTGTTGCCATACTCATTTCCGTAGTTCCCTTCCTTGCCTTAAAGGGTGCGGAATTCGGCGGAAGCGATGATGCAGGCAGCCAGATGGTTTCCCAAATCACAGGAACCGAGCATGAGCCTTGGTTTGAACCTATTTTAGAGCAATATATAGGCGGAGAAATCCCCGGTGAAATAGAGAGCTTAATCTTCTGCGTGCAGACAGGTATCGGAGTAGGTATACTCTTCTTCTTCATCGGCCGTTTCTACGAGAGATCCAAATGGAATAAAGACGAGGAGTAAGATGATCGTTGTAGACAAGCTATGCTATTTGTCTAAATTGAGATATGTTAATCCGGGCGAAAAGTTTGCCCTTGCAATGCTGACCCTACTCTTCGTAGTGGTCAGTCGTTCCGTTGCAATGGGTATTCTGGTGCTCGCTATAAATGGGTATTTAACTATGCGTCTTGGGGGTATTTCCCCAAGACGTTATCTTAAATTGATGCTCATTCCACTGACATTCTTGCTTTTGAGTACCATAGCCATATTGCTAAATATATCAAAGGAACCTCTGGAGGCCTTTGCCCTACCTGTGGGTGGCTATTACCTGACCGCCGGATGGGAAGGCATAAATCGCTGCGTACAGCTTATAGTTACAGCTATTTCCGCAGTTTCCTGCCTGTATTTCCTGGCGCTCAACACTACCATGACGGATATTTTGGCAGTGCTGAGAAAACTACATGTGCCTAAAATAATGTGTGAGCTTATGCTCCTCATATACAGATTTATATTTGTTTTGCTGGATGTGGCATATAACATAAAAACATCTCAGAGAGCCCGCCTTGGCTACGGCAGCTATCGGGAAGGACTGAGGGATTTCAGCACCCTCATACAGGCCCTCTTCGTCAGAGCCATGACTAAGAGCAGAAGACTTTACGACGCCATGGAGGCCAGAGGCTATGACGGGGAAATCAATGTTTTGGAAGAACACTATCCCCTGTCCAAAAGAAACATATTTTTCATAACAGCCTTTGAAATATGTTTACTTTCATGGACGATTTGGATAAAATTAAGAGGATAGAGAAATGAAGGATATAATACTTAAAGCGGAGAATCTGAAATTCTCCTATACAGATACGGAAGAATACGCCCTTAAAGGCTTAAGCGTAGAGCTGGAGAGGGGAAAGAAGGTGGCCGTAATGGGAGCCAACGGCTCGGGAAAATCCACCTTTTTCCTGTGTATGAACGGAATACATCAGCCCTGCTCAGGACAGCTTTTCCTGGATGGGGAAAAGATGGATTATTCCAGGAAAGGTCTGAGAAAGCTGAGGAGCAAGGTGGGCATGGTCTTCCAGGATCCCGATGACCAGCTGTTTTCCGCCAGCGTAAAGCAGGAAATTTCCTTCGGCCCCATGAATATGGGCCTCTCCGAGGAAGAGGTCAGAAAGGCCGTAGATGATATAATTGCCGACTTGGAAATAGAGGACTTTAAGGACAGTCCCACTCACTCCCTGTCAGGAGGCCAGAAAAAACAGGTTTCCATAGCCGATGTTATGGTTATGAATCCTGAAATAGTAGTTTTAGATGAGCCTGCGGCATCCCTTGACCCGAAGCATACTATCATAGTCCATAAGATAGTGGACAGGATGGTGGCTGAGGGAATAACCGTCATAATCTCAACCCACGATGTGGATTTCGTCATGGAGTGGGCAGAGGAGGTAGTGGTTATACACCAGGGACTGGTAGCGGCCCAAGGAAGCCCGGAGGAGGTCTTTGCCGACTTGGAGCTTCTGGAAAAGACCAACCTGAAACAGCCGGCGGCTTTGGAGCTTTTTAACAGCCTTGTGGCCAAGGGCATATTATCAAAAGATTTGAAAACACCCAGAACCTTAAAGGAGCTGGAAACATATATAGAAAAGCTGTAGACATTCCCCAAAGGATTTTACAGAGAAATAAGGAAAACACGGAGGGCATTACATATATGAAAGGAAAATTCCTCGCCGTAGGTGTTGGGCCGGGAGACCCCAAGCTGCTCACCCTGAAGGCGATAGAAACCATAGAGGATAGCGATGTTATCGTAGTGCCGGAAAGCGGCGGCACTGAAAACATAGCCCTTAAGATAACCAAGGACTATTTAAAGGACAAGGAGGTGGTACAGGCCGCCATGCCCATGCTTAAAGACAGGCAGGAGCTGGACAGATACCACGAGGAAGCCGCTGATATGATAGAGGCCATGCTCAATGAGGGAAAGCAGGTGGCCTTCCTGACCTTGGGAGACCCTACCATATACAGCACCGTTATGTACGTCCACAGAAAGCTGACGGAGAGAGGCCATGACACGGAAGTGGTCTCCGGCATACCCTCATTTTGCGCCGTAGCCGCCAGACTAAATACCTCCCTCTGCGAAAGAGAGGAGCCTTTGCACATTATTCCCGCCACCTTCCGTGCCGATATGGTGGACACCCTGGAGGGAACCAAGGTGCTGATGAAGTCGGGAAAGACCATAATGGCGGTAAAGGAGCAGCTTTCCGACAGAAAGGCCATGATGGTGGAATGTGCCACCATGGAAAACGAGAAGATTTACAGAGATTTAAAGGATTTGGAGGAACCCTCCAGCTATTTTTCGGTAATAGTAATCCCCGCAGAAGACAGGGATAAAAAGTAAGGAGCAGAAATTTTGAACATTGTTATGTCATATATCGACTATAATATGGCGGCCTTGGAGGAGAGAGAAATATTTTCCTGCAATAAGACTGCCGTCTGCGAGATATATGAAAGACTGGAAAAGACAGAAGGCATAGAGGGGGCTGTAATCATAGCCACCTGCAACAGGACGGAGCTTTACCTTTCCCTGAAGGATGGAGAGGATATGAACCCCTTCCTTTTGCTGTGCCAATATTTAGGGGTGGATTACGAGAAGTATAAGCACATAAATAGAACCCTGAGAGGCGATGATGCCATAGTCCATCTCTGCAAGGTGGCGGCCGGTGCCGAATCCCAAATTTGGGGAGACCATCAGATAATATCTCAGGTTCGAGATGCCATAAAGGAGGCAGGAAAGGTTAAGGCCTCTGATGCCATCTTAAATGTGGTGTTCAGAACTGCCGTCAGCGCGGGAAAGAAGGTGAAGACCCTGGTGGATTTCAAGGTCAACGACAATTCCACCGCCGACAGAGCAGTAAATATATTGAAAAATGACCCGGAAATAAAAAGAGTTTTAGTCATCGGAAACGGCATGATAGGCCGTTTGGTGGCGGAAAATCTGGCAAAGGCAGGCTTGGAGACTACCATGACCCTGCGCCAGTATAAGTATGGAGAAAACATAGTGCCCCAGGGAGTGGCAACGGTAAACTACAGCGACAGAAATTCCGTCATAGCTCAGGTTGACGGAGTTGTAAGCGCAACTCTCAGCCCCCACTACACGGTCCATTATGATGAGATAAAGGATTTTGAAAAATTGCCCAAGGTGTTCATAGATTTGGCGGTACCCAGAGATGTGGAACCGAACATCGGAGACATAGAGGGCGTGACCTGTTACAATGTGGACGACATAAGCCGCGACACCAGAGATTTGCGTCAGAGCGAGCAGATGGAGCAGATAGAGAAGATCATCGAGAAGTATATGGACGACTTCTATAAATGGTATAACTATCGGGAGCAGGCCAAGAGAGGATAGCTATGGAAAACAGATATTTTCCCCTATTTCTCCCTTCCAAAGGGAAAAAGGCGGTAGTCTTCGGCGGCGGTGACATAGCCACAAGAAGAGCGAAGATTTTATGCAGCTTCGATTTTGACATAAAGGTGGTATCGAGACACTTTTCCGATGAACTGAGAGAGCTGGAAAAGGCCGGGCTTCTCACTTTAGAGGAGAGAACCTTGGAGCCGGCGGAAAAGGATACCATAAGAGAAATACTGAGAGGAGCCTTTATGGTCTTGTCCTGCACCGACGACAGAGAAGTAAATCGTCAGATAGGCCTGATTTCCAAAGAGGAAAATATATGGGTCAGCGTGGCGGATGCCAAGGATGAGTGCAGCTTTTTCTTTCCCGGCATCGGCGTAAATGAAAAGCTGACGGTGGGAGTGTCCGGCGACGGCACTGACCACAAGGCGGCGGCGAGAGCCACAAGAAGGATAAGAGAAATCTTGGAGAAGGAAGACTATTAGGAAGTTTATGAAAGTAAGAGTTGGGAGCAGAGAGAGCAAGCTGGCTGTAATTCAGTCGGAAATGGTCATCTCCGCCATAAAGAAAAAGGAACCATCCCTGGAGGTTGACCTTATCACCATGAAGACCACGGGAGACATAATTCTGGACAGAACCTTGGACAAAATCGGAGGCAAGGGCCTTTTCGTAAAGGAATTGGACAAGGCCCTGATGGAGAATCGGGTTGATTTGACGGTCCACAGCCTAAAGGATATGCCCATGGAGGTCAGCGAGGACCTGCCTCTGTTGGTGTTTTCCAAGAGAGAGGACCCGAGGGATGTGCTGATTTTGCCCGAAGGAAAAGACGAAATAGATTTAGCAAAGCCCATAGGCTGCTCCAGCCTGAGAAGGACTTTGCAGCTTAAAGCCATATATCCGGAGGCGGAGTTTAAGCCTATAAGAGGTAATGTGCAGACAAGGCTTAATAAGCTGGACAGCGGTGAATATTCCGCCATAGTTTTGGCCTATGCCGGAATTAAAAGGCTTGGCCTGGAAGGTCGGGTCAGCCGAGTTTTCACCACTGAGGAAATCCTGCCTGCCGCCTGTCAGGGAATCCTGGCGGTTCAGGGGCGGAAGGGATATGAAGTGCCCTGGTTGGCGGATTTTGCCCATGAAGAGGCACGCCTCATAGCCTTGGCGGAGCGAGGTTTCGTCAGAGCCTTAGACGGAGGCTGCAGCTCTCCTGTGGCGGCCTACGCCGAAATCCACGGGGAAGAAATGGTGCTGACAGGCTATTATGTGGATGAAGAAATGAACCAATACAAGGAAACGGTTAGCGGACCCAAGGAGGAAGGGGAAGCTATGGGAAGAGACCTGGCCATCAGAATGAAGGCCGGAAAGGGAGAATAGAAATGGCAGAAAAGGGAATAGTTTATCTGGTGGGAGCCGGCCCGGGAGATCCGGAGCTGCTCACCCTAAAGGCTGCACGCCTCATAGCCGAGGCTGATGTGGTAGTCTTTGACAGATTGGTGGGAGAAAAGATAATGGATATGATTCCGGAATCTGCTCAAAGGATAGATGTAGGTAAAAATGTGGGAGACCATCCCGTGCCTCAGTCAGAGATAAATAAAATTCTGCTGAGGGAGGCTCTGGAAGGGAAGAAGGTGGTCAGACTTAAAGGCGGCGACCCCTTCGTCTTCGGTAGAGGTGGCGAGGAGCTGGAGCTTTTAGCCGAAAATAATGTGGAGTTTCAGGTGGTGCCGGGGATAACCTCCTCCATTTCAGCACCGGCCTACGGGGGAATTCCCGTAACCCACAGAGACTTCTGCTCGTCCCTACACATAATCACCGGCCACGCCAAGGCGGGAGCAGAGCTGACCATAGATTTTGAGGCCCTGGTCAGATTGAAGGGTACCCTCATATTTATGATGAGCGTAGGCACCGTAGGCATGATAGCCAAAGGGCTTATAGCCGCCGGCATGGAAAAGGATATGCCCTGTGCCATAATCGAAAACGGAACACGTCCGGAGCAGCGCAAGTTTGTGGCTGATTTGGAGACTATAGAAAAGGTGGCTTCGGAAAATCAGGTTAAATCTCCTGCCGTAATTATGGTGGGCAAGGTTTGCTCCCTTTCCGACAGCTTCGACTGGTTTGGAAAGCTGCCCCTCAAGGGCAAGAGAATTCTGGTGACCCAGCCGGAGAAGAAGGCCTCAAGACTGGATGAAGGCCTGAGACGGTTGGGAGCCTATACAAGGCTGTACCCTACCATAAGGACAGAATACATAAGACCTATAAATCCTCAGTTAGAGGATAAAAATGTGCTTGTTTTCACCAGCGTAGAAGGAGTAAATTCCTTTTTTGACTGGCTGAAGGAAACGGGACAGGATACAGAAATATTGAGCACCAAGAGGTTTGCCTGCGTAGGCCCAACCACGGCCGGAGCCTTGGAGGAGAGAGGCATAAAGTGCGATTTCATGCCCAGGGAGTACTACGGCAAGGACTTAGGGGAGGAAATGGTTTCCACAGGCTTTGTGGGAAGAACCAGCAAGGTGCTCCTGTTAAGAGCCGACATCGGCAGCGAGGATATTTTATCGGTGTTTGAAAAGGCGGGAATCTGGTATGAGGACTATCCTGTCTACGAGACAAAATATATAGAGCAGACTGAACCCGTAAGGCCGGAGGACTGGGATTGCATCACCTTTACCAGCAAGAGCTGTGTGGAGGGCTTTGTGAGAACCCAGAGTAAGGCCGGTGCCGGAGAGGCGGATTTTGCCGGGATAAAGGCGGTCTGCATCGGAGAAAAGACGGCGGAAATAGCCAGGGGCTATGGATTTGAAACCATAGTTTCTCAGGAAGCTACCATCGAGAAGATGGTGGAGAAGATAATTGAAGAGGCGAGAAATGAATAGAGGAAGAAGATTGAGGGCCAACCCTCTTGTGAGAGGTATGGTCAGGGAGACAAGGGCCTCCAAGGACAGCGTGATTTACCCTATATTTTTTGAAGAGGGAAATAACATCAAAGCCCATATAGACGCCATGGAAGGCCAGTACAGATACAGTCCGGACAGAGCCAGGGAGGCCATCGACGATTGCCTTTCCCACGGCGTAAATAAGGTGCTCCTATTCGGCATCCCCAAGGAAAAGGATGCGGTGGGCAGCCAGGCCTATGCGGAAAACGGTATAGTTCAGCAGGCTGTCAGGGAAATAAAAAAGGAATACAAAGATGAGGTTTATATCATAACCGATGTGTGCATGTGCGAATACACCTCCCACGGCCATTGCGGGCTTTTGACAGGCCACGATGTGGACAACGACAGCACATTGAAGCTGCTGGCAGATACAGCCCTTTCCCATGTGGAGGCGGGAGCTGATATGGTGGCCCCCTCCGATATGATGGATGGCAGAATTGCAGCCATAAGGGAAAGGTTGGACGGGAAAGGCTTTGTAAATACGCCCATCATGTCCTACGCCATAAAGTATGCTTCATCCTTCTACGGACCTTTCAGAGAAGCGGCGGGCTCTGCACCCTCCTTCGGAGACAGAAAGACCTATCAGATGGATTTTGCCAATATGAGGGAAGCCATGAAGGAAGCCGCCTTCGACGAGGAGGAAGGTGCCGACATCCTGATGGTGAAGCCGGCGTTGGCATTTTTGGATGTTATCAGGGAGCTGTCCTATAACACCAATTTGCCCATAGCCACCTACAGCGTCAGCGGCGAGTACGCCATGATGAGAAATGCGGGCAAGGCGGGACTTATCAACGAGTACGGCGTTATGTGCGAAACCACCGCCTCTATGCTGAGGGCAGGTGCAGACATCATCATCACCTACTACGCAAAGGAAATCGCCGATGCCATTCAGCGAGGCGATATAGGATAGGAAGGATTGGGAAATGAGCAATTCGGAAAAATTATTCGAGAGAGCCAAAAAGGTTATGCCCGGCGGTGTAAACAGCCCGGTGAGAGCCTTTAAATCGGTGGGATTGACACCGAGATTTATAGACAGAGCCTCCGGAAACAAAATCTACGATGCCGACGGCAAGGAGTACATAGATTTTATCGGCTCCTGGGGACCTATGATATTGGGTCACTGCGACCCTAAGGTCATAAAGGCGGTGCAGCAGAGGATTGAAAAGGGCCTCAGCTTCGGCGCCTGCACTGAGCCGGAGGTAGAGCTGGCAGAGCTGATAACCGAAAATATTCCCCATGTGGAAATGGTGAGAATGGTAAACAGCGGAACGGAAGCCGTAATGAGCGCCGTGAGGCTGGCTAGAGGCTACACCAGGAGGAGCAAAATAATCAAGTTCGAGGGTTGCTACCACGGCCACAGCGATGCCATGCTGGTAAAGGCCGGCTCCGGTGCCATGACCTTCGGTGAGCCGGACAGCGCAGGGGTGACGGAGGGAGCCTCCAGAGACACTCTAACGGCTCACTATAACGATTTGAACAGCGTAGAAGCCTTGCTGAAGGAAAACTCGGAGGCAGTGGCGTGCATCATAGTGGAGCCGGTGGCGGCAAATATGGGAGTGGTACCTCCCGCAGATGGCTTTTTGGAAGGCCTGAGAAAATTGTGCGACGAATACGGTGCCCTGCTGATTTTCGACGAGGTTATCACCGGATTCAGGCTGGCCTTCGGAGGAGCTGCCGAATATTACGGCGTGACTCCCGACCTGGTAACCTACGGCAAGATAATCGGAGGCGGAATGCCCGTGGGAGCCTACGGCGGCAGAAGAGATATAATGGAAAACGTATCTCCCCTGGGAGCCGTATATCAGGCAGGAACCCTTTCGGGGAATCCGATAGCCATGACCGCAGGAATAGAAACCCTGAAACAGCTTCTGGCTGACAAGGGAATCTATGAAAGAATAAACGAAATGGGCAAATATCTGGCCGACGGCCTGAGAAATGCCACAGGCTTTACAGTAAACAATGTGGGTTCTCTGACCTGCATGTACTATACAAAGGAGCCTGTCTACAGCTATGAAACAGCCTGCAAGTCGGACACCGCCGGCTTTAGCAGAGCCTTCGCAAAGCTTTTGGAAAAAGGCATTTACGTGGCCCCGTCCCAGTACGAGTCCATGTTTATCAACGATAAGTTTACTAAAGAAGAACTGGATTATGTCATCGCGGCATATAAAGAGATTATGGAGGAAAAATAGAAATGAAAGGCGTACTTATTTTAGCTCACGGAAGCAGAATCGAAGCCACAAAGAACACCATCAACCAGGTAGTTGATATGGTAAGGAAGAAAATCGAGGGCTGCCCTTTGCAGATAGCCTATATGGAATTCTGCGAGGAAAACATCGAGCACGGCATTAAGACCTTGGCGGAACAGGGCGTTACGGAAATAAAGGTAGTTCCTTACTTCCTTTTCGAGGGAATACATATCAAGGAAGACATCCCCAACGAAATTGCCGAATGCCTGAAGGCATATCCTGGCGTAACCGTTGAAATGGGCAAAACCTTGGGAGTGGACGAAAGGCTTGCCGAAATTCTTGTTGATAGGATAGAGGGGTAGGAAGCCGGATGGAGTGCTGCCGGCGGTCTGAGCGGTTTGCGAAGACTGCACGGTTACGCGGTTTCTGCGGTTTCTGAGGGTTTCTGAGGTTCTGGCGGCGCAGGTGGATTTCTGTGTAAAGGAGCCGGTCGGAGCCCAACGAGCACAAAATCATACCAATCAGGCCATTTTGGACTGATTGGCTAAGAAACCCCGGAAAACAGTCATACCAAAAGCGCCTAAAAATGGGGTTTGGTATGATGAGGCCTAAAAAAATGTCTAAAAATAGAAAAAACATCACACCAAATGGCCGAAACCCTGCTGATTGGTGTGATTTTATAGGGAAATGAAAAAAGCACCCCTGCATTTAACGCGGGGGTGCTTTTGAATCCTATTAGAGGATTTGGATAGATTTCTATTTTGCCAAGAATTGTTTCTTTGGCATGTTTTACATAGAGGAGTGCTACCTAAAAGCTTACAAACAAGTTAGTGAAGAATGTAACCAGAGGAATTGCAATAATTGTTCTCTCGAGGAAAACGATGAACAGATGCCCTATGTTTACCGGTACTCTAGACTTCAATATTATCAAGCCTACTTCTGTCATATATATAATTTGAAGTAAGGATACAACACCCATAATGAATCTGGTTCTTTCGATTGCAAAATCAGCTAACATAAGTGGTGGAATATACATATCTGTAAATCCTACAAGGGCAGTAGGCGCAACTTCTGCGGCACCTTCAATGCCGAATAAATTCATGTACCAGCCAAAGGGGGTTGATATGATTTCAAAAATTGGCGTGTGTTCAACCAATATCAGCACAATTGTACCCCAAGCCATAACGATGGGGATCAAATCAAGGAACATGCTGGAGTAAACGTGGAGTCCCGACTTGAGGAGATCTGCACCGGTAGCATCCTTTGCTCTATGTCCGGCCAAGTTAAAGGCCCATTTAATTTTGCTTACACCCGTAGGCACATCTTCATTAATTCTTTTTCCTGCGATTTCATCATAGGTTTCGGGGACAAAACGCAAAGGTGGTATTCTCGGAATTATCATGGCTAAAATTACACCGCATAAAAGGTTGATTAAGTAGAATACCGTAAACTTCTCATCCACCCCTATGAGCTTGGCTATAACAAAGCAGAAGGGGATAGATACAAAGGAGAAGTTCATGGAAATTGTGGCAGCCTCTCTTGCATTGTAGAAGCCGGTTTCATATTGGCGAGTTGTAAGGATTGCCGCCGCATTAGAAGCTCCCAGCCAGGAAGTCATAAGATCTATGGCTGAACGCCCCGGAACACAAAACAGGGGGCGAACTACTTTACGAATGAGAACACCTACAAATTCCATTATACCGAAATCTGTAAGAAGAGGCATAAGGAATGCAATACATAAGACTACGGAAATCAATGTTGCCGACACGCCGAGCATGGAGCCTCCGGTCGCCCCGGACCTTATCATTTCAGGGCCGAAATTGAAATATACCATGTACACTATTACTAAACCTATAATACGGCTTACAAAGTAAATCGGTGTAGGTGTAAAAAGCTTTTTGAGTGCCTCCCTGGATTGAATGAAGTGGGGCTTGAAGATAAGGTTAATGATGGTGACCACCGTGGATAATGTTATAAAGAATACCACGGCTACCTGGGCTAAGTTTACTGTGTCCGTCTCCAGAAGTCCTGACACCCACCCGATTACTATACCGATAGGGATAGTAAAGGTGTTACCGCTGGGAATAGGAACGAGGAACAGAAACACACCTAATAGGGAAGCTAATACAAATTTGATGATATGCTTCTGATCTACAGGCTCTAAGACAGCAGAAGAAACTCCGGTATCGGGTTTTTGGTCGGTACTTTGGGATTGGGGAATAATATTGTTCTTTTCCATCTTTTTTTCTCCTTTCATACTATATTTGTTTTAATCTCAACAAAATAGACTTATTTTTGCTATTCTATCAAAGGCCTCCTTGAGGGTATCTACATTTACGGTGCATGCAATCCTTATATAACCCTCACCACAGTTTCCGAAGGCATCTCCCGGAAGAGTGAGAACATGAGCCTCTTTTAGTATAAGATTTGATGCTTCCACACTGGTCAATCCGGTCTTTTTTATATTTACGAAGAGATAAAAGGTTCCCCTCGGGGGATAAATGACAGAAAGCTTTGGAATTTGATTTATTCTTTCGGCGGCATAAAAAATTCTCTTTCTGTATTCTTCAACCATAGGAGGTTGAACTTGCTTCCTATGGCGCAGGGCATAGATACCTGCTCTTTGAGAAATGGATGGGGCGGTAAACACCACATTTTCGTTAATTTGCTGAATTGTTTTTATTATATAATCCGGTGCAATGATATTTCCAACTCGCCATCCTGTCATTGTGAAGTTTTTCGAGAAAGAATTCAATATGATGGTTCTTTCCTTCATTCCGGGAAGGGACGCGAAGGGTACAAAGGGACTTTGATAGCTGAAGGAAGTGTATATGTCATCGGCGATTACGATTAAGTTGTGCTTGGCAGCGATTTCAGCGATTTCCTTCATGGTGTCAACTGTTAGACAGTTACCTGTGGGATTGCTGGGCGAATTTATTATGAGGGCTTTGGTTCTTTCGGTAATAAGCCCTTCCAATCGCTGAACGTTAATCTGAAAATCCTCTTCTTCATAGGTAGGCAATTCTACCGGAACGCCTCTGACCAGTTCAACCTGTTGAGGATAGGGTGTAAAATAGGGTGCTTGCAATATTACCTCATCACCATCGTCGACTATAGCTTCCAGCGCCAGATACATGCCTAAGCAGGCCGAGGCGCACACAAAAATTTCTTCATCTGCTATTTCCATGGCGTATTCTTCTTTATAGAAGTTTCTGATTTCTTGACGGAGCTCTGGATCCCCGCGGAAGTCCGTATACTTTGTATGCCCCTTCTTAGCATCTTCAAAGGCTTTTTCAATGATGAGCTCGTTGGTTATGATGTCGGGATCCCCTAAACTTAAATTGATTACATCGTTGAAAGACTTGGCCATAACATCGGATTGACCCATTGCAGTGCTTTGGTCCTTCCAATATCTTTTTGCAATAAATTCATGCTTCATTTTCTACCTCCTTTTCTACGTCGGGTTCAAGTTAAACTAAAGATACCTTGGTTTTTCCCACAACATCTTTATTTATTAAGTATTTGGGTATTATACGCCTAGCTATGACATCGGCTACCATATGGGCAGCCTTAACTCTGCACTCCAAGAGAGCTTCTTCTGAGTAATAAGCCACATGGGGCGTAATTATGGAATTATCCAGTCCGTAGAGATTACTCTCAAAGGTGTCTTCGTCTAGTATGACATCTACAGCAGCGGCGTTCAATACATGTTCCCTGCACGCTTTTGCCAAATCCTCTTCTTTAACAATACCGCCTCTGGAGGTATTGATCAATATACTGCCGGTAGGCATGGATGATATAAGCTTATAGTCGATCATCCCTGTGGTTTCCGGTGTGAAAGGAGTGTGCAGAGAAATAATGTTGCAACACTTGAAAAGCTCTTCTAATGTTTCTATCCTTGTGACTCCGTGCTGCTCAAAGATTTCACACGGCAAAAATGGATCATACGCAAATATATTCATTCCGAAAACCTTCATCATCTCAGCCACGCGTTTTCCGATGTTGCCGAAGGAAACTATGCCGTAATTTTGATTTTGCAGGCGATGAAGTCTGCCGTATTTATATATGGCATCTATATTCCATATCTTTTCACGCGCGATTTTATCATAGATTAAAATTTTCCTCACCGCTGAAAGTGCTAGAGCCACCGTGTGTAGCGCAACCTCTTCTACGCAATAGTCCGGTACATTGGTTACGCAGATGCCATACTTGGATGCGGCTTTAAGGTCAATGGTGTTGACCCCTATTGTTTGAGTAGCAATCACTTTGCATTTTTTCATGCTTTCCATAACCGCATCGCCAAATTCGGTGTATACGGCAATAACCCCATCTGCATCAGGCAATTCTGAATTTATCAAGGCCGAATCGGAAGCCGGGATGTATTTCAGCTCAAGACTGGCTCCTTGTGCCCCTAGAGCCTCTGTCAGAACGTTTCTCTCCAACTCAATATCATCTCCCTCATCATTGATGATAAGCACTTTAACTTTTTCCATATGAGCTCCTCCTTATCTTTTAGTAATACGGAAATATTATAAGCAAAATTCATACCAAAGGTAAAACGGCCTAATTTCAACAGATATGGAAACATGTGGCATTTGGAAAACAAAAAAATAGTCAAATTTGAATATAATTATTCAAATTTGACTATTTTGGATTTGCGATATATGTCCGAAGTTGATGTTTACTTTATACTATACTTTTTCATTTTTCGTGCTGCTGTAGGTTGGCTGATCCCTAACAGTCTGGCTACCTCCACGGAGGTATGGGCTTCTGCTGCAGCCTTTCTATAAATACGCTTTTCAAATTCCAAAACCATGTCTTTTAAGCTCTTATGTCCCAAAAGGAAATCCGCTTCTATATTAAAATCTTCTCGCAAAATTTCAGCCGAGAGATCCTCTTTCGTTATGATTTTGTCGTTACTCATGATTACCAAATGCTCGATGGTATTTTCCAGCTCTCTGATATTACCGGGCCAGTGGTAAGCTATGAGCGCTTTTATGCAGTCCGGTGAGAGACTTTTATCAACGGAATGCTTCAGATTAAATTTATTGATAAAATATTTTGCCATAGTCACGATATCTTCCGGTCTCTTACGAAGAGGCGGAATATCTATGGGAATGACATTTATACGGTATAAGAGATCTTCTCTAAATGTGCCGTCAGCTGTCATTTGCTTCAGATCTCTGTTGGTGGCGGTTATGAGGCGGAAATCGACTTCTATTTCCTTGGTGTCTCCGACACGCATTATTTTATGGGATTGCAAAACCTTGAGCAATTTGGACTGTAACTTAAGCGGAAGCTCTGAGATTTCATCAAGAAATAAGGTACCTCGGTTGGCCATTTCGATAAGTCCTACCTTGCCTTCTGAGCTGGCTCCGGTAAAAGATCCCTTCTTGTATCCGAAAAGCTCACTTTCCAATAAATTTTCAGGAATGGCACCACAGCTGATTTCTACAAAAGGACCTTTGGAGCGAGGGCCTCTGTCGTGAAGATATTTTGCATAGGTTGTCTTTCCCACTCCGGATTCACCTGTAAAAAGAACACTTACATCATAGCCCTTTATCTTATTTATATTTTCCATAGTTTGGCTGGAACCCTGTATCATGTTACCGTCCTGCATCAGGACACCGAATTCGGCCTGGAACTCATTTAGGGTTTGCTGGTATTCTTCCAGTTTATCTAAGAGCCTGCTGTGCTCCTTTTGCAGAGAGGTGATTTCCTTGGATGTGGGAGAATAGCTGACTACATACTTGATTTTTCCACTATCCTTAAAAACAGGGAAACCGATGACGATTATATAATTGCCTTTTTTGTTTTTGTGGGACATAATAACCTCGGTTCGGGCTTCAAAAACGGCTTTAGCAACAGATGGATTGAATATCTTATCGTCTTCGATTTCATCCACAGATTTTCCGATTACATCGGACAGTTTTACATCATATTGCTTCTCGAAACCCTTGGTGGCATATATAAGAATGCCGTTTTCGTCCACTATAGCCAAATCATCAAACATTGAGTCAACAACTTGTTTGTAATCAATTTCTCTATCGAAAGTTAACATTGTGTCTCCTTTTGATTTTTACAATCCTGAATCAGATAATAACATGGTGCAATAACGAATTAACATTTATTATACTACAAAGGATATAAGTAATCAAATTTATAACATATTAGGGAGATGATGGGTTATGACTGAGAGAACAATAAGTCTATCTGGTTGGCAGTGCAGGCTATTATGCTCTGCAAATCATACCAATCAGGCCATTTTGGACTGATTGGCTAAGAACCCCCGGAAAACAGTTATACCAAAAGCGCCTAAAAATGGGATTTGGTATGATGAGGCCTGAAAAAATGGCCAAAACTGGAAAAAACATCACACCAAATGGCTGAAAACCCGCTGATTGGTGTGATTTTATAGGGAGGGAGAAAGTCCGCAGGACTTTCTCCCAAACGCCCATGCCCTCACGGGTTCGCTCCCCCGCTATAAGATATCGGTATGAAAAAAGACAAGCCCCTTCGGAACTTGTCTT
>JBHADF010000040.1:0-8024 GCA_041854955.1 Anaerovoracaceae bacterium | reverse complement strand
GGAAAAGCCCGAGTCAAGCAAATACAGAACTTTCTAATGATATACTATCTCCACTCTTTGTGTCAAGGAAATATGACAAAAGTACCAGTCAAAACTGCCATCAACACCTTGGAATATGATTTTCTCCGGGTAGACAGGGCAAAGCCTTGGCTTATGCCTGCCCCACTGTGATTTTTTTGTGAATTTGAAACCTTTTTCCTTTCCAAAACATCAAATATAGTATAGACTATAACTGTATGTACTGTGCTGTGTACCAGCATACACATATTCTAAATTCAAAAGAATAGGAGGGGTGATTTTGAGAGAAAAACCAAATGGGCCTGCCATCGAGGTTAAAAACCTTAGGAAAGAATACCGTATGGGTTCAGAGCGTGTAGTTGCGTTAAAAAACATCAATCTTTCAATCGAGCGTGGGGAAATATGTTGTATCTTCGGTACATCTGGCTCGGGAAAGAGTACGCTTTTGAACATGCTGGCAGGTCTTGAAAAGCCTACAAGGGGCGGCGTTAAAATCGGCGGTGCTCTGGTGTCCGCCATGAGTGAAAACCAGCTTGCTTCCTTTAGGCAGAGTCATTTAGGCTTCGTTTTCCAGTCCTACAACCTGCTTTCAGAGCTGACGGCGGTGGAAAATGTGGCCTTGCCCTTGATTTTCAAGGGTATGCCGAAGAATATACGAGAAGTTGAAGCGAAAAAGATGCTTTGCAAAGTAAGTCTTAGAAATCGTTTCAGCCACTTCCCGGCTCAGATGTCGGGAGGACAGCAGCAGCGTGTCGGCATTGCCAGAGCTTTTATAGCTCGGCCTGAAGTAGTTTTCGCCGATGAGCCTACGGGAAACTTGGACTCGAAAACCACGAAGGAAGTCATGCACATGATTCATGACTTTGCCAGAACATTTCATCAGACCATAGTATTGGTTTCCCATGACCCGGAAATGACGGAGTACGCCGACAGGGTCATAACGCTCATAGACGGTGAAATCGTCAGCGATGTAAAAAATAACAATGTAATAGGAGATAAAAATGAATAATATATTGAAAAAGAGCATGGCCTTGCTCATCATCATGTTGGTGGTTATTTCCGCCATGCCATCGGCGGCCTTCGGAGCCAGCAGTCCACCTGCTACAGCTGTAGATACGGATTTGACGGTTACAGGTTATGTCAGCTCTCTTAACTCCATAGCTAAGGGTGCTAAAGTCAATATCACTTTAAACTTTAAATACACAGGTTCCGCTCCTTTTTCTGTAGGGAATTTGGATATAACAAGACTGGTAGACAGCTTTAACAACGGTAGAATAGGAGCTCCTGTGGTTGATGACAATGACCGCACAAAGTTTTCCGTGACTGTAAGTAACTTGGAATACAAGGGTACAGGAAACAGCCTTAAGCTTATGTTAGGTTTACAAGGTAATTATAACAACGAAACTATTGCCATATCAGAATGTAGAGAATACCAGGAGCCGCCTAAATCAGAGCCTACGCCTCCCAATGCAGTCCCTTCACCTCAGGTAAGCATTACGAGAAACGAGATTTCCTCGCCCATCAAGGCCAATGAATCCATGGTGCTCACCCTTAAGGTGAAGAACCTGGGCCCTGTAACCATGCAGTCTCCCAATGTGGTGTTCAACCTTTCCGATGCCCTCATGCTGACAGGAACAAGCAGCTCCGTTCAGCTCAAAAGCATCGCCCCCGGCTCTGAGGAAACGATTCAGGTCCCCATAAAGGCCTTTGAAAAGATTACAAATCAGAATCAATATCTGGAAGCAGAAGTTAACTTCCGCTACAACAATACCATTTCAGTAGTTGACGGTAAGAGCTCAGGTCGTGTAACCATTCCTGCTAAGGTTACACAGGAAAAAAAGTCGGAGGAAGAGATTGCCAGCCCCATTCCCAATGTCATAATCAAAAATTTCAATTACGGCGGTGCATCCATCCCTGCAGGCAGCGAATTCGTATTGGGCGTAACCCTGCTCAACACCAGCAAAACAATCAAGGTAGAAAACGTGGTTGCAACGGTTCAGGGGGGAACGGGATTTTCCATCAACGGCTCCGGCAATACCTTCTATTTTGACAATATAAAGAAAAGAGGAACAGTTTCATTCTCCATACCGCTGAAGGCGGCGGCTACGTTTGAAAACAACTCACAATCCGTTTCCATAGCCGTAAAATACGAATATGTAGACAATAAAAAGCGTGCTCCCCTCAGCGCTGAGCTTCAGGTGTCCATTCCTGTTTATCAGAAGGATCAGTTTGAAATAGAGCCGCCTAAAATCCCCGGCGTAGGTATGGTAGGCGAGGAATCCAGCTTTACTATGACCTATACCAACAAGGGCAAGAGCCTTATATATAACCTGGAAGCCAGCCTTACAGGAGATGTAACCTCTCCCAACCCTAAGCAGAACATTGGCAATATCGAAGCAGGAAAAAACGGCTCCATAGCCTTTGCATACACTCCTGAAAAGGAAGGCGAAAACAATATTAAAATCACCATTCGCTATGAGGATGCCAACGGTCAGGCTAAGAAAAGAGTTTTCACACAGACCATCAATGCGGAAGCCATGATGCTTGAGGAACCCATGCCTGAAATGCCTGAAGATATTCCTTCCGACAAGCCGGCTATATGGCCTTGGATTCTTGGAGGTGCCATCTTCCTCTTCATAGCTACAATTATCCTATTAAAGAGAAGAAAGCGTAAAAAGGCAGCAGCTCAGGAAGCAGCAATGTGGTCCGAATGGGATGATAAAAACGATGCCCCTGCGACTGCTCCTGCAGATCAGGGTTCCGGTAACGGGGAGGCAAAATAATGAGATTTTCTGATATAGTCGGAATGTGTGTGGACAACCTTAAACGAAGGAAGGGTAGAACATTTTTGACGGTATTGGGTGTCTTTATAGGATGTACAGCTATCATCGTAATGGTTTCCATAGGTATGGGAATGCAGGAATCCACAGAAAAGATGCTGAAACAGATGGGCGACTTAACAGTAATAGAGGTGTTCTCCCAGGGAGGTAAATCTCCTACGGGACAATCGGTGAAGCTGGATGATGCAGCTGTAAAATCATTTTCTGAAGTACCGGGCGTTGTCTCCGTAATGCCCAAAATGGAATTTGAATACACCTTCACTGTTACCGGCGGCATTAATGACAGATACAAGGTAAACTATGGTAGCTTGGTGGGAGTTAATTTAGCAGGCTTAAAGGAAGCCGGCTATGAAATAACGGAAGGTGAGATTTCCTCTATTCCCTATGATGTGGTAGGTGGCCAGTATTTGGCCTATGCCTTTGCGGACACCTTCCTTCCCGAAGGCAGAAATACCATCGACAGATGGGTCGGTGGTGACGGTGAAAACGGCTCAAACGGCAAAAAGGCAGAGCTTCCCAAACCCTATTTCGATATTTTAAAGACACCTCTGACCCTGACAGTTTCCCTTGGTGATGACAAGGAAAACTTCACCTTCCCCATCAAGGTAACAGCCTTGGCCAAGGAGGATTTCAGTAAAGGCTATGAGACTTCCGAAGGAATCATGATGAGCCTTAAGGACATGAAGGATATAATGACAAAGGTTAAGGGTGCGCCCTTAGGCAATGTTACCTATTCGGGCATAGTGGTTAAGGCAGCAGACATAAAGCAAGTTCCTGATGTTGAAAAGCAAATCAAGGATATGGGGTATAACACCTCCTCCATGGAAAGCTTCCGAAAGGAAATCGAAAAGCAGACAAGGCAGGTTCAGCTTCTCTTAGGAGGACTGGGTGCCATTTCCCTCTTCGTTGCCGCCATAGGTATTACCAACACCATGATAATGTCCATTTCCGAAAGAACTAAGGAAATCGGTATTATGAAGGCCTTAGGCTGCTATGTAAAGGATATAAGGTTCCTCTTCCTCATGGAAGCAGGAAGCATAGGTCTTTTAGGCGGTATAGCCAGCTGTATAATAAGCTTTATCGTATCAATATGTATAAACCTGGTTTCCTTCGGCGCCGTAGGCGGTGCCGGATTGAATCTCTCTTGGGAAATGTTGAAAAATGCCATAATGGGCAGCGAAGATATGGCGCGACTTTCCGTAGTGCCTATCCCCCTCTTGCTCTTCGGTATTTTCTTCTCCATAGCCGTCGGCCTGATTTCCGGTTACTATCCGGCTAACAAGGCGGTTAAGATAACAGCTTTGGAGGCTATCAAGAGCGAATAACTCTATGCTATAATAATTTTAGTGAGAACGGAGAAAATAGTGGAAAAGTATTATAACCTCATAAAGAAATATGCTTTATCGGCCGCGAGCCAAGGCTACGATTTAGGCAAGGAAGCAAAAATCGTCATAAGAACAGATGATGGCATCTTTGGCACCAAGGCCATGGCAGATTTTGCTCACCTTCGGCCCGAGGATATCGAAAGTTTTCAGTTGCCTAAATTCCCCGGAGAAATGCGTGGAATGCGAGCTGTCATATTTTCGCAGACTCCCTTTGCCATGAAGTATTTAAATAAATATCAGCTCCTTAAGCCCACCCTTGACGATGCAGTCAGAGTAGTGGGAACTAAGATTGCCATGGTAGACGGTCGCCACGGAGGTCATATTTTGGCAGTTGGCCTGGCCAAGGCCTTGAAAAAACAATCCGCTTGCTTCGTTATCACAGGCAGAGACAAAAAGGAAAAGCTGACAGGCTACACGGTTTCCATGGGCAAAAGTCTCTATGAGGCTGTGCTGGTCATGAGCCTTTTGGAAAAAACCTGCTGTGCTGAAATTCTCGGCGAAAAAATAGGTGGCACCAAGCCCCTTTCCGCCATGGACAGCTTCCGCATCAGGAAGCTTTACAAAGGAAAATATGCTCGTGAGGAAGCCGATGCCAAGGAAAAAGAAACTGCTCAGGGCATTGAGAATCTTGAAGAAGCAGAGACTGTCAATAAGGCAATCACTTCAGATACAGATGTCCCCTACTTCTCTTTGGCTGAAACCTTAAGGGAATATGGAAATTTGGCGGTGGAAAAAGGGTTAGTCCAGGGCACATCCGGCAATCTTTCCATAAGAGTTGACGAGGAAAATATGCTTGTGACACCTTCCGGCCGTAACTATGAGACCCTCAGGGCAGAAGACATGGTATTGATCAACATAAATACTTTGGAGCATACGGGACAAATAAAACCCACCTCAGAGAAAGCCCTTCACAGCGAAATATACAAGGCTCGGCCCGATGTAAGGGCGGTAATACATACCCACGGAACTTATTCCGGCGTATTTGCAGCCTGCGAAAGTTCTCCTGACGAGAAGCTTCCATTGGCTAAATATGCCCTTCCCGGCTCTGATGCTCTCGCAAAAAATACGGCCTCAGCTTTAGACAATGGCATGGGTGCCATAATGAGTCACCACGGCATGGTCGCCTGTGGAGCAGATATGGATGAGGCCTTCAAAAACGCGGTTTACTGGGAGGACCAAGCCCGTTACAAGCTCTTTGCGGAGGCTTAGTCAAAGGGCCTTAAGACTATTTTTCTAAAACATTAAACCCCCTTCATCAGGTTTCATATCTGACAAAGGGGGTCTTTAATTCTTTGAATTCTTCAAAAGCTTGGTAAGATGCCAGGACTTACTCCCCGGCTTCTTCCTTTAAGGCTCTCAGCCTTTCTTCCATGACAAGAATCTCTTCATCCAGTTTTTTTCTGCCCTTGAAGCGATTTAGCTCAATGAACAGGTCATATCTGTGAAGAAGGGTTTCGGATTTTTCAGGCCAAACGATAACACGTTTCAGGTCCTCATCATAGCCCAGCTCCAGCCTGCATATCTCATCATCCAATACAGCCATATTGAGGGCATATTTTCTGTACTCCTTTAAGGGCATCCTGTATATGAATCTTGCCGTAGCCATGATTCCACCGGCTAACATGGCGGCCCCCGCACATACGGAAATCAATCCTTCCAAGGCTCTTTTACAATTACTGCTCATTTTATTCCCCTTTTCCTTTTACTAAACTCCCAAAATGTGCCTTTATTCTATCACAGCTTTTATGTAAAATCCACAAAAAAAAGCTGCCCTTTATGTGAACTTTTTATGTCCATCAGGCAGCCTTCCTTTTAACCCTTATACTGGATAGCGTTTACGATGGCGGCGGCTATGTTGCTTCCGCCCTTTCTGCCTCTTGCCACTATGCAGGGAATTCCCGACTCTATGAGCTTTTCCTTGGATTCAACCACATTTACGAAGCCTACGGGCACGCCTATGACAGCCACCGGATTAAGCTTTTTCTCGGCTACCAGGCTGACTATGGCGAAGAGGGCCGTAGGTGCGTTTCCTATGGCGAAAATCACCGGCTTTCCAAGGGTTGCAGCCTTTTCCATGCTCATGTAGGATCTGGTTACGCCTCTTTCTTTTGCTTCTTTTGCCACGTCCTCATCTCCGATGAAGCAGAGCACTTCACCGCCGTGCTCCTTTATCCTCTTCTTGTTTATACCGGACTGAGCCATGGTTGTATCGGTAACGATGATGGCTCCCGCCTTGATGGCTTCCCCTATTTTCTCCACTACTCCCTCGGAAAAATACATGCTGTCAGCATATTCAAAATCCGCAGAGGTGTGAATACATCTCTTGATGATGGGCTCATACTCCTCAGGAAGCTGTCTGTCTCCCAGAATGGATTGTATTATTTCAAAGCTTCTCTTTTCTATATCTTCCGGTCTGATGTTTTCAATCTTCATATCTTTTCCTCTCCGCCTACTTTAAAAGGCTGTAAATCAACTCCATATCCAAGTTTTCTCTTATTCCCTTGGCTAAAATATCGTATTGCTCCTGCTTGTATTTTTCCGTATCAAAGGTCTTTACATCCTCCGGATTGAGGCCCTTGGCGGAAAATAGAGCTTTTATGACCACATCGGAGATTTCTTCTCTGTCAAAGACTCCGTGAATATATGTGCCGTAGACGTTTTCCTCATTGATGATATTTCCCATATCCCCGGATGTTCCCATGTGAATCTCATAGCCGCTGTATTCCTTGCCGGAAAGGCCTTGGAAGCAACCATCCACCTGAGCCAAAATTCCCGATGCATTGTTTCTTATCTTTTGGTTTCCGAAAAGGGTGCTGTGGGGCAAAAGTCCCATGCCGGCCACGGTTCCCTCCATCTCCACTCCCTCCGGATCGGAAATGGACTGCCCTAAAATCTGATAGCCTCCGCAAATCCCGAAGATGGGCTTGCCTGTACGGCTGTATTTCAATATGGCTGCCTCAAGTCCCGACTGGCGAAGCCACAGAAGGTCTCCTATGGTGTTCTTCGTGCCGGGGATGATTATCATATCCGGATTGCCCAGCTCCTTGGTGGAGGTCACGTATCTCACACCTACTCCCTCCACATATTCCAGAGGGTTGAAGTCGGTGAAATTTGATATTCTCGGCAGTCTTATAACGGCTATATCGATGAGGGCTTCAGTCCCTTTCCCTGAAAATCTGTCCGTCAGGCTGTCCTCATCGTCTATATCCACATCCAGATAGGGAATTACTCCCGCCACAGGCACCTTGATAATATCCTCCAGCATTCTGAGGCCCGGCTCCAATATTTCCACATCGCCGCGGAATTTATTTACCACTACGCCTTTTACGCGAGCACGCTCTTCCTCGTCGAAGAGGAGCATGGTTCCTGCCAAGGATGCGAAGACCCCTCCTCTGTCGATGTCACCTACCAGGAGCACGGGAGCATCGGCCATCTTTGCCATGCCCATGTTTACCAAATCGTCTTCCTTCAGGTTTATCTCCGCCGGACTTCCCGCCCCTTCTATTACTATGACGTCGTATTCGGAGGCCAGGCTGTCGTAGGCCGCCTTTATCTGCTCTTTGAATATATGCTTTTTCTTGTAAAATTCCTGAGCCGTCAGATTGCCATATACCTCTCCGTTGATGATGACCTGAGAACCCTTGTCGCTGGTGGGCTTCAGCAGCAGAGGGTTCATCCTGCTGTCCGGCTTTATCTTACAGGCTTCCGCCTGCATGGCCTGGGCTCTCCCCAGCTCCATTCCGTCATCGGAAATATAGGAGTTGAGAGCCATATTCTGTGC
>JBHADF010000039.1:0-11167 GCA_041854955.1 Anaerovoracaceae bacterium | reverse complement strand
ATGCGAAAACCCCTCCTCTATCGATGTCACCTACCAGGAGCACGGGAGCATCGGCCATCTTTGCCATGCCCATGTTTACCAAATCGTCTTCCTTCAGGTTTATCTCCGCCGGACTTCCCGCCCCTTCTATGACTATGACGTCGTATTCGGAGGCCAGGCTGTCGTAGGCCGCCTTTATCTGCTCTTTGAATATATGCTTTTTCTTGTAAAATTCCTGAGCAGTAAGATTACCATAGACCTCTCCGTTGATGATGACCTGAGAACCCTTGTCGCTGGTGGGCTTCAGGAGCAGAGGGTTCATCCTGCTGTCCGGCTTTATCTTACAGGCTTCCGCCTGCATGGCCTGGGCTCTCCCCAGCTCCATTCCGTCATCGGAAATATAGGAGTTGAGAGCCATATTCTGTGCCTTAAAGGGGGCCACCCTGTAGCCGTCCTGCTGCAATATGCGGCAAATTCCCGCAGTGAGCAGGCTCTTTCCCGCATTGGAGCAGGTTCCCTGTATCATGATACTCTTAGCCATTTTTCACCTCTTGACTCTTTTCTTGGTTTAAAGCTGTTTTGACCCGGGCGAGAGCCTCCAAAAGCTTCTCTATTTCCTCCATGGGTCGTACTGCCACTCGGAAAAACTCCTCATTTAAGGAATGGTAGTTGTGGCATCCTCTCAGGAGAATGCCCTTTTCCTCCAGCCTTTCCCTAAGCTGTCTTTCACCTTTAAACATCATATAGTTTGCCTTGGATGGGAAAACCTTATAGCCCAGCCGTTCAAGGCCGGCCTTTAAAAATTCTCTGTTTTCCCTGACCAAAGACTTGGTTTCTTCCACATATCCCTTTAAGCTGAGAGCCGCTACGCCTGCCTTTGATGCCACCGTAGAGACAGCCCAGGGCTGCAAGGTTCCTCTCACCTTCTCCGCAAAATCCCTTGAGCCGAAGACTGCATATCCCAGACGCAGTCCCGCCATGGCGTAAATCTTGGTAAAGGCCTTCAGGATGACCAGATTAGGGAAGCTGCTCACCTTACCCATAAGGGAATACTTCTCCTCATCCTCCACGAATTCCATGAAGCACTCATCCACTACCAGGAGCACATCCTTTTCCCTGCACCGCTCCCCTATTCTTTCCATAAGGCCTGCGTCTACGGTCATTCCCGTAGGGTTGTTGGGGTTGCAGATAAAGAGTATGTCGTAGCCTTCATCTATGGAGTCTAACACATTTTCCCCCAGGGTGAAGTCATCGGCCTCCTTCAGGAAAAAGTGCTCTATCTCTGTCCCCGTTATCCTAAGAGCCTCCTCATATTCGGAAAAGGTAGGAGACACCAAAAGAGCTTTCTTGGGGGATTTTGCCAGAACAATTCTGAAAATCAAATCCGCCGCCCCGTTGCCGAAGCATAAGTGCTCTTCTCCCACGCCTAAGTCCTCGCTGAGAGCCCTGCTAAGCTGTCGGTTTTCCGTATCGGGATAGGTCTCGTATTTATCTATATTTTCTATGATGGCAGACTTTATCTCCGGTGCCATTCCCAGAGGGTTCAGATTTGCTGAAAAATCAAGAACCTTTTGGGAATACCTGTAGATGTTTCCGCCATGATTTTCCTTTGTCATAAAACTACCGCCATAAATCTTACCCATGTGAAGAGCACAAGGCAGGAAGCTGCCGCCAAATACATGAGCCTGTTGGTCTTTACTATATCCTCCGCCTCTACAGGGCGTTTATCGTCACCTATGGTCTTCTTCTTATACAGCTTGCCGAAATAATAGGCATCTCCCGCCAGCTGTATGTTCAAGGCTCCGGCGCAGGCCGACTCGGGGTGGGCGCTGTTGGGGCTTGAATGATTTTTTCTGTCTCTCAAATATATTCTGAAGCTGCTTCTACCGTCGTATCTCAGTGCGAAGGCAGCCAGCACGAAGGCAAGGCCTGTAATCCGGGCCGGTATCAGGTTCAGCAGGTCGTCTACCTTGGCGGAAAATCTGCCGAAATAGAGATACTTGTCGTTTTTATAGCCTACCATGGAATCCAGTGTGTTCACCGCTTTGTAGGCAAAGGCCAGAGGTGCTCCTCCTATGACCATGAAAATCAATGGGGCTATGACACCGTCGGAGGCGTTTTCCGCCACCGTTTCTATGACAGCCTTGGTAATCTGGGTGAAATTGAGATTTTCCGTATCTCTCCCCACTATCCAAGACAAATACTTTCTTGCCTCAGGCAGGTTTTCTTCCTTAATTTCCCTGTAAACCCTCATGCTTTCCTGCCTGAGAGACTTGGTTGCAAAAATCTGGTAGCAGAAGAAAAGCTCCAATGCCAATCTGAAATAGGGGTGTACCCTTCCTGCCAAAAGCAGGATGCCGTAAGCCACGCCAAAGGTCAGGGCAACCACTATGATGGTCAGGAACACTCCTCCCACCAGCTCAGCTCTGTCACTACCTTTGAAAATCCGTCTCAGCAGCCTTTCCGTGGTGGAAATAAGCCCTCCTATAAATCTTATGGGATGGGGAAGCCACCGGGGGTCTCCCAAAATCAGGTCGAGAATAAATCCGCCCAATACACAGATTACTATGTTCACAGACTTTCTCCTCTGCTAAAGTTTCTACATTTCTTTACGAAATTCTTTGCAAATTCTATATTTCCCCAAAGGTGAAGATGGGGATAGCCGGCATATAGATTATCTGTTCCCACCACACACTTCAAGGCCTGTTTGCCCTTTACGGCCACAAAGGTATCCCCGTAGTTGTCCGTTTCGCTGTGATGGAATTCGTGGCACATTATCTTTTCGCCCTTCCTGCACATCAGGTTGTCCTTTTCCGCCACCAGCTCCTTGTAGCCGAAGCGAACCAGCTTATCAGTAAGCACGGAATTCCCCTCTATGGCACCTACCATCTCGTAGGTCTTGTGATCCTTGGTGATGGTCTCACCTAAGTACATGAAACCGCCGCACTCCGCATAGGTGGGCATCCCCTTTTCTATGGCATTCTTGATGTCTGCCATCATGGTCTTGTTTTCGGAAATGATTTCCGGATATTCCTCCGGATAGCCCCCTCCCAAGATAAGGCCGGATATGCCCTCCGGAAGCCTTTTGTCGGTCATGGGGGAAAACTCTATGAGCTCCGCCCCCAGCCTTTTAAGCAGGGTAAAATTGTCCTCATAATAGAAGCAGAAGACCTTATCCTTGGCAACGGCTATTTTCACCGGCTTTTCATCTTCAGCTTTTCCTATTTCTATGTTTTCATAGGAAATTTCAGGGGCCTGTGCTGCCACCTCCAAAATGCCTTGGATGTCAAGGCACTCTGCCGCCCTTTCTCCCATTATCTCTATCTTTTCCTTAAGGTTGTCTATTTCGTCTGCCGTTATGAGGCCTAAATGGCGGCTTTCTAAGGTAGCCTCCTCCATATAGGGCATATAGCCCAATACCTTTATATTCAGGTTTTCCTCCACCATCTTCCTGTAGTAGGGGTACATGGGTGCGGTGCAGTTGTTGAAAATAACACCTTTAAGCAGATTTTCTCCGAAATTCATATAGCCGGAAATCTCCGCCAAAAGAGATACGCTCTTTCCTTTCACATTTACCACTAAAATCTCAGGTGTTCCTGTGAGCCGTGCTATATGATTGGCTGAATAGGCATCGTCCTCAAAGCCCTTGCCGTCATACATGCCCATGGCACCTTCAATGACAGCGGTTTCATAGCCTTTGCTGTCCTCTGCCAAGAGATATTTCAAGGTATTTTCTCCAAGGAGAAACAAATCCAGATTTCTCGAAGGAGTCCCCACTATTTTCGTATGAAACATGGGGTCTATATAATCGGGACCGCACTTGAAGGACATGACCTTTTTATCCATGGTTTTCAAGGCTTTCAGGAGACCGCAGGTAACCGTAGTCTTGCCGCAGCCGCTTCCGCTTCCCACTATCATCACTCTGTTCATATCAACTGTCAAATTTTTTAACTCCTCTTACTATATATACGGGATTTTCAGCCAACATCATGTTGTATCTTCCCAGCTTCTTAGCTACGGAAGCGTTGATACAGCTTATCTCCGTGTCGAATTCCTTGCTGTTGAAGACCTGAACCGCTTCATTGATGGTTTCCAGGGTTATGGCCGTAACCACAAAGACGGTTTTTTCATTCTTCTTCAATATTTCATCTACTATGGATGCCATATTGCCGGAGGAACCGCCGATGAATACCTTATCTGCGGGAGGAAAGTCCTCCATGCCCTCAGGTGCCAAGCCTTCTCTGTACTTTATATTCAAAATTCCCAGCTTATCCATGTTTTGCTGTAAAAGTTCCAGAGCCTCCGGCTCCTTTTCCACGGCATAAACGGTGGATTCGCAAGCTTTCAGAGCCATGGCGCAGGTTACGGATCCTGTGCCCGCTCCCACATCATAGACCACATCACCGGGCTGAATTTCCAAAGCCGAAACAGAAAGATTCCTCACCGCAGCCTTGGTCATAGGGCTCTTACCCCTTATGAAATCCTCGTCTCTCAGGGTTCTATACATGCTTGCAAAATTATCGTTCCTTATGATGAGCACGGCCAAGTCCTCAAATTCCAAGCCTAAAAGCTCCTCTGCCCGCCCCTCTAAGATGCGCTCTTCCCAGCAGGAGAGATTTTCTCCCACATATACATAGGCGTCCTTGAGGCCGGCCTCGCAAAGTTCCTTTATGATGTCATGGGCCTTTAAATACCCTCCGCTGAGGGAAAATACGTATCTGTTATAGCAAACGAAGGGAACTATGCTCTTTTCCTTTCCGTGAAGGCTTATGAGCTTCATATTTTCGTAGCCCAGCTTTATCTTGGCAGCAAAATATGCCAGACTTCCTATGCCTGCCATATATTGAATTTCCACAGGCACATCCACCCTTTTAGAGATGGTGGAAGCTATGCTGTAAAAGCCCGTATCACCGGAGGCGGCCACTAAAACGGTACCCTCCGCCGAGGCCTTTTCCTTTATATATTCAACGGTTTCCGTAACGCCCATGGTTTGGACATTGTCGTTATATTTTTTCAGACTTTCGCCCAATCTGTCGGCAGTCAGAACCACATCGGCAGCCTTCACCGCCTCTGTAAATTCATAGGTAAAGTTCCTTTCGGAGCCTACCCCTGCCCCTGCAATTATAACTTTCATTTTTCAACCTCGTTATTTCTCAGTAAAAATCCTATCCACTATTTCTATGACCTGAGCAAAGCTGTGGCCCTCCTCCGGTGTCGGCCTTCCTATTACTATGAGAGAAAAGCCCTCCTGTATACAGGCCAGCTTGTCCTCCATGCCTCCCTGCTTTCCCGTGTTCTTGGAAAGCATCAGGGTGCAGCCGAACTGCTTCATGGTAGCCAGATTCATCTCCTTGGTGAAGGGCCCCTGCATGCAGATTATATTCTTGGAAGGTATGCCTGCCCCCAAAGCCAGCTCCAGAGATTCATGGCTGGGCAAAATCCGGGGGTAGAGCCTTTCCTTGTAGTCCTTCACCTTGGAATAGGTCATAAGGTCCTTTGAACCGGTAGTGAGCAGCACCTTTTCCTCAGAGCTGTTAAGCACTGTGATAGCCTCCTCTATATCCTCCACATGGGTAACTCCCGGTATGTTGACATCCACATCGGTTCTCAACAAACGGACATATTCCTTATCGGCAGCTTTGCAGGCCTCCTTTATGTACTCCGTAACTATGACGGCGTAGGGATGAGTTGCGTCTATGACCAGCTCATAGCCTCCCTGCTCCATCAGTGCTGTCATTTCCTCACGGGAAAGCCTTCCTTCCAGAATTCTGACACCCTCCGATTCGGGCATTATCTCACTGCCGTATTCCGTTGCCACGCAGAAATCTCCTTTGTAGCCTTGACGGGTGAAATAGTCTGCCAGCATGTGACCTTCCCAGGTTCCGGCAAAGACGAGAGCCTTTTTATCAGCCAATTTTATACCCCCTCGGAGTCACCAGCTTGCCGTTTATCACTCTGGTGGTGCTGTTTCCCATAAAGATGGTGGTAAACATATCTATATCATCGTTGTTGAGCAAGTCCTTAAGGGTGCAGATGACATGGCTTTCACCCTCTCTGCCTATGTGCTTCACATAGCCGCAAGGTAAATCCCAGCCCTGAACTTGTGCAACCATTTCCGCCGCCTTGTCTATGTAGTCGTGGCGTTTCTTGCTCTTAGGGTTGTAGAGGCATATTACAAAGTCGGCCTCTGCAGCCAGCTTCACCCTCTTTTCGATGGTCTCCCATTTGGTCAAAAGGTCGCTCAGTGAAATTACGGCAAAATCGTGGATGAGAGGTGCTCCCAGCACTGCCGCACCGCTACAGGCGGCTGTAATTCCGGCTACAGTCTTTATCTCAACTTCGGGATGGTCCTCCGCCACCTCAGCCATAATGCCTGCCATGCCGTAAACTCCTGCATCGCCGCTGCACACAAAGGAAACGGTCTTTCCTGCCAGAGCCTCTTCAAGGGCAATCTTACATCTATCTACCTCCTGGGTCATGGCTGTGGCTTTCACTTCCTTACCCCGGGTCAGGTCCTTGATTAAATCCACATAGAGGGTATATCCTACTATTATATCACTTTTTTCTATGGCCTCTCTTGCCTCCGGGGTCATATAAAGGCTGCCTCCCGGTCCTAAGCCTACTACGTATATTTTCATAAGTTTTTCTCCTATATCTTTTTTCTATAACTATATATCAAAGCTGCATTCCCAAGGCCTTATGGCTATGGCTATGGTCATGCCGTCCTTTGCTGTTTTCCTCAGTATGAGTTTGCCCTTTTGACTGCCCAGAAGAGCGCTTCTTTCACACACATTATCCACACCCGTTATGGAGTTTACGAAGGCTGATGGTGTAAAGTCTCCCTCTACAGCTCCCAACTCCTCGGAGGTATAGGTCTCAAAGGGGATTCCATACTTTTTCCCGAATTCCACCATACAAGCCTCTTCCTTTTTAAGGTCTATGGACACCAGCCTTTCCACGGCCTTCAGGGAAATTTCCTGCTCTGCCAAGGTTTCCAAAAGGAAGCTCTCAAAGGGCTCCGCCTCTTTTCCGCGACGGCAACCTGCCCCTATGGTGACGATTTTAGGAATAGCATTAAGGTTTTCCTCAAAGCAGCTTTTCCCTCCGTCTAGGCTTACTACTATGCCGGCTGATTTTTCCTCAGGGTCTATGAAATCCGGCAAGGTACCTGCCAAAGGAAAATCCGAGGCAAAGCCAATTTTCTCATCCTTCAAAATTCTGGAAGAAATCACCTTTATCTTGGATATGTCCTCGATGGTGTATCCCATTTTCTTCGTCCAAATATCCACGGCAAACTTTTCGTTTACATCGGTGGCCGTAGTTATGACAGGCTCTGCTCCCGCCGCCTCGGCTACCTGAACTGCCAGCTCGTTGGCTCCCCCCAGATGGCCGGAAAGGAGGGAAATGGCATATTTTCCGCCTTCGTCTAAGACCACCACCGCCGGGTCCACATCCTTGGACTCTATCAAGGGAGCGATAAACCTGATGGCTATCCCTGTGGCTCCCACGAAAATCCAGCCATCACAGCTTCGGAAATTTTCACGGACAAAGTTTTTCGCCTTGCCCTCCTCCGGCTTCTCCACATATTCTATGGCTTCATCCCCTATGGCGAGGTTTTTCTTTATGGCTTCCGCCAAGGCTCTCCCCCTATCCGTAAAGGCGAGAATTCCTATTCTTTTCATTTTATGCTTGCCTCTCTGAACAGATGGGTAAAGGCGGGATCGTAGAGCTTGGAGCGCTCGTATTCGGTTCCCAGGAAGCCTCCCACCATGATGAGGGCCATTTTGTTTATGCCGTTTTCCTTGGCTGCCTTGCCGATGTTTTCCACAGTGGTCCTTATAACCTTTTCATCGGGCCAGGTGGCCTTGTATACGATGGCTGCCGGAGAGTCCGGTGCGTAGCCACCTTCTATGAGGCGCTTGGAAAGCTCATCCAGCATGGTGGAGGTTAAGAACACCACCATGGTAGCTCCATGGGCAGCTAACTTGCTTATTTCTTCCTTTTCAGGTACGGGAGTTCTTCCCGCCATTCTGGTGAGAATTACTGTCTGGCTCACGTTAGGAAGGGTGTATTCCGCATTGAGGGCCGCCGCCGCGCCTATAAAGGAGCTTACGCCGGGAACGGATTTGTACTCCATTTTCTCCCTGTCCAAGATGTCCATCTGCTCTCTGATGGCGCCGTAAATACAAGGGTCTCCCGTGTGAAGTCTCACAACCTCCTTGCCCTTGTTTTCCTTCATTACCTGAATTACTTCCTCCAAGGTCATGGAGGCGCTGTCATATATTTTGCAATCCTCCTTGGCATAATCCAGCAAAGCGGGATTTACCAGGGAGCCTGCGTATATTATCACATCTGCCTTTTTAAGCAGCTCTGCTCCTCTTACTGTTATTAAATCAGCGGCACCGGGGCCTGCTCCTATGAAATATATCATTTCTTTCTCCTTTCCATTCGCTTATTTCACTTATTCGTCTTTATCCCTTTTATCCATGGGATTTTCTTCCCTTATGAGCTCTATCAGCTTCTCCGCATTTTCACTCTCTATTATGTGGTCTCTGTCGGAGGAAAACATGACTACCCCTATTTCCACCTCATCCTTCAGGCGGAAATTAAGATGATACATTATCTTGTCCATTATCCTCCTTTTGACCTGCTCAAAGTAGGGCTTTCCCTTTAAAATGTCTAAGGCCTCGTCGGTGGAAATGCACTCCATTATCTTCTCCACAGTGGGAATATCAGCTCCGGAAAGAGCTGAATGGACTCCTATGATTTCCATCCTTCCGTCGGCGTAATATGAATGGGTATTCATGATGCCGGCAGCACATTTGACGATTTTCCCCGTATGGCCTACGAAGAGAATTTTCTTGAAGCCCTTGTATTTTATATAGTCGAGGGCCTCTCCCACAAAGTTGGAAATAGGTATGGACTTGCTTATATCTATGCCGAAATATTCTCTGCAAAAGTCTCTGCCGTAATTGCCGGGGCTTATGAGAATGATTTCACTGTCCTCTTCATATTTCTTGTCCACAAGAACCTTTATGGTGTCCACTATGGCCTTTTCGCTCATAGGCTCCACTACTCCCGTGGTTCCCAATATGGAAATCCCTCCTACAATACCCAGTCTGGGGTTGTAGGTCTTAAGAGCCAAGGCTTCTCCCTCAGGCACGGATATGACCACGGAAACACCACCTTCATAGCCATGGTTTTCCATAATATTTTTAAGGTTCTCTTCTATCATCCTGCGGGGAACCGGATTGATGGCGGCTTCACCTACGGCACATTTAAGGCCTCTTTTTGTGACACGGCCTACGCCCATGCCGCCGTCTATTGAGATTACACCCTTTTCAGGAGTGAGCTTTACCTCCCCATATATCCTTGTTCCTGTAGTGACATCCGGGTCGTCTCCTCCGTCCTTGGTTACAGCCACCCGAGCAAAATCCTTTTCCCGAGTAATATCCTCCAATTCAAATACGGCTTCCTCTCCCGAAGGCAGTCTAATTGCCACCGCCGACAAAGCCTGCCCTGACAGGATCATCTCCAGGGCAGAAGTGGCAGCGGCGGTAGCACAGCTTCCGGTAGTAAAGCCGCATTTTAATTCTTTTCCGTTTTTTACTACTGATTTATCCAATATTTTCACCTTTCACCGATTTCTCTTCGGCAATTCCGGGTCATAAGCACCTTAATTTTAAGGTTTTTCTGTCATAATTTTTACGATGGTGTCCGTAGCGTGAGCATTTTCCTCAGGAATTTGAAGCACAACGCTGGCCTTCATTCCCAAGGCGTAGCAAAGCTCCAGGCCTACATTTCCTCTTATGGCCTGTCTCTCAATATCCCACTTAGGCATATCCTTCAGCTGAGCCTTTACGATGGATGTCATATCCTCTCCGGACATGTTGGTCTCCATGTTATCCTTTACCGCATCGAGAATTCCTGTGTAGGAAGTAAGTATGGTGGTGCTGGAGCTGACCTTTTCCAGTATGGCCTTCATTACCAGCTGCTGGTTTAAGTTTCTCTGCATATCACCGTCCAGGAAGGAGTGTCTCTCTCGGCTGAAGGCCAGAGCCGCCTTTCCGTCCAACTGATTTATGCCCTTTACAAAGTGATGTCCGCTTAAGGACTGCATACCGCTGGTGGTAAAGTCGTGGTCGGAATTAACCTGAATTCCCCCTATAGCATCTACCAGCTTTACGGCAGTAGTGTAGTTTACGCGGAGATAATAGTTTATGTCTATGCCTAAAACGTCCTCCAAGGCGCCGATGGTTTCGTGGACACCGTAATTTCCCGCATGGGTAAGCTTGTCCTTTGCGTCCTTGGTAGGTAAGGTTATGTAGTAATCCCTCGGTATGGATGTAAGAAGTACCTTATGGGTGAGAGGATTTACGGTGGCAATCATGTTTACGTCGGTTCTTCCCACAGAGCCTATTTTGCCGTTATAGTCAAGGCCTCCTATGTATACGTTAAAGGATTCCTTGTTCACATCTACTGCAGAGGTGCTAGCCTCTTTTTCTATGGGCACTTCCACCGTGTAGAGTATTCTGGTACCCTTTACGATTTCCGCGTGGTCCTTGCCGTAATTCTCGTAGGTTGCACTGCTCAGGAATACAGCCTCGTACTCCTTGCTTCTCAGCTTGTCAAAGAGTGCTTCATAGGTTTCTTCATAGGCATACTCTACAGCCACTTCCTTTTGCAGGTTGGCCTTTGCCTCTGAATAAACTATATCTTCGGAAATGAAGGTGCCCAAGGATTTTCCGTCCAGAGCCTTAACCTCCTCCAGAGGGGAGGCCTCTTCTACTACAACATAAAATTTTTCCTTGACCACATTGGTAACATTAGTTATCTTGTCAAGGAAATCAAGTGTGTCCGCCATGTACCAGGTGCCTGTTCCGAAGACCCCCATCAACGCAAAGGCTACTACGGCGGCAACTATGCGTCGTCCTTGTTTGCCTTTTTTACTGAACATTACCGGTACGGTAAACAGAGTTACGAGAGCCAGGATGCCGATGCCCGGGTACAGATATTTTGCAGGTAAAACATTTAACTTGCAAAGGAGTACCACGAAGGCCACCGCCAAAATCGTGTACAACACGGCAATAACTCTGAAAAATCCGTTGTGTTTTTTCTTTTCTGCTTTTTTCTCTTCTTCAAGCTGTGCAGCTATAGCTTTTCTTCTGTCACTTCTCATACGCCTATT
>JBHADF010000038.1:0-4430 GCA_041854955.1 Anaerovoracaceae bacterium | reverse complement strand
GGGGATAACAATCCGGGACAAGAGGAACAGGTAGGAGACGAGACCGGGAATGAGCCTTCTGCTACGGTAGAACAAAGCGGCACTGATACTAAGGGCTATGAATTCAATTTGACCATCAAGGAAAAATTCCCCATGGTTAAAGCTATCGAAAAAACCGACTATAAGAATTTGGAGAAAAAAGAGTCCAAGGTATTGGCTATGATGGAAGCGGCCATAGGAGATGCCTTCGGTGGCGGCTTCCCCCTGGAAAGCGATTCGGATTTTACCTCCTCAGACGGTATAGATGAGCAGGTTTTCGTGGTCGGTATGGAAGATGACGATACGGAAAAGGCTCTCATGGAGGGCGGCATCTATCACAGCACCGTTGACGGAAACTATTATCAGTACATCACCTATGTGACCAAAAACTGCTATAATGTATCAGGCATTGATATTGCCGAGTTTGTGGACATATTCAAGAAAAAGTTCGGCGTAATCGTTTCGGAAAGCGACCTAAAGGCCGCAGCAGAGAAGGCCTTAGCCGAAGCCAAGAGGAGAGAAGACTATTACTCTTTAGAACAGGAAATAAAGACTAAGGGAAAAGGCTATGAGGAAATCGTAACCTTTACCGTAGAAGGCTTCGCCACTGAAGATGGCAAAATCGGATATTACGCGTCCGTAGGCAGAGAGAGAAAGTATAATTAAAAAATCCTGCAAGCAAAAAACACTTGCATTTACTTGGTTTTGTTGTATAATAGAAAGGCACGAGTTTGTCGTGCAAATCTCTGCGACGATTAAATCGTCGCCATATAGTCCACAGGGAGGTGAAAAAATGACAAAGTATGAAGTTATGTTCATTATCAATCCTACTTTAGAAGACGAAAAGAAAGATGCTACAGTAGAGTTAGTTCAACAGATTATTGCTGCTGATGGTGAAGTCGAAAAAGTAGATGTATTAGGTATGAAGAAGCTTGCTTACCCTATCGAAAAGAAGGAAGAGGGATACTATGTAGTAGTATACTTCGCAGGCAACCCTACATTACCTAAGGAACTTGACAGACGACTCAGAATTTCTGACGACGTTATGAGACACATCATCATCAACAAGGAAGAAAAATAGGAGAGGTGTTACATGAACAGCGTTGTATTGATCGGAAGATTAACCAGAGATCCGGAGGTTAGATATGCTGCCCAGAGTCAGATGGCAGTTTGCAAATTCTCATTGGCTATAGACAGGCCGCCCAGGCAGGGAAGTAACGAGAAACAGACCGACTTTCCCAGTGTAACCGTATTCGGAAAGACGGCGGAAAATTGCGAAAGATTCCTTGCAAAGGGAAGACTTGTAGCCGTACAGGGAAGATTGCAGACGGGGAGCTATACCAATAAGGATGGCGCAACTGTTTATACCACTGATGTCGTAGCTGACAGAGTAGAATTTTTGGAATGGGGTGACAAACCGTCACAATCATCCCAGGGGCAGGGCCAACAGGCCGAGTACCAGCCGCCGCAAAAGGCTGCTGAGCAGGCACCGGAAGGCTTTTCCGCTATAGATGAGGATATCCCGTTCTAAGTAGGAAAGGAGATAATAACCATGATGGATAAGAGAAGAGGCGGCGGAATGAGAAGAAAGAAAGTCTGCCAATTCTGCGCTGATAAGACTGAGGTTATCGATTACAAGGATGTAGAAAAATTAAAGAGATACATCACTGAGAGAGGTAAGATTTTACCTAAGAGAATCACAGGTACATGCGCAATGCATCAGAGAGAAGTAACAACGGCTATAAAGAGAGCCAGAATCGTTGCATTACTTCCTTACGTTGCAGAATAAAACAAAGGAACTTCAGGCGGCATTATTGCCGCCTGTTTTTTATGCAAGAAAAAGGTTTTTTATACTTGTTATTTCTGTATCGAGGTGTATAATGAACATAAGAAATAAAATGTGCAGCGCCGAAAGGGTGCGGAAAGGAAGGAAGTAACATGAAAAAATTAACAGTATTATTGATTGCTATTTTAGCCCTCTCCCTCATATCGGGATGCGGCGGCGGAGGCGGAGGCACAAAGAGCTTTGAATCCACCGAGCAGGCAGCAGGGGAAGTAGTAAAGGTTATGGTCCCCAATGATTTGCAGGTCACCGAGGACCTTGGCAGCTGGGCTGTTGCAAAAGAAGGGGAAGGCTGGCGCTTTATAGTTGATGTAAATCCCATTAAGATGATTTCTGAAGACGGAACTTGGGAATCTGCCGTAGAGTTCAGCAAGAGCTTCTACGATGCTAAGGATTACAAGTTTATGGGAAAAGACGGTCTCATCTATGATGCAGGAGCAGCCTTGGCTATCGTTGCACCTATTGATGATAAGGATGCCGTAACCATCAGACTGAAGGCCAATGTAGATGATCCGGCCAAGGAAACACCGGAGGCAAGAGAAGCTCTTCTGAAAAATGACTATGTAAAGTATATGCTGGAAAACGTTAAATTCTAAGGAGCCTAATTAGTGCTTAATGACACCTTTTGCTAAGGAGAAGTAAATGAAAAGAAAGATTGGTTTGCTGGTAGCGGCAGCATTGGTTATGGCTATGACTTTTGTGGGAGTGGCCGAAGCCAAGACAAGCCCTGTAATGTCTTATAACGAAGACGCCGGCGTATATGAGTATGAGCAGTGGTCCCACCCTATGAAGTCCTATCTTGTAGCTGAAGGCGACGGCTTTATAAGGGTGGAAAAGCTCCACTATCCCAAGGAGAGGCTTATAGTCGAAAAATATGACAACAGCTTTAACTGCACTGAAAGGATTGACCTGGAGGTAAAGCTGCCTATATTCGGAGGCTTTTTCGCAGGCAAGGATGCCTATTATGTGGTTTTCGGGGATGAAAACTCGGAGGAGAGCGATGCTAAAGAGGTGATTCTCATAGAAAAATATGATAAGAACTGGAACTTAGTAGGGCAGACCTCTGTAAAGGGGATAAATACCACAGTTCCCTTCGATGCGGGAAATCTTCGTATGGCAGAATACGGTGGCTCCCTCTATATAAGAACAAGCCACGAGATGTACAAAACCTCCGACGGCAAGCATCATCAGGCAAATCTCATGATTCAGATAAGGCAGTCTGACATGACTTTGGTTGATACCTTTCACAAGATCTGGAATATGGACTCCGGCTATGTGAGCCACTCCTTCAACCAGTTTATAATGGTTGACTGGGAGGGAAGAATTGTGGCAGCGGACCACGGAGATGCCCACCCTCGCTCTATGGTGCTCTTCAAATATGATAACCCGGCCGGAAGCCAAAGCTTTGTAGGCGATGCCAAAAATTACGAGGCAAAAAAGCTGAAAGGACCCTCTGGTGAGAACTATACCAACGCCACCTTAGGAGGCTTGGAATATTCAAAAACCCATGGAACTTATCTGATAGCAGGTTCCTCTGCCGAGCAGGACAATAAATGGGATAAGTATGCCACTCGAAATATCTTTGTAGGAGTAGTGGCCTCAGATATGTCTAAGGGCTTTAATAATTGGTTAACAGCCATAGAAGAAGGCAAAGGCTCCGTAAGGAATCCTCAGCTGGTGAAGTTCAACGAAAACAAATTCCTGGTTCTTTGGGGAGACGGAGGCGGCAACAGCAGCTCCGGAAAGATTGGCTATACTACTGTAAACGGAGCAGGAGACATGCCGCTCTCTGTTAAAAAGGTAAAGGGAAACACTTCCGATTGTCAGCCTGTAGTAAAAGACGGCAAGGCTATCTGGTATGTGACCAACTCCGATTCCTTGAAGTTCTACTCCATAGATGAGAAAGGAAACTTCAAGGTGGAGAAAATCCACTTGGCAAAGGTTAAAGGCCTTAGCGCAAGAAGAGTCAGCGGAGGCGTAAAGCTCACCTGGAACGGACATTTTGAGGCGAAGAGCTATGCCATATACAGGCAGGAAGGAGCCTCCGGAAAATGGGTTAAGATAGCAACCGTCAAAAAGAACGCCATTTCCTATACAGACAGAGCTGTTAAAAAAGGTGTCAAGTACACCTACAGAATTAAGGCCGCAAGCGACGGAAACTACTCTCCCTACAGTGTGAAGAGGAGCGTAAACTATTAGTTAAGCTGCCGCTACATACAGCGAACAATCAAAAGCCGGGGCAGAGCTTGTCTCGGCTTTTCCTGTGGCGGGGAGGAAAGGCGGAAAGCCGGAGTTTATCTAATTTTGCTGAAATGAGGAAAATAGATAGAAAATTTGACTTAAAAATAGGGTTTTAGGCGAAAAATGGCGTGAAATAGGCTGATTCCGGGGAAAAAGTGCAAAAAATTATAGCGCAAATCCATGTTTTGCCCATTTTAGATAAACCCCTAGAAAGGGAGCTTACAGGGCTTCATCGTCTTGCCGCCTCATCTCTCAAAACACGGAAACAAAGCACTTGACATAGCCGTACTCCTATATTTATAATGTCTTTATAGAATATAGCAGTACG
>JBHADF010000037.1:0-29611 GCA_041854955.1 Anaerovoracaceae bacterium | reverse complement strand
GGCGGCAGAAAGATTGAGATGTAGCTAATTTTACAAATCAAAACCACAAGGAGGAATTATGGAAAAATTGAAGCCTTCACAGGAATGGCCGGAAAGCTATGAAAAAGTTAAAAACATCCTGACATCTCCCGTAAATTACGCGGAGTGCTTTGAGATGCCGGAGATAGCCGGAAAAGAGGTCTTTGTCCTGGACATGGGATAGGTGAACTTTCCCAGCGGGGAAGTATTGGCAAGAGATCCTCTTGTATATTTAAATGAGGAAGAAAAACCCTACTTCCAATCCGTACCCACGGGAAAATACAGGATAGAAACATTGGTAGTGAAGATTGAAGAGGACCATTACAGATATGTGCTGAGCCGGGTTAAATTCAAATCGGAAAAGCCGGTTGTCTACTACGAGGCCCTGAAGGGTGATGAAAATCTGGGTTCCGTTAAAAAGGATGATTTTTTCGGATTTTCCGTGGATGAGGGCTTGGCTACCATTGTGGATGTGAAGACAAGAGATGCCTATTGCAAGTTCGAGGCCGATTGGTATAAAGCTAATCCGGGGAAAAACATTTACGATGACTTCTTTGATGAAATATTTGCAGAAAATGCCCGTGAAAATCCACTCTATCAGAGAGAAGGCGGAGACTGGATTAATTTTCCCATACCGGGCACGGAATTGACCGTTCCTATGATACAGTCCGGCTTTGGAGACGGCACCTATCCTGTCTATTTCGGATATGATGACAAGGGCCAAATTTGCGACTTGGTAGTAGAGTTCATATTCCCCGGCTGATGTTTTGAAAATTAAAGATAAGACATGAAAAAAGGAGTGTCCCTAAGGCACTCCTTTTATGCACATTTAATTTATCCCACCAATTGGAAGTCCAAAATTATAGGATTGTGGTCGGAAAATTGGAAGTCCGTATCCTCTACAGCCACCTTGTTGACGGATACATTGTCTGAGACTAAAAACCCGTCGATGCTTACCTGGAACTGGGTTTTCCTATCCCAAGGACCGTCCGCATTTCTACAGGTTGCCACAGGGTTCTTGGGGCTATGAGGTACCAAAAGGCTGAAGCCGTCAGGTATGGTTTCAAAAGGATAGGGCTGTGCCCAAGTGAAGTCTCCGGCTTTCACTCCGAAGGCCTGGGAGGAATCCCCCAGCAAATCCTTGTTAAAGTCACCGCCGGCTATGACATAATTCCCTTTTGCCTTTTCTTTCATCATATCATCATACAGCATTTCCAGCTGTCGGTGCACTATGGTAGGGTCTGTGGTGTAGGCGGAAAGGTGGAGGTTAATGAGGACTAAATCCAAAACCTCTCCTTTGGGATTTGTCATATTTGTAGGAATTCTGCTTATGGAGTAGCATCTGTCCAGATCCATAAATTTTGCAAAGCCTGTTTGAACAGGTAGGCTCCTGCGGAGAGAAGAATCTATGCCGCGGGTGGAAATTGTCATTAAGCCTGACTTGCTGGAGCCTAAAGGTTTGGATATAGGATAGAAGAGGAAGGGCGAATCGTAATTTATGGCAAAGCTGTAGCTCATAGGATGAGATTTATCGGTGATGATATCGGATGAACCCTTTGAACCCCAAGGCTTTTCGGGATAGTCTTCCCAAATTCTGTTAGCCAGTAAATCTTCTTGGTTGACATGATAGGAGCGGGTTGAATCTAAATCAACCTCTTGTAAAAACATAAAATCTCCCTTCATAGTTGCGATTTTATCGGAAATTTTATCTAAATTTTCTGTTATTGCTTCCTTGGACCTGCCTCGCGACTCGGTGCCTCCGTCCATAAAGAAACCGAAGTCGGCGGTATACGCACCGAAGCCTACATTCCAGCTGACAAGTCTGTAGCTGTCCTTGGCGGTGACAGGGTTTAAGCCGCCGCCATGGGCGAAGCTCTCTATTTTAAGAGACCCATTGTCGGGAATTCGCTCATAGGCCAAAAAAATATAGGCCACATAGCTGCCTACTGCCAAAATCACTAAAGCCACCAACAGGCCTATAAATTTTAATACTTTTTTCATCAAAACACCTTCCTTTTGAATTGCTTATGTTCAAGGCATATTTTACCCCAGAGCAAAACCTCTGTCAATACGGGTAAAAAAGATGACAACCCTGCCCATTTATGATAAAATTATTCAGTCAGGAGGAATGTGAAATGGCATTTACACATCTACATGTCCATACGGAATACAGCCTGTTGGACGGCGCCGCCAGAATAAAGGATCTGGTGAAGCGAACCAAGGAGCTGGGCATGGACAGCCTCGCCATTACAGACCACGGGGTTATGTTCGGCGCGGTGGAATTTTACAAGGAGTGCAAGGCTCAAGGCATCAAGCCCATAATCGGCTGCGAGGTCTATACGGCCAAGCGTAAATATACGGACAAAGAGGTGGACAAGGACAAGTACCAGGGCCATCTTATTTTGCTGGCAAAAAATGAAACCGGCTACAAGAACCTGATCAAGATAGTATCCGAAGGCTACATCCACGGCTACTATTACAAGCCTCGTATAGATAAAGACGTTCTCAGAGCTCATTCCAAGGGGATAATCTGTCTTTCCGCCTGCTTGGCGGGGGAGGTTCAGTTCAGACTTATGAGAGGTGATTACGACGGCGCAAAATCCGAAGCTCAGGCTCTCTTGGATATTTTCGGTGCCGGCAATTTCTTTTTGGAAATTCAGGACCAGGGGCTGGAGGAGGAAATGGCCATCCTTCCCCACATGAAACAGATATCTCAGGAATTGGGGATTCCTCTCGTGGCAACCAACGATGTTCACTATGTCATGAAGGAGGATGCCAAGGCTCACGATGTTTTGCTGGCCATCCAGACGGCCACCACCTTGCAGGACGAAAACCGCATGAGGTTCCCCAACGACGAATTTTACCTCAAGTCGGAAGACGAAATGAGGAAAATCTTTGCCTACGCCCCCGAAGCTGTGGACAACACCCAGTTGGTGGCGGAGCAGTGCAACTTTGATTTCAGGTTCGGCGAATACCATTTGCCCGAGTTCCAATCTCCCGGCGGCATGACCAACGGGGAATACTTGAGAAAGCTGTGCTTTGAAGGACTTACGGAAAGATACGGAGAAGGCGGAGCTGTGGAAGACCACCTGACGGAGCGCCTTAATTACGAAATAGAAACCATCGAAACCATGGGCTATGTGGAATATTTCCTCATCGTTTGGGATTTCATAAATTATGCTAAGGAAAACGGCATCATGGTAGGGCCGGGACGAGGCTCGGCGGCAGGCTCTCTTGTGGCCTACTGCCTGAAAATTACCGATATCGACCCTATACGCTACAACCTGATTTTCGAAAGATTCCTAAATCCGGAGCGTATCAGCATGCCGGATATAGATATAGATTTTTGCTATGAAAGGCGTCAGGAGGTCATCGACTATGTCACGGAAAAATACGGAGAAGGCCGTGTTTCCCAGATAATCACCTTCGGAACCATGAAGGCGAAGCAGGCTGTCCGTGACGTGGGCAGGGCGCTTTCCGTTTCCTATGCCAAGACGGACCAGATTGCCAAGGCCATCCCCTTTGATTTGGGCATGACCCTCCAAAAGGCTTTAGAGGTAAGTCCGGAGTTTTCCAGGCTGTACAGGGAGGATGAAGAGGCGAAGGAGGTCATCGATATGGCAAAGGCCATAGAGGGCATGACCCGCCATGCTTCCACCCACGCTGCCGGAGTAGTTATATCCAAGCTGCCCATAGACGAATATGTGCCCCTCTATCTTTCTGATAAAGGGCCCGCAACCCAGTTCACCATGAACACCATAGAGGAGCTGGGACTGCTTAAAATGGACTTTTTGGGCCTACGAAATCTTACCGTAATTCGGGACGCCCTGGAGCTTATAGAAAAAAATTACGGCGTCAAGATAGATTTCAGCAAGATGGGCTACGATGACCCCGGTGTCTATGAAATGATAGCTGCCGGGAATACCTCCGGTCTGTTCCAGCTGGAGTCCGGTGGCATGACCCAGTTCATGAAGAATCTCAAGCCTACATGCTTTGAAGATATCGTTGCCGGAATTTCTCTCTACAGACCGGGACCAATGGATTCCATCCCCAAATATATAGAAAATAAGAAAAATCCCCATAAGACGGCTTATGTTGATCCGGCTCTGGCTCCCATTTTGGACGTTACCTACGGCTGCCTGGTTTATCAGGAGCAGGTAATGCAGATAGTAAGAGATTTGGGCGGCTATTCCTACGGCCGTTCCGATTTGGTGCGCCGTGCCATGTCCAAGAAAAAGATGGCAACCATGCTACAGGAAAAGCAGTATTTCATCTACGGAAAGCTGAAGGACGGCTGCTCCCACGAAGGGGAGCACGGTGAAAATATCGAGATAAGAGGCTGTATCAGAAACGGGGTTTCAAAGGAAGCCGCCGAAGAAATCTTCGAGGATATGGTGTCTTTTGCTTCCTATGCCTTCAACAAATCCCACGCCGCCGCCTACGCTGTGGTGGCATACGAAACGGGCTATCTTAAAAAATATTATCCGAGAGAATTTATGGCGGCCCTAATGACCTCCGTAATGAGCGATTCTAAGCAGATCGCAAAATATATAAGAAACTGCACCGAGATGGGGCTTGAAGTTTTACCCCCCTCCGTCCATACCGGCGAAAAGAAATTCGGAGTTGCCGATGGAAAAATCACCTTCGGACTTTTAGGTGTAAAGAATGTGGGGGAAGCAGCCATAGACGAAATCGTGAGAGCACGTAATGAAAAAGGCTTGCCGGAGGATATCTTTACCTTCGTGGACAACCTCAACGTAGCTCACGTAAATAAAAAAGCTCTCGAATCTCTCATAAAGGCGGGAGCCTGCGACTGCCTGTCCGACAACCGTGCGGCCATGCTTTCCGTCTATGAAGGTCTGTTGGAATCGGCACAGAATTCTGCAAAGAAAAATATAGAGGGACAGCTTTCCCTGTTCCAGCTGGCGGGAGGTGCCATGGCAGGGGAAGGTATTGGCAATAAACTTCCTGACGTGCGCCCTTTTCCGAAGGATATACAGTTGGCTTTGGAGAAGGAGATGCTGGGCGTCTATCTGACGGACCACCCCTTAAGCGAATATGCGGAAACCATAGAAAAGCTCTCCACCATAAGCTGCGATGCTTTGCAGCAGGAAGTAGGCGAGGGTGAGGAAAATCAGCTGAAGGACAGCAGCCTGAAGGACGGCATGAGCGTCACCATCTGCGGAATGATTGCGGGAAAGAGAACTCTCATCACCAAGAGCAATAAGATGATGGCCTTCGTCAACTTGGAGGATTTATACGGAACGGTGGAGGTGGTGGTTTTCCCCAATGTCTATGACAGGGTAGCCCATCTCATAGAGGCAGACAAGGTTGTGGCGATTCGGGGAACCTTGAACTTCAAGGAGGACGAGGAGCCAAAGATTTTGGCAGATGAAATTCTGGAAATTCATGAGGCTGCCACCAACGGCTTCCCGGAGAGGCAGAGCTATAAGGGCGGCGGGAATCGGAGCGGTGCCCCGACTGTATCGGAGGAAAAGCCTGAGCAGAAAGACGAGCCTGCCGGCTATGTTAAGCTGAGACTTCCTGCCAACGTGGATGAAAATATGACCTTGCAGCAGGTTAGAACCAATCTGAGACGCCACTCCGGAAATTATCAGGTTTTAATATACCTTTCCGACGGCAGAACCCTGAAGACGGATAGAGACCTTTGGGTAGAGCCTTCCACGGCTCTCAGAAACCAGCTCATCGGTCTTTTGGGTCAGGAAAATGTAAAGATGTAGCGAGGACGGACTATGGAGAGAACTATAGTTATATATAAAGGAAAATACGGCTCTACGGACAAGTATGCCGGCTGGATAGGCCAGGAGCTGGAGTGCCCGGTGAAGGAGCTTTCCCAAATCAAGCGCAAGGATTTGGAAAACTACGACAACATAATATACGGCGGCGGAGTTCATGCCGGCGGAATACGAGGCTGGGATGTTTTCAAGAAGTGGGTGCAGCCTATTTTGAAGATGGACTACTATGGAAAGCTGGGAAATCCCGACTATATACCCTCAAAAAAGCTGGTGATTTTCACCGTAGGGGTGAATGTCCGGTCCTTTGATACGAGGAGCCAGCTTAGGGATGTGAATTTTGATAAGAAGTGGCTGAGAGGTCTGACCTGCTACTTCCTCCCAGGCGCCTACGACCCGGCCAAGGTCAAGGGCATAGACAAGATGATAATGGGCTTTATGATAAGGATGCTAAAGGATAAGGGCCTCAACATGGACCCGGATGAAAGGCTGTTGCTTCAAAGGGTAGAAGAAGGCTGCGACCTGGTGGACAGGAACACCATAGAAAACATAGTAAAAGAATTCAAGGGGCAGTGATGCCCCTTTTGTGATGGGCTGGAAAGGGGGGCTAGTGGCTATGTTGAGCCATTTTACTGAAAATAACTAAAATGGCTTAAATTTTCACCCTGAAATAAGGCTAAACCCATTAAAATAGGCAGAAAACCCATAAAATGGGGAGAAAAGGGGCGAAAAATTAAGCCTATTATAGCATTTCTGCCAAATAGGCTTATATGTAAAAAAATTCCATAAATTGCATTGAAATTCTGCCGAGCCTGTGATAGTATAAATGTAAAAAAATTACAGCAAAGGAAGAAAAAATGAAGAACTATCTGGAGAGGGACTTGGAAAACTCCGTAGAGCAATTAAAGAAGCTTGAATCAAAAGTAAAGGGATTCCCATCGGGCAAAATTATTAGAAAGAAAATCGGTAAATATTACAGCTATTATTTACGGGAAAGTGGCACCGATAAACTAAAATACCTCCCCCGAAGTCGCAAGGAATACATAGAAACCATGCTGATGAAAGGAACCATAGAAAAGGAAATAATCCGCTTAAAATCAAATATTAAGGTGCTGGAAAAGGCCACAGCCAAATACAGAGCTGCAGAGCAGGGAGAGACAAGGATTCAAACCCGTTCCGACTTTATGAAATCGGGCCTCCTCCATAATACCTTGGCCGGAATCAAGGTGCGTTCCAAGGACGAAGCCGCCATAGCTGACAGACTCTATCTCCACAATATCAGCTTTACCTATGAGGAACCCCTCAACCTGATAAGCTCGAAAGGCAAAACTATCGTCTATCGCCCCGAATTTTCTTTTCGAACACCTACCAAGGAGAGGATTGTTTGGGAGCATTTCGGCATGATGGCAGACGCAGGCTACAGATCCAATGCCTACGAAAAGCTGACGGACTATTTTTACAACGACTATATAGCAGGAAGCAACCTCATTATAACCATGGAATACAAGGGAGGAAATGTAGATATGACAGCGGTGGATATGATTATTGCCGGCTTCCTGAAGCCATTGCTGGCCAATTGAAACCTAAGGCTGAGGTGAAAACGAAGCATTAGAAAATAAGGAAAGCTCCTCCTCCTCACGAGAACTTAATGCAGATAGCAGCAAAAAAGCTGGACATAAGTTGTTGTATATTTTATACTGAAATTGCATACAATGAATCAGAAGAAAGGAATGTAAATAAAATTATGAAAAAAATGAGTAAAATCTTCAGCCTATGTCTGACTCTGCTTTTGACTTTCAGCCTTACCTCGCCCATCAAGGCTTTTGCCGATGACGCAGGTGGTAAGTATAATGTGACTATAAAGTATATGATAGTGCAGGGTACAGCGGGAAGCACGCCTACATCCCAGGAAACCAACTATGTGGAAAAGTCCGTAACCTATACGGATGCTGACGGAACCACCGCCTTAGGCGACCAAGGAACTGTGGCCTATACAGACGAAGGTCTATACAAGGCAAGAGATTTCAGAGGATGGACAAATGTATCCAAAACTGAATTCCACAAGAGCTCAAGCAATATGCTCTATTCTCCTACACAAACCATCGCCGATGTTTTCGGCAGCGAGAAGACAGGCACCAAAACTCTCTATGCCTACTATGACGGTATCTTTGAAAAATGGGGCTCCTTATTTGGAATACGGTTCCCTTCACCAAATGCCAATATAGACAAGCATAAGTATCTTTTCCTTGGAGAGGAGGTAAAGGAAGACAATTACAAGTCGGAGCTTTTAGTGAATGATAAGCTGGAGCTTAAGGACTACAAGGAAACTAAAAGGACTGTTACCGCCACACAGAACAATACCCTATCCTTTACTCCTACGGATAAAGGCTATACATATACCGATAAGGAGCTGGTTCTCTATTATCATCCTACCGTAGACGGAACATCGGTAAAGATAAACACAGACTTTAACATGAACAAAGGTGTGGCCGCAGTAGTCCAGACCAACAGATGGATATACAACCAGGGCTTTTTAAACGGCAGCGAAGTGGAGATGAGCTTCAATGTTCCGGAAACTCTAACTTTAGCTGACAGAATTGAAAATCTGGAGTTTGATAGCTATATCTTCAGAATAAAGACTGCAAAGGCCTTTGATAAGGATGGCAACGCGGTAAATGTTTCTGTGGAAAACTTGGCCCCGACCTTACAAAAGGATACCTTCTCCTTGGTAAATAATGAACCTGCCAAGAAGATTGCAAGAATAGTAGTAGTTGCAGAACCTAAAAACAGAGTAATCGCTAATCCGGCAGATAATGCAACCGCTGAAATGAACGCTGCCGTTGCAGGACTTACTGCCAAAGAATACACTCAGGAAATGCACCTTAAGGTACCGGCAGCCAACTTTACCATTACCAAGGCTGACGCAAAAGCCCTTGCAGACAATACGGAAGCAACCGGAAAGATGACCTTGGAGGGAAATGTAGCCGGTAAGGTGGTGGGAAACCCCGTACCTGTACTCGGTTCCTATCCCTTGAATATAGCAAAGGTTAACTCAAACAAAATCTCCGTAGACTTCGTATATCCGGAGGTTACATTTGTAAAGAATACCTTGGCAAGCTTTAATGATGCTGCGGAGCAAAATTTGGGCAAAAAGGTTGCAAAAGAAGAAAATGCGGACACATTGTTCCTGGGTGGGGAAATGCTGGCGCCTTTAGCTGACTTCCAGCACGACAACAAGACTATTACATTTAACGGTTGGAACACTAAGGCGGATGGAACCGGTGAGACCTTTACATCCCTTTCTGATGTGAGGAAGGATATGCAGGTCTTTGCTATGTGGAAGCTTCCTGTAGTTCCCAATCCAAACCCGAATCCGAATCCGAATCCAAACCCGAATCCGAATCCAAACCCGAACCCGAACCCGACAGAGCCTCAGAATCCTGATAAACCGGATACACCTAAACCGGATACGGATAAGGCTAAAATGGGCAACTTGACTGTTAAGGTTCAGGTGGTCGGTGATATGGCCGACAAGGCTAAAAACTTCACCTTTACCATAGACTTCGGTGACAACGGTACATATGAATTCACAGGCTCCAAAGAAGGTAAGCTGAAGAGCGGAGAAAAAATCAAGCTGAAGGACGGAGAATACATCACCTTCTCAGACTTACCGGCAGGTGTAAAGTACACCGTTAAAGCCTCCGACATCGGATCCTATAAAGTCGATGCAAAGACTAAAACCGGTACTGTGAAAGCAAACAAGACCAATGTGGAGAAATTCTTGTTCAGCAAGAGCTCTGTACCCCAGACCGGAGATTCCAACGGCTTAGCCATCGGCGGTCTGATGATGACTTTGGCTTTGCTGGGCATGGTTGTACTGGTAAGGATAGACAGAAAAAGAAGGGCTGAAAAAGCTTAAAAAATTATAAAAATAAAGCTGCTCCGAAGCTGTGAGAACAACAACGGAGCAGTTTTTTCGTTTTGAAGGACATAGCGATGCCCAAAGTGCAAAAGTATGTTTCCTGAAGCTTAATTCTTCAAGCTCTGCAGAGGGGCAGGGATTCTGCCTCCTCGGCTTATCATCTTTGCGGAGGATTTGGAGGAAAGCTTCATAACAGGACCGCTTCCCAAGAGTCCACCGAAGTCCAGCTCGGCTCCTTCCACATTTTCCAGACCGATGGCAGGAATTACTCTGACGGCTGTGGTCTTGGAGTTTATCATACCGATGGCAGCTTCGTCGGCTATGATGGCGGAGATGGTTTCTGAAGGTGTATCCCCGGGGATTACCAGCATATCCAGGCCTACTGAGCATACAGCTGTCATGGCTTCCAGCTTTTCTATAGTCAGGACCCCGTCTCTGGCGGCAGCTATCATGCCTGCATCCTCTGTAACCGGGATGAAAGCTCCCGACAGTCCGCCAACGGAAGAGGAGGCCATAACTCCACCCTTTTTAACTGCGTCATTGAGCATGGCAAGGGCGGCGGTGGTGCCGTGAGTTCCGCACATTTCCAGACCGATTTCTTCCAAAATATGGGCTACCGAGTCTCCTATAGCAGGAGTAGGTGCCAGAGATAAATCTATAATACCGAAGGGCACGCCTAACATTCTGGAGGCCTCTGTACCTACCAACTGTCCCATTCTCGTGATTTTAAAGGCAGTTTTCTTTATGAGTTCAGCCACTTCATCAAGGGGTGCACCGGCAGGCAACTTGGCAAGAGCAGCTCTAACCACGCCTGGTCCGCTTACTCCCACGTTTATAACCACATCCGGTTCTCCTACCCCGTGGAAAGCTCCCGCCATAAAGGGATTGTCCTCAGGGGCGTTGCAAAATACCACCAGCTTGGCTGCACCTATACATTGTCTGTCCTGAGTCAGCTTGGCCGTTTCCCGCACGATTCGGCCCATGAGTGCCACCGCATCCATATTGATACCTGCTCTTGTGGAGCCTATGTTTACTGAGGAGCAAACCATATCTGTCAGGCTCAAGGCTCTGGGAATAGCGGCTATGAGCTCTCTGTCTCCGGCGCTGAAGCCTTTCTGCACCAGGGCACTGAAGCCGCCGATGAAATTCACTCCGATTTCCTTTGCCACCTTGTCCAGGGTCAGGGCATATTTTACAGGGTCTCCGCCGCTGACAGCCACCAGCATGGCTATAGGTGTCACGCTGACACGCTTGTTTACGATGGGGATTCCGTATTTTTTTTCAATGGCTTCACCCACTTTAACTAAATCCTTGGCCTTCTCGTAAATCTTATTATAAACCTTTTCACAGGAACGGTCGATGTCAGTGTCGGCGCAGTCCAAAAGAGAGATGCCCATGGTGATAGTTCTGATATCAAGATTTTCATCCTGAATCATGGTGATGGTTTCCATTATGTCGTTCATATTCAGCATGGTAAACCTCCTAAATTCTGTGCATGGAGTTGAAGATATCTTCATGCATTACGTGAACCACCATCTCGGGAACGCCTTCCTTGATATGCTGTTGGAGCTGGTCTATCTGACAGGTCAATTTGTCGATGTCGATTATCATGACCATGCAAAAATATCCGTCCAAAACAGACTGGGTTACCTCGGCCACATTGGCGTTTTTGTCGGCACAGGCCTGAGACACCTTGGCCAAAATGCCCACCATATCCTTACCGATTACTGTTACTACTGCTTTCATACAAACCTCCTGAAGCTATTTAAATTTTAGAATTTAACACTACTTTATACTGATTATCCCTTAGACTTCGGCTTTCCGCACCGTCTTTTGAAAAGCTCAGCCTCACCTTAGGGTAATGCTCTCTGAAATATTTCCGATTTTTCCCACCGTGACCGAAGATGTTTCCAAAGGATTTCTCTGTGGAAAATACGGTCATCTCAAAGGGTGTATCGTAATCGCCGCATATAAAAGACTCGATTTGAGCGGAGATGCTTTCCCGAGCCAATTCCCCCTCTACCAGTTGGCGAAAGGCAGGGTGGAATCCTATTTCCTTATCCATTATATCGCTGGATTTCAGACCGACCCGTATGATATTGATGCCGGCCCCGTCCAAGATTTCATACATCCTCTTGGTTCGCTCCACCGCCTCGTCTTCTTTTAAGGGTGTATACTCGCCCCTAAGGTACATGGCGTGAAGCTCCGTATCCTCTAAGGTAACCGTCGGGTAAAGCCTGGCGATGTCCGGCTTCATTCTCACCGCCTCACGGGCGGAAAAGAGGCACTTTTCAAGGCTATCTCCCGGCAGGCCGATCATCAGCTGTATGCCCAGGGTGAACCCGTATTCTCTTATCAACTCACAGGCTCTGTAAACGGCGGAGCTGTCGTGGCCTCTGCCGGACAGACTCAAAACCTCATCGTCAAAGGACTGGACCCCCAGCTCGATAACATCGACGGAATATTTATTGAGATTTTCCAAGATGGCCTCATCTATGTAATCAGGTCTGGTGGACAGGTGAATGGCCTGTATAGAGCCCTTGTCCTTGTATTCCTTGGCCACCTTCAAAAAGGAATTCTGCACCTCCATAGGAAGGCCTGTAAAGGAGCCGCCGAAAAAGGAAACCTCCACTGTCGCCACATTTTCCAGGGTGGTGAGCCACTGCTCTATGGTGCTTCGGCAATCCTCCGGCGTCACGTCACCTGTTCTGGCGGTGATACGCTTTTGATTGCAAAAAACGCAATCGTTGGGGCAGCCCCTGTGGGATATGAAGATGGGAATGATGGCATGTTTTTTCATGATTTCTCCTCTTGGGAAAATATATATAACCCATAATACACGAAAGCAGGGACAATTTCAAGTTATTGCATTTTCAATGTGAAAGTGATACAATATATGAAAATACTCGGGGAGAGAATTGCTGCTTTGAAGAAGAATTTATACATCGTGCTGAGCAGGACTCACACTAAGGTGGGAATGGCCATAAGGCTGGTCACAAGGGAAAAGTACAACCATGCTTCCGTATCCCTGAGCCCGGACCTACAGCCTCTGTATTCCTTTGCTCGAATGAGGGAGCCCAAGCCTCTGGAAAGTGGCTTTGTGGAGGAGTCTTGGCTGAGATATCTCTACTATGACAAGGATACGAAGGTCAGGGTTTTTGCCGTTCCTTTGGATGAAGATGCCTTTGCACGAGTTGAAAAAAAATTGGCGGCCATGTGGGACAATCGCCAGAAATACGGCTATGATTTCAAGGGACTGGTGCTCAGACGAAAGAAAGAGAACAAATACACCTGTCTCAGTTTTGCTGTGGATGTTTTGCGGGAGGCCTTAGGGAATCCAGGTTTAAAAATAAGCAGCTTTAGGCAGCTTAACGAGTTTTTGGCGGGGAATTATTCGGAAGAAAAGATCATAAGAACGGAAGACAAGTCTCACTTCAGATGGGGCAATGACAAGTATTACGAGCACTGATAATCCCTGAATGGAACCGGGAAAGCCGAGCCCCAAGGAGGTCAAAATTGGTAAATTTGGGAAATGACTGGGAAAGCCTTTTAAAGGGCGAATTTGAAAAAGAATACTATAAGGAATTGAGGAAATTCCTCATATCGGAATACAAAGAGCAGCGAGTTTATCCTCCCATGGCGGATATTTTCAATGCTCTTAAATATTCTTCATGGGAAAATACCAAGGTGGTCATCATCGGACAAGACCCTTATCATCAGAGAGGGCAGGCCCATGGGCTTTGCTTTTCCGTAAACAGGGGAGTGAAAATACCACCTTCCTTGCAGAACATATATAAGGAGCAGGCCTCCGATTTAGGCATAAAGCAGCCTGCTCACGGTTGCCTTGTTTCTTGGGCGGAGCAGGGAGTGCTCCTTCTAAATACAACACTTACGGTTAGAGATAGCCAGCCTCAGTCTCACAAGGGAAAGGGCTGGGAAATTTTCACCGACAGGATTATCAAGCTCCTGGACGAGAGAGAAAAACCTATGGTATTTATTCTCTGGGGGGCCGATGCCAAGTCTAAGGCCAAACTCATAGAAAATCCCAATCACCTGATACTGATGGGGTCACACCCCAGCCCCTTGTCGGCTTACAACGGATTCTTCGGAGGGGCTTACTTCAGCTGTGCCAATAGATTTCTGGAGGCTACAGGTCAGGAAGCCATAGACTGGCAGCTTCCTGAATAGGGAAAATCAAAAAGATTGGAAAAATCGGAAACAGGCAAGGTATAACGACAAAACATAAAATATACCGGACAGAGCAGGGAGAAAATCATGGACGAAATGATGACATTATACATAGAAATAGAGAGAAATCTGACCCGGAAGCTGTTTCTCAAGACTTCCGGCATCTCACAGGCGGAGATGGAGGCCTTCCTGAAAAAAGGCAAGGTCTCAAGGATTATGAAGGAGATTGAGGAAAGCAGGAAGGAAGGGGAGCGCTTCATGACCAAGGATATTATGAAAGCCTTGGAGCCTGCCATGGAGCTGATATGCCCTACGCCCCAACAGGGGTGGCCTTCCTATGCCTACAACTATGTTTTGGGAGAACTTTTTCCGGAAAAAAACAGCTTGACGGACATAGGAAAATATTATAAAGGAACCCTGCTGACCTTGGGGATTTTGCAGGCAGTATACGCCTACGAAAGGATGCTGGTGGATTTCGACCCTACCTATGATTTTATTTTCCTCACGGAGGATGAAATTTCTGAAGGGGGCTACAACGAAGAATATCTCACCCTGCTAAAGCTGATAAATCTCAACTATCTCTACGAGTTTATGAGAATAGGCACGGTTATTTCAAATTACAATACCCTGGGCCACATAGCCGGTGTCCACTTCGTAGCCATGGATGCGGCAAGACAGCTTAAGGATCTGGGGGTACCCCTGGACCTGGGCCTTGTTTCAGGTGCCGCTGCCGGTCATGACATCGGAAAATACGGCTGCAGGGTCAGCGAGGAGAGAAGGATTCCCTACCTCCACTATTACTATACGGAGCTGTGCTTCGAAAGGTTCGGAATGCCTACCATAGGCCACATCGCCTCCAACCATTCCACCTGGGATTTGGAGCTGGAAAATCTGCCCATAGAGGCTCTGCTCCTCATATATGCCGACTTCCGGGTGAAGAGCATAAGGGATTCAAAGGGAAAGGAAATCGTAAAGTTTTACAGCCTGAAGGAGTCCTTCGATGTTATTTTGAGCAAGCTGGACAATATGGACGAGGAAAAGGAAAATAGGTACAGACGAGTATATAACAAGCTGAGAGACTTTGAGGAATACATGATTTCCTTAGGGGTTGACACAACCCTGCCCATGCCTGCCCATCCTGTACCCGATGCTCCAAAGCCGGTTGTAAAGAAGGACATAGCCCTGATGACCGGCGAAGAAATACTGGCTGAGTTCAAATATCAGGCCGTGGAGCACAATATAAAGCTGATGAACAAGTTTTACAGCGAAACCGAATTCGGCAGCCTTTTGGAAACGGCCAGAAGCGAAAAGCAATGGAAAAATCTGAGGACATATATTTCCATCTTGGGAGAGTATTCCACCTATATGACGGAAAAACAAAAGCTCATGACCTTGAAATTCTTAAATGAGCTTCTTGTCCACAGAGAAAGCGATATAAGAAACCAGGCGGCAGATATCATTGGCCAGATTATCCCTCGCTTCAATGAGGAATACAAGAAGGAACTGCCCTCCGGCGTTTTGCTGCCGGCCAAGTCCATAACCAACCTGTCCCTTTGGCGAGAAACTGTGGAAAATCTCCTGAAGCCGGACCACAAGCTTACTAAGCAGCACAAGAGATGGAGCGAAAACTGTCTCAAGAGCATAGTGGGGGCTGTTTTAAAGGGCGTAAGAGAAGAGGAAAAAGAAGCATACATGGAGGTGCTCACCCCTTGGTATGAAAAGACTGACCTGACGGAGGAAAACAGGGAAGCCCTCATACGTGTAGCTCTCGACTTAAACCCTCAGCTTTGCGGTGAAAAGCACAGCAAGAGGATACTGGATTTTGCAGAAGCCTTGGAAAAGGAAGGCGCTCAGGAAATGCTGGTGGCCTCCGCCGTCATCAGAAATCATTTCCTCCCCGAAGACGACGAAATCTACGAAGAAAAGCTTAAGGATTGCTTAGGCATGATGGGAACGGGAAAATTATCCAGAAAGGTTCTATCGGACATGTACCTGGACAACCTTAAGGCAAGTACACCTTGGCTCATAAAGATTGCCAACATCAGCCTCATGCTTTCCTCACTGGGAGAAAATGCCGATAACGGACAAATCCTTCACATCGCAACCCACTTGGGGAATCTGGTGAAGGTCAGCGAAACGGTTACCGTGAGAAAGGCAGCGGGAAATGGGCTCATATCCATCATAGGAAGGATGCCCCTGGAGCAGCGAAACGAGATAGCCATAGAAGTGGGAAAAGGACTGGAAATAGGCGACTACCAATTTTCAAAATATATTCCCGCATACTTGGGTATAATAATGCTGAGCCTACCTCCCAGGGAGCTGGATGAGCTCATAAACGATTTTGAGAAGCTCCTTGACAACAGCCCTGCTCAGGTGGGAAGCGCTGTCCTCAACACCTTCGGCGTCATCTTGGATAACTACGGAGGCTATAGAGAACTTTTCGCGGAAATGGAAAGTCCGGAAGCGTCGGAAAGCAGGAGATTCAAGCTTTTAGGCAAGATTCTCAGCGGATTTTCAAACTATGTGGAAGCCATAAGCCAGGAAGCCTTGTGGGTTTTGGGCATGAATATCTTCGGCTCAAAGACCCTCAGCCTGGAGGATAAACACGATTTGTTCGTAAATTCCGCCAAGAAGCTGCTCAGCCTTTATGAAAGTCGACAGGATAAAGAGCTGGCCTTCTTCAACGAGGCTGCGGCTCTCAATCAGATATACAGATTTATCTCCCAATATCAGCTGCAGGTGGGAGCCTTTGAGATGCCTACAGAGGAGAAAATAGCCTTCTTTCCGGGCACCTTTGACCCCTTCAGCCTGAGCCATAAGGCCATAGCTACGGAGATAAGGGACATGGGCTTTACCGTATACCTGGCCGTGGATGAATTCAGCTGGTCCAAGAAAACCCAGCCTCACCTCCACAGAAGGAAAATTCTCAGCATGTCCGTAGCCGACGAAAGCAATATATATATATTCCCGGCGGAAATACCGGTGAACATTGCAAATCCCGGAGACATAAAGAGGCTCAAGGAAATATTCCGCGGCGAGGAGCTCTATTTTGTGGCGGGTAGCGATGTGGTGGAAAATGCCTCCTGCTATAGGATGACACCGGAGGAGGACTCTATCCACAGCCTGAATCACATCATATTTAAACGCTACTCCGACGAGCAGCTTACCGATTTTATAGGACAGGAAACCTACCCTATAAAGGGAGAGGTCATATATCTTAAGCTGGAAGAGTATTACGAGGACATAAGCTCCACAGGCATAAGAGAAAACATAGACCTGAACAGAGATATATCCAACCTGATAGATCAGGTGGCCCAAAACTACATTTACGAAAAGCGACTTTATCTCAGAGAGCCGGCCTACAAGCATGTGCTTCAGGCCCATGAGATGACCTTGGAGGAGTACGATGACAGAAAGGCTTCCATAGTCTTCGATTTGGAGGCGGAGCTGGAATCACGAGGCTATCGGATAGATAAAATAAAGGAATACCTGGATAAGGACGGGGTAATGACCCTGGCCCTTAGAGACGGCTATGCCGGTAACAGGATAGTGGCCTTGATAGCTGTGGAAAAGGTGGAAAGCATAGACCTTTTGACTGTCTTCGGAAATTCGGAGATAGCCTCCCACATAAGAGCACAGGCCGCCGGCTCCATAGCCGTTATAGGCGGTCTCTACTACAGCAAGGAAACCTCCATAGGAAATGTGAGCCAGACCATTCTGGTAGAGCTTCTGTCAAAGCTTTCCGCCAAGGACTATACCTATGTGGTATATAACCCTTGCGAAGAGGCGGGGAGGAACCGTAGAACCGTGGAAATCTTTACAAAGCAGGGCTTTGTGAATATTTCGGGGGAGGAGGAAAATCCCGTATATGCGGTGGATATGAAGGCTCCTCTTGTAGTGTTTAAAAATATAGACACCATGATTAAGAATCCGCTGAACAAGAATCCCAAGGTGCTGAAGGCCTTGGAAACAGCCCACGACAATCTTTTGGAGATTCTGAGAAGCATATACCCGGGGGCAGGGATTTTATCCTACAATTCGGACATAATGCACAATAAGATGATAGGGATTTTGACCAAGCTCAACGGCGTATCCCATATTCCTGCCTTCCCGAAACGAAACGGCCCATATATGGCGGTACCCTTCGGCAAGCCTATGGAAAATGTGGTGGCCCCCAACACTGTTACCAAGGCCCTCCATACGGAAAAATATTTTTCAAAGGATGTGGAAAGCTTTGAAATAGAGGAGAGCAGCTATTATTCCACCGTGGAAAATCAGATAAGAACCATCAAGTCCTTTAACAGGCCCGTCATACTCATAGACGAGCTCCTGCACAAGGGCTACAGGATGAATAAGCTGGACCCTATGCTGACGGAAAATCAGGTGGAAGTAGTGGAAACCGTGGTAGGAGTTTTGACCGGCCGAGGCCGCGACCTGATGACCATGAAAAACAGAAGGGTGGAAAGCGCTTATTTCCTGCCCAATATGAGATGCTGGTTCGATGAAAGCGCCACCTACCCATATATAGGAGGCGACAGCATGAAGGATAAGGACAGCCCTGTTTCCAGACAGACCCATATTCCTTCGCTGAATCTGGTCCTTCCCTATACGGTTCCTACCTTCTTCGGAAATATATCGGGAGAAAAGCTCTACCGCTACTCCATGACCTGCTTGGAAAATGCCAGGGATATTTTGAAAACCCTGGAGGAAGAATACCAAAACCTCTTTGAGCAGAAACTGACCTTGGCTCGCCTGGGAGAGGTGGTGGCCAACCCCAAGAGGCCTGAAATAGGCGATGCTTTGGAGTACAATGAGAACATAGCAGCGTCCGATTATGTGGAAAAGGACATAGAGCGGCTCATAAGAATGAGAAAAATGTTCAGATGGTAGGTGGTAGAGATGACTGAACAGGGTAAGAAGCGAAGCATATTTGAACTTACGGAAAATCCTGTGGACCTGATATTACCTCGGCCTTTAAAGAGCCGTGGAAACAGGGTACACATTTTGGCGCTGGGAGATGTGGGTGCCAATGTTTTGCTGGGGCTTAAGACCTTGGGAGCAGGTACCGTGGACACCATAGGAATATATGATATAAACCATCAGACCGCCTTGAGATATGAGGCGGAGATGAACCAGATAGGAAAAGCGGACGGCGGTGACAGCTCTTTACCTACTGTGGAAATTTTGCAGGAAGGAGACCTGTTTTCCTGCGACATTTTCCTCTTCTGTGCCAGCGGCGGAGTGCCCCCCATAGGAGAGAAGGGAGATGTGCGCATGGCTCAGCTGGAGGTTAACGGAAAGCTGGCGGCCTATTACGGTAAAAAGGCTGAGGAAGCAGTCTTTCAGGGCATATTTGCCGTAATTTCGGATCCGGTAGATCCTCTCTGCAAGCGGGTCATGGAGGCAGGCCATCTTAAACCTGCTCAGGTGAGAGGCTATGGCCTGGGCGTCATGGCCATGAGGGCGAGATATTTTGCTCAGAGGGATGAAAGGTTTTTCCCCTATCTTAGGGAGGGTCGAGCCTATGGCCCCCATGGAAAGGATCTGGTCATAGCTGACAGCGTACGAGAATATGATGAAGCCTTGTCGGAGGAGCTTACGGACCTTACTGTAGGGGCAAATATGAAGATCAGGGAGTTGGGCTTCAAGCCCTTTCTTGCTCCCGCCTTTTCCTCGGCGGTGCTGCCTGTTTTGGCAACTCTCAGAGGGGAATGGCATTACAGCTCCGTATATATGGGAAACCGGAATTCGGGGGCCTTTTTAGGCATAAGAAACAGAATTCACGAAAACCGTGCCGAGATAGAGGACCTGCCCTTGCCGGAAGCCCTCTATGAAAGGATAAAAAAGGCCTATGATGCTTTATTGCAGCTGAAATAGGGCTCGGGAAAATGAGAGAGATACCTTTTGGGGGAACACCTTATGAAAAGATATTTGGTACTTTTAAACAGTGAATACAAGAGAGGCAGGATGGAAAGCCTTCTGAGAAAGCTGTCTTTGGATTGGGCGGGAGAGTTTTCCTCCCTTGGCGAATTTAAGAAGGCGGCGGAGGAAGGCCTTTTTCGCGGAGCCTCTCTTTTGTTTGCCGCAGAACTGGATGAGAGCGGTATAAATCAAGAGGCAGAAGGGCTTATAGGCTTTCTCAATCGCCATAGCTCCCCCGATGGAATATTGAAAGGTTCCGTAGGAGGCATTTTAGTAGACGGAGCAGGTGACCTCTATACCAAGGACCTGGGCCGCAGGATTGCCTTTTCTGCCAACAGAGCCGGCATGACCTTTCCGGGAAAGTCTCTTGTAGAGGCTACGGGAACTCTGCGTAATTTCCGAATCTTAGCTCAAAATGCAGGCGCCTCCTTGGAGGAAACCTATAAAGAGGCTGTCAGACTTTTGGTAGAAAGAATGGAGGAATTGGCTTTAAATAACCAATCTGACCGGGAATACAGCAGGTCCCTGTTGGCCATTCATGCCGGCAAGAAATCCATCTCAAACAGCTTGGAGCTGTGGGCCATGGTGTCGGAAATCCTGGGTGAGAAAAATGTGGAGGTTGAAGAGGTGTCTCTCCTCAACGGACAGATTTACGATTGCCGAGGATGCAGCTACGAAGCCTGTCTCCATTACGGCGAAAACGACAGCTGCTTTTACGGAGGGGTCATCGTGGACAAGGTTTATCCTGCACTCCTTAAGCATGATACCTTGGTTTTGGTATGCCCTAATTACAATGATTCCGTAAGCGCTAATATAATGGCCTTTGTAAACAGGCTTACTTCCGTTTTCCGAGCCAAGGATTTCAGCCATAAGAAAATATTCGCACTGATTATTTCCGGCTACAGCGGAGGAGATATCGTGGCACAGCAGATAATCGGTGCTATGAATATGAATAAGAATTTCCGGTTGCCGGCGGATTTTGCCCTGCTTGAAACGGCCAACCTGAAAGGAGAAATTTGGAGTGTGGAAGGCATAGAGGAAAGAGCCTCGGATTTTGCCCGTCGCATCATCGAAGAGCTCTGAAAATATAGGGCCGGAGGGAGCACAAAAATTATAAAAAAGTAATTTCATAATGTAAAACTAAGCTCACAATGAACGACTAACTTCACATTTGCTCCGGACTATATTTAATTGTAAGCCGGAGTCATCGAGACCTTGAAAAATACCGAATTATAGGTTCGGTATTTTATTTTTTTACCAGAGAAAATCTGACTGCCTTTTTTGTATTTGGCTAATTTTTTTGAAATTTTTTTTGAAATATCGGCCGATTGGCTGATGCGCAGATAAAAAATATGGTTACAATGACCCTATAAAGGTATTAAATCATATAGGAAGCTCCGCTTTTGATAAGGATGATAAAAAAGCCCATGTCTACCCCATTTACCTATTGACATAGTAGGTAAATGGGTATATAATTGGCCAAGAAATATAAAACAGGGAAAATCCTTCAAGTTACACCATGATAAAGGAGTTTGTATGAATAAAAAAATATATGCCGACAATGCTGCTACAACCAAGATGAGCAAAGCTGCCATAGCAGCTATGGTTGAATGTATGGAAAATCACTACGGAAACCCTTCCAGCCTCTATGAGGTGGGTCAGAAAGCCCAAGAGCTTCTCACCCGTTCAAGGGAAACCGTGGCAAAATATTTAGGCTGCGAACCGAGAGAAATTATATTTACCTCCGGAGGAAGCGAGGCCGATAATCAGGCCATCATTTCCGCAGCAAGACTTGGCGCAAAAAAGGGAAACAAGCACATCATATCCACAGCCTTCGAGCACCACGCAGTTTTACACACGCTGGAAAAGCTGGAAAAGGAAGGCTTTGAGGTAACACTGTTGGATGTCCACGAAAATGGGCTGGTGACGGCAGAGCAGGTGGCAGAGGCCATCAGACCGGATACATGTCTTGTGACCATAATGTATGCCAACAACGAAATAGGAACTATACAGCCTATCAAGGAGATAGGTGCCGTATGTAAGGAAAAGGGCGTTCTTTTCCACACCGATGCGGTTCAGGTAGTAGGCCATCTTCATGTAGATGTGAAGGAGCAGAACATAGATATGCTGTCCCTTTCCGCTCACAAGTTCCACGGCCCCAAGGGCGTAGGCGCCTTATATGCCAGAAAGGGCATAGTACTGACTAACGTTATCGAGGGAGGAGCTCAGGAGAGAGGAAAGAGAGGAGGAACGGAAAACGTACCTGCCATCGTAGGTATGGCCGCCGCCCTTGAAGAGGCTTGCGAAAGCATGGAAGCAACTCAGGAAAACCTGAAAGTTATGAGAGACAGACTCATAGAAGGCATTTCCAAAGTGCCCCATTCTATACTCAACGGAGATAAGACCCATAGACTTCCGGGAAATGTTAACTTCTGCTTTGAAGGTATAGAAGGGGAAGCCTTGCTGCTGCTCATGGATGATAAGGGCGTTTGCTGCTCCTCGGGAAGTGCCTGCACTTCAGGCTCTCTTGACCCAAGCCATGTGCTCTTAGCCATAGGCAGACCTCATGAAATCGCCCACGGTTCCATAAGGCTCAGCCTTTCCGAAGAAAATACGGCAGAAGAGGTTGAAACCATCATCAAAGCCGTAGAAGAAGTAGTTGCTTACCTGAGAGGAATTTCTCCCGTATGGAGAGATTTGGAAACCGGCAAAGAAAAGCACATAATCTAAAGATGTTTTGTTTTGGGAGCTTGGTTTAAGCAAGCCCGTTAAATAAGGAGGATAAAAAAATGGCATTATACAGTGATAAAGTTATGGATCATTTCCGCAACCCGAGAAACATAGGGGCAATGGATGACGCCGACGGCATAGGTGAAGTAGGCAATGCAACCTGCGGAGACATTATGAGAATATACCTGAAGATAGATGATGATAAGATCAAGGACGTAAGCTTTGAAACCTTCGGCTGCGGCAGCGCTATAGCTTCCAGCTCCATGGCTACCGAGCTTATCAAAGGAAAGTCTTTGGACGAAGCTCTGGCTTTGACCAACAAGGCTGTAACCGAAGCCTTGGACGGACTGCCCGCTCATAAAATCCACTGTTCTGTTTTAGCTGAAGAGGCCATCAAGGCCGCTATAGACGACTATAAAGCTAAACAGGAGAATAAATAGAAATGAGAATTTACACATCAGCTGATCAGCTGGTAGGAAACACTCCATTGCTGGAGCTTGTTTCCGTAGAAAAAAAATACAATTTAGAGTCCAAGCTCATGGTCAAGCTGGAATATTTCAATCCGGCCGGTTCCGTGAAGGACAGAATAGCCAAGTCCATGATTGAGGCCGCCGAAAGAGAAGGCCTCCTTAAGCCGGATTCGGTTATAATAGAGCCTTCCAGCGGCAACACAGGCATAGGACTGGCCTTTATGGCTGCCGTCAAGGGCTACAGAACCATTGTGGTAATGCCTGAGACCATGTCTATGGAGAGAAGACAGCTTGTACAGGCCTACGGCGCCGAGCTGGTTCTCACCGATGGCGCCTTGGGAATGAAGGGCTCCATAGCTAAGGCTGAAGAACTGGCAAAGACTGTTCCCGGCGGTATAATGACAGGACAGTTTACTAACGAAGCCAATCCTCAGGCCCACTTCGAAACTACGGGACCTGAAATATACAGGGATACAGATGGACAGGTGGATATTTTCGTAGCAGGAGTAGGCTCCGGCGGAACCATTACCGGCGTAGGAAAATATCTTAAGTCCCGGAACCCCGGCATAAAGGTGGTAGCAGTGGAACCTGCCAATTCCCCGGTGCTTTCCAAGGGAGAAAGCGGAAAACATAAAATTCAGGGAATAGGCGCGGGATTTATACCCCAGGTATTGGACTGCGGTGTTTATGACGAGGTCATCACCGTGGGGGATGAAGAAGCCTTTGCCATGACCAAAGAAATCGCAGAAGCCGAAGGCGTCCTTGTGGGGATTTCCTCGGGAGCAGCTTTGAAGGCTGCCTTGGATTTGGCAAAGAGACCTGAAAACAAAGGGAAAAACATAGTGGCCCTGCTGGCGGACACCGGAGAAAGATATCTCTCCACAGGCATCTTTTAGGAGGCTAATGTCCGACCGGGGAGATTTTGCGCAGAACCGGAAAGAGGGTGATAGAGTTGATTATTTCCACCAGAGGGAGATATGCGCTGAGAGTCATGGTTGATTTGGCTGAAAACGGAGGTGTGGAATACATACCCCTTAAGGACATATCAAAGAGAAATGATATTTCACAAAAATACATGGAGAGTATAATGGCTCTCCTCTCAAAGAACAATATGGTAGACAGCGTCCACGGAAAGGGAGGCGGCTATCGCCTCAACCGTAAACCTGAAGATTACAAGGTAGGTGAGGTGCTTCGCTTGACGGAAAAAAGCCTTGCGCCGGTGTCTTGCATGGGTTTGGAAAACAACTCCTGCGAAAATTCCGGAAAATGCCGGACTTTTCCCCTGTGGATTAAGCTGAACAAGCTGATAATGGACTACTTGGACAGCGTTACAATCCAAGACTTGATGCGAGGACAGATGACGGAGGACTTTGTCATTTGATAAAAGGAAATGAGGGCAGCCCGACTTAAACAGTATGGGCTGTTTTAATTGAAAGAATTGAGGAAATGAAAAGAGCCCCATCAGGCGGAACTTACCCGATTCATGAAGCTCTGTTTTTTTAGGCTATATTTTTTCCTTGAGGCGGTTTACCACTATGGCGGAAAGTGCCAGCTTAATACCGTCAGGTATTAAGAAGGGGAAGATACACCAGCCCAATACGGTCATCAGGCTTACAGCTTCCTTGGCCTGAGTGTAAACGTACATGAACCAAGCCGTTCCGAAGATGTAGCATATTATCATCCCCAAAATCATAGCCGGTATGACTACTTTCAAGGATTTTCCGAAGCGGTCGATGATGAGGCCTGTGATAAAGGCTGTGAAGAGGAAGCCGATTATGTAGCCTCCCGTAGGACCCAATAAAGCTGCTATGCCGCCTTTAAAACCGGCGAAGACAGGAAGGCCCACCGCTCCTAAAAGGACATAGAGCAAAACGCTGAAGGTTCCTTTCTTTGCTCCCAAAAGACCTGCCGCTGTAAGGACAGCGAAGGTTTGCAGGGTAAAGGGTACCGTAAAGGGGACTGAAATCCAGGCACATACGACTATGAGAGCCGTAAAAAGCGCCACCAGCGTCATGTCCTTTGTGGTTAATAGTTTTTTAGTTTCCATAGATTTTCCTCCATTTCCCAAAAACAAAATGTTGACTGATTGTAACATAAAATAGGATATTTTAGCAAGAAGAATTTAATGAAAAACAGCTTTATCAAAGCTACCCTTTGTGGTAGACTAAAGGCGGAGGAAAATATGAAGAAAATTGCATTTCATACATTGGGCTGCAAGGTCAACCAGTACGAAACGGAAGCCATGAAGGAGCAGTTTAAGGCTGCCGGCTTTGAAATAGTGGGAGAAGAAGATTTTGCGGATGTATATATAATAAATACCTGCACCGTTACTAATCTGGCGGACAGGAAATCGAGACAGTATATAAGAAGAATGAAGAGGCAGGCACCGGAGGCTCTGGTGGCTGTGACCGGCTGCTATTCTCAGGTGAAGCCGGAGGAGCTGGAGGCCATGGAAGAGGTGAATATTGTCACCGGCAACGGAGAAAAGGGCAAGCTGCTGGATTATGTAAAGGAAGCTATGCTCAGGCCGGAAAATAGACAGAGCACCCATGTTTTGCCCTACGACTCTTTGGATACCTATAACGACAGAGGAATTATCACATCCATGGATTCCAGAACACGAGCATATATCAAGATACAGGAGGGCTGCGACAGATTTTGCTCCTACTGTATGATTCCCTTTGCCAGAGGTCACGTACGCTCCAGAGACCCGGAGGAAATCCTGGAGGAGGCGAAGGCCCTCGTAGCAAAGGGCTTCAAGGAAATAGTTTTGACGGGCATAAACACTGCTCTCTACGGGCAGGAAAAGGACTATGGATTTGCCCTGTATCCCGATGAGACCAATATGAAGGGTATCGAGATTATAATAAAGAGGATAAACGCCTTGGATGGAGATTTCAGAATCAGGCTCAGCTCTCTGGAGCCTACGGTGGTAAACGCGGCTTATGTGCATAATTTGCTCAAATATGACAAGCTGTGTCACCATCTCCATCTGTCCCTGCAGAGCGGTAGCGACAAGGTGCTCAAGGGCATGAACCGCCACTACACTCGGGAGGACTATCTCGCCATAGTTAAAGAACTGAGAGCCTTCGACAGAGGCTACGGCATCACTGCCGACATAATTGTAGGCTTCCCCGAAGAAGATGAAGAGGACTTCCGAGACTCCTTGGATATGGTGGAAAAGGTGGGCTTTTCCAAGGTTCATGTCTTCAAATATTCCAAGAGGCAGGGTACTGCCGCCGCCAAGATGAAAAATCAGGTTTCAGACCATTTAAAGAGCCTGAGAAGCGAGATTTTGGCAACAAACTCAGCTAAGAGGGCGGAGGTTTTCCTCAGGGAGCTCATAGGAGACAAGAGAAGGGTTCTCTTTGAAGAACTCAAGGATGGGGAGGCTTCCGGCTACAGCGATAACTATATTAAAGTATATTGTAAAGGCGGCGAATCCGACCTGAACAGCCTTAAAGAGGTAAAGCTTGTATCTTTATATAAAGACGGAATGAAAGGAGAAATAATTTAATGGCAGATTGTATTTTTTGCATGTTGGCAAGTGGCGAAATTCCCACCAACATAGTTTATGAAGACGATGAAATGATTTGCTTCCACGATGTGGAGCCTCAGGCACCGGTCCATGTGCTCTTAATCCCTAAGAAGCATATCACATCCATCGACGACATCTCAGAGGCCGACGGAGCCCTGGTAGGCAGAATGATGGTGAAGATAAAGGATATCGCCAAGGAATTAGGTTTGGAAAATGGCTACAGAGTGGTTTCCAACAACGGAGAGGATGCTTTCCAGACGGTAAAGCATTTACATTTCCACATCTTAGGAAAGAGAAAAATGACCTGGCCTCCGGGCTGATGCCTGATCTCATAAGAAGTGAACAGGAAAACGGAGCATCTCCTTTTACGAGCATGCTCCGTTTCATAAAGAAAACCTCGCGTTTTACGCGAGGTCGCTTTTATTTTTTCAAGAACTCCTCTACAAGGGACTTGACTACGGCTCCGTCGGCCAAGCCTTTCAGCTTTGCCATTACAGGACCCATCAACTTGCCCATGTTTTGCATACCGCCTTCGATGCCCAAATCTTTGGCCACCTGACCGATGGCTTCACGAATCTTATCTTCGGAAAGCTGCTCGGGAAGATATCTTTTAAGAACTTCTATCTCGGCGTTATAGGATTCTATTAAATCTGTTCTACCTGCTCTTTCAAAATCAGCGAGGGCATCTTTTCTCATTTTAACCTGCTTTACTAAAATAGCAGTAATGCCTTCATCATCAAGCTCTTCACGGTTATCCACTTCATATTGCTTAATGGCGGCCCGTGCAAAGCTTATGGTGTTCTTGGCTACTTCATCACGAGCCTTCATGGCTTCCTTGAAGTCTGCCATCAATTTCTCTTTGATTGCCATTTGATCACCTATTAATATTTCTTAGCCTTTTTTCTTGCAGCTTCAGACTTTTTCTTTCTCTTTACGCTTGGTTTCTCGTAGTGCTCTCTCTTTCTAAGTTCACTCATAACGCCGTCTCTGGCGCAGCTTCTCTTAAATCTCTTAAGAGCAGACTCCAAACTTTCATTGTCTCTTACGATAACTGTTGCCATACATTTCACCTCCTGACTAAAATGAAATATTCGAGCTGTTAGAACAGTATTTAGCTATAACAAGGGTATTATACTACTTTTTTCATCACTAATCAAGGAGAAAATCCCGGATTTTGTATAATGACGAAAAAGGCTTACATTTCCTTGAAGGCCGATGCCGGCTGCATGCACAGCGGGCAGGTAAAGTCGGCGGGCAACTCCTCAGCTTCATGTATGTATCCGCAGACTGTACAAACGAAACGCTTCTTAGGCTTCGCTTCTGTAGGCGCTGCATTTCCTCCTTGGGAAGCTCCGCCCTTGCATCTTGCGGCTAATTCCTCTGCCAAAGCTTCGATTTCCGCTCTGGAATCGTCACAGAGGCTGGAAAGCAAATGGACAGTGGTTGCGGCGTAGGTCATATTTTGCGTATTGGCAAGCATGCCTCTCATCACTTTGCCTGCCATAGGCGCCCAGCTTCCGTTTTCTATGAAAGCCAAGTGTCTGTTTTGGAAGTTTCTTTCCACGATGGAGCTGATAAATTCCTTCATATAAGGGAAAATATCTGCATTAAAGGTGGTGGTTGCCATGACGATGGTGCCGTACTTGAAGGCGTTGGCTACCGCTGTGGACATATCTGTTCTGGCCAGGTCCATGGTGACTACCTCAGGGCAGCCCTTTTCTCTCAGCTTTTCAGCCAAAAGCTCCACTGCCGCCTTAGTATTTCCGTATACGGAAGTGTAAGGTATGAATATACCGTCGGATTCGGGCCTGTAGGATGACCAGGTATCGTAGAGGCCTACGCGGTGCTCCAGATTTTCCGTGATTACGGGACCGTGGAGTGAGCATATAATTTTAATATCTACTTCCTGCAACTTTTTAAGAAGCATCTGAACCTGCTGGCCGTATTTACCTACTATGCCTACAAAATATCTTCTCGCTTCATCATCCCAGTCAAATTCTTCGTCGTTGGCGCCGAAGGTACCGAAGGCATCGGCAGAGAAGAGAACCTTGTCTGTGGAATCGTAGGAGGAGATAACCTCCGGCCAGTGAACCATAGGTGCGGTGAAGAAGGTCAGCTTGTGCTTACCTAAATCGAGAGTATCGCCGTTACCCATTACCAGTCTTCTATCGTCGAATTTTGCTCCGAAGAAGTTATACATCATATCGAAAGCCTTGGCGGAAGCCACGATTACGGCTTCGGGATATTTTGCCATAAAGTTTACGATATTACCGGAGTGGTCCGGCTCCATGTGGTGAATTACCAGGTAGGAAGGCTTCTTGCCGTCCAAAACCTTTTCGATATTTCCGAGCCACAGGTCCGTAAAGCCTTTTTCTACGGAATCCATAACTGCTATTTTTTCATCCATGATTACATAGGAATTGTATGCCATTCCCTTGGGTACGTGATAATGCCCCTCAAAAAGATCCAAATCGTGGTCATTGACACCCACATATTTAATATCTTCTGAAATATACATCTTTTTCATCTCCTTATATATTGTATTTAATTTAATCCTTTTTTCTGACAATCGCTGTAGATTGCCCACATTTTCACTATAACATAAGGCGACAAAAAAGTCCAAGGAACTTTGAAGAAAGGGGAATAAAATCTCAGATTAAAACTGTATATATACAGAGACGGGGTATATCTCGTAAAAAGGATGAAAACAACGCTGATATAGGGGTGAATTACCAAAGTGTATATACAAAAATAATATGAAATTGACTGTTTGATAATTACACATTTCAGTGTATCGTATAGAGAGGGAAATTTGCAAGGTTCATTTAAGAGCCTATAGACAAAAGGGAAGGAATTATTATGATGACATCGGGAAAAAACGACACATTGAGCAGAGGAAATACGAAGGCTTTAACAATCAATGCACTTTTCATAGCCTTGACCTTAGCAGCCACATGGCAGGTAAATATAAGGCTGCCTCTTATGGGGAGCGGCGGACTTATACATTTAGGCAATGTGCCTCTTTTCCTGGCAGCCTTTTTATATGGGAAAAAGACGGGAGCTATTGCAG
>JBHADF010000036.1:0-8755 GCA_041854955.1 Anaerovoracaceae bacterium | reverse complement strand
TTAAGCGTAAACATCCTCAGCGCCTTCCCAAGTTTTTATCCTCAGTGGCAAAATGCTTCGGACTGACTATCACAGTGACGGGATCGTCCCGGGTTCACACCGGCTTCCCTTTTACTCGAACTATCTCGAACTCATCCTCTTCGGCATAGTAGCCGACTTATGAACTTTTACCAGAGTATATTACCATAAGGTGTTTGAAAAAGTCAATGTTTTTCAAAAGAATAGAAAAAGTGCAATACACCAATTGAGCTTTGCTCAGTATATTGCACCCTTCATATCTAAATCATTGGCTGATTTTTTTAACTCTTTTCATTATGATTTTGAAATATTTTCTTTGAATCATATCGTAAATATCTACTGCTATAAAGAATATAATATCCAGTAAGGTTCCTATTTTAAATGCAAATAATTGATTACTCACAATTCGTACATCAGCGTTATATTTGATAAGCTTCTTTGGAGGCTTTAAAAACCTAAACCCTTTTCCTCGGTTGACAAAAACTCCCTTATCTGTTATCCTCATTTATGCAACATCCTGTGCTTCGGTGGCATCTTATGGTGCTGTCGGGCTTAAAAGAGAATGGGGTTAAAGTCCCCGCACGAAACGGTGCTGTGAATATCGAGATTTTGTCGCGTAGACGTAAGTCAGTCATTGGTTTATACCGAGAAGGCAGCGGCAATTATCGTTTGAGATATGAGTCAGAAGAACTGCAGGATTTTATAGAGCTTTCCTCATGAGGAAATCATTGCATTGCGTAAAATCGTTCGCAGCAGTCGGAAAATTTACAAAATTCCGCCTGCTGTTTTTTTTAGAAAAGGAGAGTGTTTTTTATCAAAAAAGATTTGACCCTGACTAACGGAAACATTCCAAAGGCTTTAATCGCCTTTGTCATCCCCATAATCCTGGGAAGTCTGATTCAACAGCTCTACGCCACCGCAGATGCTGTCATCGTAGGACAGTTTACGGGAAAAACAGGCCTGGCGGCTATAGATTCCGTATTTATACTTTTTAAATTCCCCATCAACTTTATGAACGGACTTACGGCGGGGGCTACCATTCTAATTTCAAGGTATTACGGGGCAAAAAACAGTGAAGGCCTGGCCTGCTCTATTCGTACAGCCAATACCCTGGCCTTGATTTTAGGTTGCCTATGCTCTTTAGCCGGCGTATTCTTAACTCCTGCTCTGCTGGATATCATGTCCGTCCCCGAAAATCTCTATCCTCAAACCCTGGCTTACTGCCGTATTTACTTCGGCGGTCTTTGGGCTATGGTCCTGTACAGCATGAATGCAGGCATTCTCAGAGCCTTCGGCGACTCAAAGCGGCCTCTTTACGCCTTAATTTTCAGCGCATTGCTAAATATTATAGGCGATATTTTGCTGGTGGGAGTATTCCATATGGGTGTCAAGGGTGCTGCCATAGCCACTGTAATAGCGCAAATCGTCAGCATGCTGTTCGTTTTCCGTATGCTTTCAAAATTCAAGCCTATACCTGATTTTGAGGCTAAAATTCGTCCCACCTTCTGCACGGAGCATATGACCACCATGGTCATCACAGGTATACCCTTGGCTCTTCAATCTATCCTTTTCCCCATAGCCAATTCCATAGTTCAGGCCAGCGTAAACAGAATGGGTACGGACAGCATCGCCGCCTGGGGTATATGTGCAAAGATGAACTTAATAATATGGCTTATAGCCGATTCCATGGCGCCGGTTCTGACAACCTATGTTTCTCAGAATATAGGTGCCGATAAGCGGCCCCGGGTAAAGCAAGGAGTGCTGCTGGGGGCTCTAATGTCCTTCATAGCTATTGCTGTGGTCAGCACTGTCCTATACTTTGGCTCGGGAACCATAGGAAGTTGGTTCTTATCAGAAGCTGACAGAGCGGCTATAATTCCCTTGGTGGTTAAGTACATGGGTATGATGACACCCTTCTTTGTATTTTACTCCTTGGCTGAATCCTTTACAGGAGCCTGCTGCGGCTTCGGAGATACCTTGAAGCCTATGATAACCACCCTCATAACCGTGTGTCTGCTCAGGGTTGTATGTATTTTCTTCGTACTTCCCATCTACAGCTCTATGGAAACCATCGTATGGATATATATAGCCTCCTGGATTTCCGCCGGAGCAGCCTTCACGGTGATGTATACAGTGAAGCAGAATAAATTCAATCATCATTCCCTTTCATAAGGAAGGGTAAGTGTAAAGCATAACTAAAAAACGGCATCGCACCGGATATATAAAATCCATGCAATGCCGTATTTTTTATTTTCCTATAACTTTTCTACCAGGATTCCTGCTTTGTGGCCGTTGAGATCGTATTCTTCACAGCCCTGTGAAGCTCCATCGGCTTTCAGCTGGGCTTCCAGTTCAAGGGCCAGAGTTTCACTCATGATGTACTCTCTGTGCTCTTCTACTGCCGCCTCAACCTCTTCATCGGAGTAAGCTTTGATTCTGATGTTATCCATCATTTCAAAGTTCTTGGCCTTTCTCATCTGCTGTACCTTGGAAATCAGCTCTCTGGCCAGACCTTCGGACACGAGCTCCGGTGTCAGGTTTGTGTCCAAAATAGTGAAAACGTTGTTTTCCATAGCTACGGAGAAGCCTTCCTTAGCGGAAATTCTTATTTCCAGATGGTCCTTAGTCACGGAGAATTCCTCTCCGCCTAAGTCTATCTTAACCTCACCCTGAGCTTCTACCTGAGAAACGAATTCCTTAGGGTTCACCTTTCCTATGTAGGCGCCGAAGTCCTTAACCTTTCCTCCGAAGACAGGACCGGCAGCCCTGAAATTCGGCTTTAAGGAGAAGTCCATATAGGCATCTAAATCCTTCTCGAAGACTACCTTCTTAACATTGAGCTCTTCCTCCATGAGAGGTGTCAAATCGCCTATGAGGCTCTCATATTTTCCGTCGACAAGGATTTCTGCAAGAGGCTGTCTAACCTTTATCTTTTCCTTTTCACGGGTTCCTCTTCCCAAGGTTACGAGGTTACGAACCAAGTCCATTCTTTCCTCTACACCCTTATCTATGAGGCTTTCGTCGGCCTTAGGCATATAGGCTACATGAACGGTTTCTTCTCCCGTCAGATTTATATACATTTCATCGGAAATGAAAGGTGCGATGGGAGCTATGAGCTTGGACACACCTACCAGGATTTCGTAGGTAGTCAGGTATACGCTCTTCTTGTCATCGGTCATTTCCTCGGCATAGAATCTTCTTCTCGCTCTTCTGATGTACCAGTTGGAAAGGTCCTCGGCCACAAACTCGGTTATGGCTCTTACGGTCTTCATGTGGTCATAACGGTCCATATGCTCGGTTACAGCCTTGATGAGACCGTGGTACCTGGAAAGAATCCATCTGTCCAGCTCAGGTCTTTCTGCGTAGGGCACCCGGAATTTTGTCGGGTCTATATTATCCTGATTTGCATAGAGTATGAAGAAGTTATAGACATTTTTCAGAGTTCCGAAGAACTTGGAAGAAACATCTATCAGGCCTTCTTCGTCGAACTTTGTCGGGCTCCACGCAGGAGAAGCATAGAGGAGATACCATCTTGTAGCATCTGCTCCATATTTGTCCAGCATCTCGAAGGGAGATACGGTGTTTCCCTTGTGCTTGGACATCTTCTTGCCTTCCTTGTCCAGGATTAAGTCATTTACAAGAACGTTCTTGTAGGGTGCTCTTCCCATGATGAAGGTGGATATGGCCATGAGGGAATAGAACCAGCCTCTCGTCTGGTCGATGCCTTCGCAGATAAAGTCGGCAGGGAACAGCTGGTCGAAATCATCCTTGTGCTCAAAGGGATAGTGCCACTGGGCGAAAGGCATGGAGCCTGAGTCGAACCAGCAGTCCATTACATCCAGGATTCTGTGCATGGGCTTTCCGCAGTGAGGACAGGTAATGGTTACCTCGTCCACATAAGGTCTGTGAAGCTCTATGGTATTTTCTATCTTCTGGTCTACGGCTGCCACAAGCTCGTCTCTGGAGCCTATGCACTGAAGATGGCCGCAATCGTCGCACTGCCAGATAGGAATAGGTGTTCCCCAATATCTGGAACGGGATATAGCCCAGTCCTTTACCTCTGCAAGCCAGTTTCCGAAGCGCTTTTCTCCCACGTAGTCGGGATACCAGTTTACCGTATTGTTGTTAGCGACAAGCTGATCCTTCAGCTTGGACATCTCGATGTACCAGGATTTCTTAGCATAGTAAACGAGAGGTGTATCGCATCTCCAGCAGTGAGGATAGTTATGCTCCAGCTTTTCTTTCTTGTAGATTTTCTTTCCCTCTGCCAGATATTTGATTATATCCACATCCAGCCCCTCTTCCATTACGAAGCGGCCTGCCCAGGGTGTTTCTGTATAGTTTCCTTCTTCATCCACCGGCTGCAAAACGGGCAAATCATATTTTCTGCCGCAGTTATAGTCGTCTTCACCGAAGGCGGGAGCCGTGTGAACGATGCCTGTACCGTCATCTATGGAAACGTAGTCCATGCAGGTTACGAAGAATGCCTTCTTTCCCTCAGGAATCTTCACGAAGGGCATGAGCTGCTCGTATTCCATGTATTCCAAATCGGTACCCTTCATTTCTTCAAGGACTTCATATTCATCCTTTCCGATAACCTTACCTACAAGGTTTTTGGCCAAGTAGAAGATATTTCCCTCTTCTTCCCCTGAAACCATCTTAACCTTTACATAGTCAATGTTGGGGCCCACTGTGAGGGAAACGTTGGACGCCAGGGTCCAAGGTGTGGTTGTCCATGCCAGGAAGTATTCATTTTCCGCATCCTTCCTCTTAAACTTACAGGTCAAAGTATTTACCTTTACCATCTTGTAGCCCTGAGCTACTTCATGGGAAGCCAAGCCTGTTCCGCAACGAGGGCAGTAAGGAATTATCTTGTGTCCTTCGTAGATAAGTCCTGCATCAAAGAATTTCTTTATTATCCACCAGCCTGTTTCGATATAGTCGTTGTCCAAGGTTATGTAGGGGTTGTCCATATCGGCCATGTATGCCATTCTGTCGGACATTTCCGTCCACATTTCCGTATAAGTGAAAACGGATTCACGGCATTTTTCGTTAAATTCCTTGATACCGTACTTTTCTATATCCTGCTTTCCGGACATGCCAAGCTGCTTTTCCACTTCAATTTCAACAGGAAGGCCGTGGGTATCCCAGCCGCCTTTTCTCTTAACCTGGTAGCCCTGCATGGTCTTATATCTATTTATGGAATCCTTTAAGGTTCTGGCCATAACATGGTGGATGCCCGGTTTTCCGTTGGCAGTAGGGGGCCCTTCATAAAATACGAAGGGTGTGCAGCCCTCTCTTGCCGCCACGCACTTGTGGAGCAAGTCCTCCTGTCTCCACTTTTCAACTTGCTGATTCTGAACCTCTGCAACAGGTTTTTCAGATAAATGCTTAAACATGTTTTCTCCTTCTTATATAAATATTGTCATATACATTTTAGGTTTTTCCGCAAAAAAATCCCCTAATGCCTATTTGGCCTTAGGGACGATTGTTTTAACCGCGGTACCACCCTACTTGCAACCTCTGACAAGGTGCCTCTCATAGTTGTGTCAGACTCCGGAGTGATATTCAGTCAAACTTCACCATTACCCTCTCAGCCGCACCGGGCAAAATCTGTCCCGATGGGGGTAACTCTCTGTAAGGCTCTTACATCTGCCTACTGGTTCCTTCACCGTCTGTTATTCAGTTTCTAAAGTATTCTACATAGTGTAGATAGAAATGTCAAGCAAAATCGAAAGCCTCTCACGGCTTTCCCTTATGCCTCTTCTCTGCTGTAGGTTATAAGATCCTCTGCGATCTCATGGGCAGCTATGGATACAGGCTTTTCGATGGCAGTTTCACATAAAATCGGCTTTCCCTCGATTATATCTCTGGCTCTCTTGGCGGCCAAAATCACGAGAGTGTATCTGCTGTCGGCTTTTTTTCTCATTTCATTAACTGATGGATATAACATATTATTCCTCCTTTGAGTATGAAGCTATAAGTTGGGCTGCGGTCATCATAACCTTGGAATGTTCGGCCACTACTATGGCCTTTATCCTGTTGACAGCCTCCTCAAGCTCCCCGTTCACTACGCAATAATCGTATTTTTCAATATATGAAAGTTCCTTTAAAATTCCGCTGAGACGCATTTCTATGGCCTCTGCCGTTTCCGTTCCTCTGCCTGTAAGGCGCTTTCTGAGCTCTGACATGGATGGAGGCAGGATGAATATAAACACTCCGTTGGGATAATTCTCCTTTACCTTGAGGGCCCCCTGCATCTCGATTTCCAAGATAACATCTATTCCCTGCTTCAGCTTTTCCATAACGGGTCCTTTAGGAGTTCCGTAACGATTTCCGTATACCTCTGCATGCTCCAGGAAGCCGTCCTCGGCTACGATATCCGCAAAATCATCGTGGCTTACAAAGAAGTAATGAACACCGTCTATCTCTCCGTTTCGTGGAGCTCTGGTGGTCATGGATACTGAAAGACTCAGGTCAGTCTCCTCTAAAAGCCTCTTGCATATTGTGCCCTTTCCGGCGCCCGAAGGACCGGAAATTACGTATAGTTTTCCTTTATGGTTGTCTAAATTCATTCATAAACCTCTATTTTTTATCCGTCTGAAACTTTATTTTAACATAATCAGCCATTCTTTTCAAGGCTTATTCTATATTCTGAACCTGCTCTCTGATTTTTTCTATCTCCGCTTTAATATCCAACATACAGTTGGTTATTTCAATGTCATTGGCCTTTGAGCCTATGGTGTTGGCTTCTCTGTTCATTTCCTGAACCAGGAAATCCAATTTCTTTCCTACGGTATCCTCCCTGCCGGTCAAGATATTTTTAAGCTGCACCAGATGGCTGTTGAGGCGTGTTATTTCCTCGTCTACGGAGCATTTGTCCGCAAATATGGCAGCTTCCACCAGGATTCTGTCTTCGGGAATGTTCACATTGTTGCCTATGAGGTCCTTTATTCTCTCTCTCAGTTTAGCCGTGTATTCTTCAACTACCTTGGGTCCTTTGCCTTCGATTTTGTCTAAAATTGCCTTGATGGTTTCCCCCTTTTTCAGCAGATCTTCCACTAATTTGGCTCCCTCCACGGCGCGCATTTTCTCCAGATTGGCCGCCGCCTCTTCCACGGGAATGAGAATCATAGCTGTAAGCTGATTTTCGTCCTCCACATCGGGTATAGCCTTCATTACATCAGGGAGACTTGCCAAAAGTCCCAAGCTTATCTCGTCACTTATGGCAAAATCCTTTTTAAGTTCCTTTAAGCCGTTATAGTATTGCTCTGCCAGAGGTAGATTCAGGCGAATGTTCATATCGTTTTCCGTTATGTTTTCCACCATGATGGAAACCTCTACCTTGCCTCGTCTCAGGCTTTCCTTCACCTTGTTCTTTACCTTATCCTCGGCAAAGCCGTAACGCCTTGGCATCTTTACAGCTATATCCGAATATCTGTGGTTCACGGACTTTATTTCCACCACCACATTTCTCTTTCCGTCTGTGTGCTCGCTTCTTCCGAAGCCGGTCATGCTCTTTATCATACCATTTCCACCTTTCACTTATATATATCAATGTATGATTACCTTAGTATTCTATCTTAAACAGGGTGCTTTGGCAACCCTTTGGCGGCAAGTCGGCTCCTATGGCCTTTCCCCTGCCGGCAGTTCAGGATTAACCCAAACCGTCCTGTTGTTAGTGAAAATCACCATGCCCGGCTTTGCGCCCGAAGGCTTTTTCACGTATCTGAGGGGCACATAGTCCACCGCCACATTTTCCGAAGTCCTGGCCTTGGAATAGTAGGCAGCTATGGAGGCTGCCACCATTATTTCCTCCTCTGAGGGATGTTCTCCTCCGGTCTGCAAAATCACATGGGAGCCGGGTATATCCTTGGTATGGAACCAGTAGTCCGTCTTGGCTCCTGTCTTAAGGGTGAGTATATCGTTCTCCTTATTGTTTCTTCCTACGAGAACCGTCTTTCCACCGGGCAAAATATGGCTGTGAGGCTTTGCCTTATAGCTCTTTTCCTTGTAGCCTCCCTGCTGCTTTCTTCTCTTTGCATAGCCCGTCTCCACCAGCTCTCTCCTGATGTTTTCTATTTCCTCCACATCATCGGTGTTTTCCAGGTAAGAAAGCACCGACTCCAAGTAGTCGATTTCTCTTTGATTTTCTTCTATCTGAATCTGCTTTTCTTTTACCGCTGTCTTTGCCTTTGAATACTTCTTGAAATAGCTTTGAGCATTCTTGGAAGGGCTCGCCTTCACATCCAAGGGCACTGTAACACTTTTCCCGTCATAGTAGTTTGTAAGCTCCACAGATTTCATGCCCGTCTTTACCAGGTGCAAATTGGCCGTCAGAAGCTCTCCGAAAAGCCGCAAGTCTTCCGAATCCTCCGCCTTCAGCAGGTCTTCCGACAGTCTTTTCTTCTTAAGATACATCTTATCCAAGGCGGCACTTACGGACTTGGTTAAGTCGGAGGCCTTCTGTCTCCCCTGATTTGATGACTCCTTTCGCCCGAAATATGCTTCCAGGCAAGGGCTTATAGCTTCAAAGCTTTCCTTCTCGCAGACCTGCTCAAATTCCTCCAGAGGCATTATATAAAACTCCTTAGGTTCTCCCTCGGCATAGTATATTGCAGGGGAAACATGACCGGTTTGAGCCTTTTCTGAGGCCTGGGAGAAAAAGGCCCACTTGTCCTCTTCTTCCGCCAAGCTGTCTGCAAAAGCAGGGGAAATACCGCCTATTTTGCTGAGC
>JBHADF010000035.1:0-3306 GCA_041854955.1 Anaerovoracaceae bacterium | reverse complement strand
TATGGAATTAAAATAGGCTCCCACCAGCACCACGAAGGCACCGGAAAATCTGTAGAGCACCACCATCAAGTCCATATCCGTCACCATGGAAAAGTCTTTCTTTTCCATCCAATCTATGACATAGCCTGTAGGTATCTCATTGCCGCTCCACTCTTCCAGCCAGATAGGGGGAAGGGCTCTGAACAGAAGCCACGCCCCTACCTGTATGAGAAAAAGTATGAGTATTATCTTTGCTGTTTCCTTTAAAAAGACCTTCCGGTTCTTTTTTATAATTTCTGCCGAGCTCTTGAGGGCTTCCCTAGGCTTCTTTCCGTCAATCAGCACCCCGTGGATGGCAAATATGGAGTTGAAGCCTATGGCAATCAGAAGTATGATTGCGGCACCGTAGACAGCCCCATAGAGAGGTTTGCTCTCGATAAATTCCATGATGAAATTAGGTATATAGAAAGTTTCTGTCAGGCTTATGGAAAAGCCTATGCCCCATAAGGGGACTGCTATGAATATGTATAGGATTATAGCTATGCCCCAAATATCCATAAATTTCATTAAGGATGCGAGACCTCTTTTTATGCCGCCTCTCAGGCTGACCGGCTCTCCTTCCAATATATCCTTAGTCATGTAGATGTGGGCAAAAATTTCTATTACTATGTACAGAAAAACCAGTATGGCCCCTAAAATCAATATGGCCGGACTTCGCCAGCTAAACAGAAATTCCTTAAAATTGGCCGTGGTCAAGGCGGATCCCCTTGTTTCCGCTACCCAAGAAATGCAGTAGGTAAGTCCTCCTGCAATCACGGTCAAAAGAACTGCCGCCAAAAGCTGGAACTTCCACATTTCCGGCAGGCTCTGCCAAATCAATCTCTTAAAGCTTACTTCTCTTTTATCCATAATTTCAGCTTTGCTCATAAATACCCCTTTTCCTTTTTATACCCCTTCGATGCTATCAACGCCTGATAGCTCTAACCTTTTGTGAAAGCATATCTTTTGGGCATATTTGCCCCAGTTTGGCCTTTCAAGCGTCATAGTTGCATTTGACCAAATAGTCACCACATAACAAGATTCATAACCTACATATAAAAGCCCCCAGGCATTTTACCAAAGCTTTAATTCTGTCTAACCCTACACGATAGTTTGGAATTTCGGAAAGCCCCCATCCACACGGTAATTTAGACAATCTATTTGTTTTGATTAATTTTCCTTCAAACTTTCCCTTAATGCTTTTGAAACCGGCTTCAGAAAGTAGTGTAAAACAGTCTGCTTTCCCGTTATTATCTCAACATTTCCTGAAAGACCGGAAATCAGCTTTATATCAGGATTAATTTCATCATTGTTGATTGAAATATTTACTACATAAACGTTCCCATATAATTCATGATTAAAAACCGAAGGACTTATTTTTGTAACTTTTCCCGTAATAGCACCGTAATCCGAGAAAGAATATGCAGATAGCTTGAGATTGGTATCCATTCCAACTTCTATTTCCGCTCTATCTTTATCTTGTATATAGCACTCAAATTCAAGGTTGCTATCTGTTGGCACAATAGTAGCAATAGTACTTCCATTTGTCACCACTTGTCCTTCATGTGTGGCAGATACAAAATTTACATATCCATCTACAGGAGATTCTATTACATATTTTTCATTTTCTATCTGATACTTCTTGTACTGAGTTGAGTAAGTTTCCGCTTCCTGTTTAAGGGCAAAAATCTGCTGATTCAGCTCCTCCTTATATTCCCTTTTTTTAGATTCTATTGCCTCCTTATAGGAATCAACCCTTAACGATAATGAATCAATTAGAACCTCATCTCCATTTTCTTGAGCTTTTTTCAATTCTTTCTGTGCATCATAAAGTTTTTTGCTCGCGTCTTTCTTCTCTGCTATATGTGATTCTATCTGTATGCTAGGGGAAAACCCATTTCCACTCAAATCGAGGACAATTGGATCCACTGGACGAGCACTCTCTGCCACCCCAAAAAGATCCATAATCCAGCTATATATTGCGTTCCCTACAGTCCCTGCTGTTCCATACCCGATAATAGCAGCCACAACGCCACCTACTGCAGCTCCTACAGGTCCTCCTATTGCCGCTCCAAAACCTACTATATATCCTGAGATGGCGCCTGTAATCATAGACCCTCCAATAGTTTCTATACTTAGCTGAGCACCTTTGCCAAGAAGAATAGCTGCGGCTTTTTTCGTATCGCCACTTGTGTATGCAGCCATTACATCATACACAACAAGTCCGATTTCCAAAAAGTCTGCCAATCGGCCTAAAACCTCAAGCCCCTTAAGTCCAACTTTGGATACATTGTCAAAGCTAGAGGAAATCTTAGAAATTTTCTTTACTTCGTCAGCGTCATCAACCATCCCTTTCGCAATATTAATAATGGTCTTATCCACTTCATCAATCTGGTCAAGAGTCTTTCCAGTGGCCTTAAGGTAGTTTTCAACTACATTGTCTGCCAAATGCACACCATTGCTATCCGAAATCTTATCAATATAATGGCAAATTTTCTTTGCGGCAAGCTTGTCCACCTCATCCAGGTCATCAAAACCCAAATTGAATCTTTTCGCTGCGTCCGTATCATTAGGGAATCAGCTATTTCACCTAAAGTGGCGCTTATCAAAGAATCCTTAGGAGGGGTAAAATCGTTATTGCCTGTTATAGACGATGTATCTATGCCCAATATTTCTAATTTTCCGCCCCCGCCTCGTCCATAGTGTATTTCAACCTTGTCAAAATATTCGTCCGGTAGTTTGTTCGTTATTTCGGAAAACACATCATCTACAACACTTTGATCCAAGGCTTTATAGTCATCAAATACATAGCCAGGGTTGCCAAGCTTGCTTCGGTATGAGTCTAAGAATTCAGTCTTTGATGTTCCGTTTATATGGGTGACATCAGGATTTGTAAAGATAGCACGAAGTTCCGTATCAGTCAGTACTTTTCCCGTCGGTGCGTTAGGTGCGAAAACCATCACATTGCCTTTTGACCTTGTAACCAGGTTATATGAAACTCTGTCATTGAAGGAAAGCTCTCCTAATATATTAGAATATCTTACGCATCTACGGGGTTTCCGTAGAGTTTTTCCAGGAGCTTATCATTTCCCCCGCAAATGGACAAAATTTTTCTATAAATCGCTCTTTTATTAAGCCATTCACCAGCCTCTGTATTTGAAATAAAGTAGTTTAGGCTATTGCCATTTTCGTCCGTTGCATCGCAAATTTTTGAAACAATTTGCCACATTGGAACCCCTGATGTATCACCGGCATATAGTATCAAGTTCTTTCCGCCATTTTTAGGTA
>JBHADF010000034.1:0-20760 GCA_041854955.1 Anaerovoracaceae bacterium | reverse complement strand
TCAGAGAAGCACTTCTAATCACTTCGTTCCTATTATTACAGCAATTCTTTTCTGGAAAGATTGATTCTGTTCTGGTTGTCGATTTCCACTACCTTTACGGTAACTTCATCGCCTACATTCATGACATCTTCAACCTTTTCCACTCTTTCCTTAGCCATCTTGGAGATGTGAAGGAGGCCTTCCTTGCCGGGGAGAATTTCTACGAAAGCTCCTACGGAACCCTTCATAGTGGAAAGGATTCTCGTAACCTTTCCTGTGTAAACCTCTCCTGCCTCTACATCCTTGGTGAGGGTTTCGATTTCCTTGCGGCAGGCTTCCGTCATGGCAGCGTCTGTTCCGTAAATGGATACAAGGCCGTCTTCGGATATGTCGATTTTAACATCATACTTGTCTACAAGGCCGTTGATGGTTTCGCCGCCCTTACCGATAACTATACGAATCTTATCTGTATCTATCTTGATGGAGATGGCGCGAGGTGCCCACTTGGACATTTCTTCACGAGGTGCGGGGATTTCTTCCAGCATCTTCTCCATGATGTGCATTCTGCCTTCCTTAGCCTGCTTCAGGGCTTTTTCCAAAATATCTCTGGATAAACCGTGAACCTTGATATCCATCTGGATAGCCGTTACACCTACTTCCGTACCGGTTACCTTGAAGTCCATGTCTCCCAGGAAGTCTTCCATTCCCTGTATGTCGGAAAGGATGGCAAACTCTGATGTTCCGTCTTCCTTAACTCTCTCGATAAGGCCCATGGCTATACCGGAAACAGGTCTCTTGATAGGAACGCCGGCATCCATAAGTGCCAGGCAGGATCCACAGGTTGAACCCATAGAGGTGGATCCGTTGGAGGAAAGCACGTCAGATACCACTCTTATAGCGTAAGGGAAATCCTCAACGCTGGGAAGAACGGGTATCAAAGCTCTCTCTGCCAAAGCGCCGTGGCCTATTTCACGACGTCCCGGTGAACGAGGTGCCTTAGCCTCTCCTGTGGAGAAGCCGGGGAAGTTATAGTGATGTATATATCTCTTTTCTGTCTGTTCCGTGATTCCGTCTATGGTCTGAGATTCGGAAGCGGGAGCCAGGGTGCAGGAGGAAAGAACCTGAGTCTGTCCTCTCTTGAAAAGGCCTGTTCCGTGAACTCTGGGAAGAAGTCCCGTTTCACAGAAGATAGGTCTTATTTCCTCACAGCTTCTGTTGTCAGGTCTGATACCTTCATCAAGGATCATGGCACGAACGCTTTCCTTAGTGATGTTATAAAGGATGGCGTCGATATCCTTTCCGCTTTCCGGATAAATCTCCGCAAAATGTTCCTTGGTTTCAACCTCTACCTTATCCATATTGTCAAGTCTGGATAGCTTGTCGGAATTTAAGATGGCTTCCTTCATCTTAGGAGTAGCGAAGGCTCTTACGGCCTCATCTACCTCTGCAGCCGGCTTGTAGAGCTCTACTTCCATCTTAGGCTTACCTACTTCGGCAACAACCTGGTCGATGAATTCCACCAGCTTTTTAATTTCCTCGTGGCCGAACAGGATAGCATCCAACATGTCCATTTCAGGAACTTCGTTGGCACCGGCTTCTACCATCATGATAGCTTCCTTAGTTCCCGCAACGGTAACTTCAATGTCAGAAGCTTCTCTCTGGGCCAAGGTGGGGTTGATGATGAGCTGTCCGTCTACACGGCCTACCTTTACTGCTGCTATAGGGCCGTCCCAAGGTATATCCGATGAAGCTATGGCAACGGATGCGCCTATCATTCCGGCTATTTCCGTAGAACAATCCGGGTCTACGGACATACATGTGGCAACTACTACCACTTCATTATAGAAGCCCTTGGGGAACAAGGGTCTTATAGGTCTGTCTATAAGTCTTGATGTCAATATGGCATGCTCCGAAGGACGACCTTCTCTCTTTATGAAGCCTCCGGGAATCTTGCCCACGGAGTACATTCTCTCTTCAAAATCCACGGAAAGGGGGAAGAAATCGATTCCCTCCTTAGGCTGCTTGGAAGCACATACGGTTACGTTTACAACCGTGTCTCCGTATCTGACCCACACCTGTCCGTTGGCCTGTTCGCAAACTTTGCCGATTTCCAGCTGGAGAAGTCTTCCTCCCAGCGGGTACTTAAATGTTCTGTAATCTGTAAATCTTGGCATTACAACTACCTCCTGTAAATGCATCTTCTCTCCCGATTTTTCGGGTAAAATTTTAGTGTTGCTTCCTTTTAAATGTATGACTCTCTGCCGATATTTCTCCAAAGCCTTTGCGGTTTTTGAAAATCCCCGCAGAGAGCCACATCATACCTTATTCGGAAGCTGTTTATAATATTAAAGCGGGGCAAATAACCCCGCTGAAATAACTGTCAATTACTTTCTCAAGCCAAGACGAGCGATAAGATCTCTGTATCTCTCTACGTCGTTTTTCTTAAGATAAGCAAGCATGTTTCTTCTCTGTCCTACCATCTTTAAAAGACCTCTTCTGGAGTGGTGATCCTTTGCATGAATCTTTAAGTGCTCATTCAAATCGTTGATTCTGTATGTCAGAATGGCAACCTGAACCTCAGGGGAACCTGTATCCCCTTCCTTTAACTGATAGTCTTTGATGATCTGTTCTTTAATTTCTTTAGTAATCATTTCATTTCTCCTTTTCTTTATACACCTCTGCCGGGCAATGGGTTGGAGTTTCACATAGCCAAGTCAAAGGTAATGATTTCAACAATTCATATTAGCATTTTATCAAGGTCTTGTCAACCGAAAATTTAGTATTTTCAGGCCTTCTCTATATCCGGGAAGACTTAAAGATTGTGGAAAATTTTCGCCTCCAGGCAATCCTTTCCTATCTGAGCCGACAATTCTTCCTTAGAATCGAATTTCACCTCAGGACGAGTCATCTTTACAAACTCTATCTTTATTTTCTTGCCGTAAAGCTCCTTGTCAAAATTGAAAATATGAGTTTCCATATTCTTTGCAAAGCTGCCTATGGTAGGCTTTACGCCCACATTGGTTATGCTTGGATATCTGGTTCCGTTGTAGAGACAGTAGGTTATATATACTCCGTTGGGAGGGGTCACCATGGTATCGTCTATCATGATGTTTGATGTGGGAAAGCCTATAGTCTTACCTAAGCGGTTTCCCACCACCACTTCTCCTATGATGTCATAATTCCTGCCTAAGAACTTACTGCATTCCTCCATGTCACCGGACATGATCATATTCCTTATGAGAGTGCTGGAGACAACATCTCCCCCTATGGTCACAGGCCCGATTTGATTTACGGAAAAGCCTATTTCCTCCCCCAAGGTTCTCAGCAGGTCAGCATCCCCGGCTGCTCTATAGCCGTAACGATAGTTAAAGCCGCAAAAGACTTCCTTTGCCTTGAATTTTTCCCCTATGAGCTCTCTGACAAAGGCCTCGGGAGATTTCTGCATTATGTCTGCCGTAAAGGGTATATTAAAGAGATAATCCACACCCAGCTCGCTGAGCAAGGCTCTTTTTTCTTCCTCATATATGATGTTCTTTACCGTCTTCCCTCCGGGAATCAGGTTTTTCGGGTGGTTTACAAAGGTGAAAACAGCCTTTTTCAGCCAAAGCTCGTCAGCCTTGGCCACCATTTGTTTTATCAAGGTCTGATGACCCAGATGGACGCCGTCAAAATTGCCCAAGGCTATGGCCGTGTCCTTTATATCCTTTACCTCTTCCAAAGTATTAAAAATTTCCATTTTTTCTTCTCTCTATTTTGTTCTGTAAAACACCTTATCTGCCACTAATTTCTTATACTTAGGGGAATGAAAGGCCACTCCCAAAAAGTTTAAAGCATTGACAGAATCAGGCTTGTCCTTGTCTTCTATATACAGCTTATAGGCTCCTGCATACTCCGGCTTTACCTTGAGTCCGGCATAGCTTCCCTGATTGTAGCCTTCCGCCTCAGGGTCTGCACCTCTCAGCAGGCTCTTTTCCACAGGCAGGCTGTAGGATGGCTCCTGTAAAATCCGGCAGTCTCCGTAGGATATGTGCCAGCCGTCTATAAACCTCCGGCCCTGCTCCTCATTTACCAGTGCAGTTCCGAAATGTATGAGGGGAAAATCCGTCCCCAGCACATATTTTTCAAAACAGGCCGGTATATCTTCGTGGAAGGTTCTATCTATGCTGTTGAGATTTTCATCTAAAATGCCCTCGGCCACAGCTATATTTGAAAGCTCCTCAAGGCTTACACTGTTTTCTATGGTGAAAGCCCCGCTCTCGGTTCTTTCCAGGGTCAACATGGCAGCTCCGCAGCCCAGGCTGTCTCCCACATCCTGACAGATGGTCCTTATATATGTACCTTTAGAGCACTTGACCTTAAAGGTTACATAGGGAAGGTCTATCTCCTCTATGCTTAGATTTTCAATGTATATTTGACGGGATTTAACCTTCTTCTCTATTTCAGCCCTTTCCTCCGGACTTCCTCCGTGAGCGTACTCATAAAGCCGCCTTCCTTCTATCCTAACCGCCGAATGTAACGGAGGAAGCTGCTCCATCAGTCCCTTAAAAGCGCTAAAGGCTTCAATCACCTTGTTTTCATCCACCTTGCTTAAGGCCTCCGTTAAAATCCAATCCTTCTCTGTTTTTTCGCCTTCATCTCTGTGAGCAGACGCCAAAACTTCACCGGTTATGTCCTGAGAGTCGGTTACAGTACCCAAAAGGAGCTTACAGCGATAGGTTTTGAAATCCACATCCATGTATTCGGCCACTCTGGTGGCCTTGTTGATACAGACAGGAAGAACTCCCGTAGCCAGAGGATCGAGAGTTCCCGTGTGTCCTAATTTTTTAATGCCCAATATCCGCCTCATCCTGTAAATCACATCGTTGGAGGTCATTCCCTGAGGCTTGTTGATATTTATAATGCCGTCCTTCATAGCTTTCCCAGCACTTCCTTCACTTCTCTTTTCATGGTGGCCACAGCCTCATCCAAGGACATATAAAGAGTGCAGCCTGCCGCCTTTACATGACCGCCGCCTCCGAATTTCTGGGCGATTTCCGCCACATTTCCCCAGCCTTTTGCTCTCATGGATACCCTTATGAGCCCTGCTTCTTTCTCCTTCAGGAAAACAGCTATGTCTACCCCTTGTATGGACCTTAAAATGTCCACCACTTCTTCCGTTTCCGAGGGTTTAACGCCGATTTCCTCCTGCTGCTTTTGAGATACGAAGGCCAAGGCAGCTTTATGCTCTTTTCCCTCCAATATTTCGCAGGATTCCATGGCCGCGTTGTTAATGCGCAGCTTTTCAAGCCTTACACTTTCATATACAAGGCTGCTGACCTGTCTGGCATCTATGCCCCAATCGTAGAGCTCCGCCATTATCAGGTGGCAATTCTTGTTAGTGTTGGCATATTGGAATTTTCCCGTATCCGTGTTTATGGCCGTGAAAACGGCTTCTCCTATTTCCTTATCCGCCTTAATGCCCAGCTCCTTTAACAGGAAGAACATTATTTCTCCCGTAGCAGCGGCATGGCTGTCTATGTAGTTCAAATCAAAAGTAGGTTTGCTGGTGGCGTGATGGTCTACGGAGATTTTAAGCTTTCCCTTTTCAAAGGTTTCCGCCCTTTTGGGGAATCTGCTCAGTTCACCGCAGTCCACACATATGGACACATCTATGTCCTCTCCCAAAATCCCTTGGTCAAGGCTGCAATATCTTTTTCCGGTGCTTTCCAAGCCTCTCTCGTTCAGAAAGCTTAAATTGTCAGGCAATTCCTCATCCACCAATATATACGCTTCCTTTCCCATGAGTCTCAAGCCACGGCAAAGAGCCGCAGCGGAGCCTATAGCATCGCCGTCGGGACTTACATGGGGGAAAATCAAAACCTTTGAGGCCCCCTTGAGGGCCTCTGCTATTTCCTTTAAGCTGTTATTCATCCTCTTCCTCCTGCCGTGCCTCGGAGGACTCGGCATGGTACGAATCAAAATCTATGTTGGAAAGTATGCTGTCTATATGCTGACCGTACTCTGTAGCTTCATCAATTTTGAAGATCAGCTCGGGAATTCTGCGAATCTTCACAGCCTTGGCTATCTCCTTTTTGAAAATACCCTTGGCTGAATTGAGACCCGACAAAACATCTTCCTTAGTCTGTGCAATTACGCTGTCTTCCTTGGAAAGCTGAAATATGTTGACATAGCAGTAAGCATAGCTTCCGTCACTTGTCACCGTAACTCCGGAAATGCTGACCATATTCTCTGTCAATCTGGGATCCTTAATGCCGTTTATGAGCATTTCCCCCAGTATTTTCTTTATCTCGCCGCCTAAACGGTCTGCTCTGTGGTTTTTTCCCATGGCTCTGTCTCCTTTCCGTTAAAGTCGTCAAAACAGATTTCTCAAAATCTATTTTCTTTCCACTTCAACCATGTGGAAGCACTCTATGATATCGCCTTCTTTGATATCATTGTATTTTTCCAGACCTATACCGCATTCGTAGCCCTGGTTTACTTCCTTTGCATCGTCCTTGAATCTCTTAAGGGAAGATATCTTGCCCTCGTGAATTACGATACCGTCTCTTACTAAGCGGACTTCCGCATTTCTGACAACCTTTCCTTCTGTAACATAAGCACCTGCGATGATTCCCACATTGGGGACCTTAAAGGTGGAACGAACTTCCACTTTACCAAGCACTTCTTCCTTGAATTCGGGGTCAAGCATGCCCTTCATGGCATCCTCTATTTCGTTTATGATGTTATAGATTACTCTGTAAAGTCTTATCTGCACATTTTCTCTGTCAGCATAGGTCTGTACTGCCGTAGTAGGACGCACGTTGAAGCCTATGATTATGGAGCCGGTGGTGGAAGCCAGCATTACATCGGATTCCGTAATGGTACCCACTCCCGTATGCACTACCTTTACTCGAACGCTTTCGTTGTTGAGCTTTTCAAGGGATGCTACGATAGCTCCTATGGAACCGGCCACATCGCCCTTGATTATCAGGTTAAGGTCTTTTACTTCGCCCTCATGGATCTGGCTGAAGAGCTGCTCCAATGTGGTGGAAGCGTTTCTTGCCAAAACTTCCTCGCGAAGCTTCTGCTTACGGTTGGAAGCGATTTCTCTGGCCAGCTTGTCTTCCTTAACGGCGTTGAATTCATCTCCTGCCTCGGGAACATCGTCAAGACCGAGTATTTCCACAGCTGTGGCCGGGCCTGCCTTTTTAATCACATCCCCCTTGAAGTTGGTCATAAGACGAATTCTTCCGTAGCAGTTTCCTACTACCACAGAGCTTCCGCTCTTTAAGGTTCCGTTGGTTACCAGCAAGGTGGCTACGGGACCTTTATTCTTATCGAGACGGGCTTCGATTACGGAACCCATGGCCATTCTGTTGGGATTTGCCTTGAGTTCCAGCACCTCTGCCTGGAGTAAAATCATTTCCAGCAGGCTGGTTATACCCTCTCCGGATTTTGCGGATACAGGTACTGCGATGGTGTCTCCACCCCAATCTTCTACGAGGATTCCGTGCTCTGTCAGTTCCTGTTTAACCCTGTCCGGGTTGGCAGCCGGCTTATCCATCTTGTTTATGGCCACTATAATTGGAACCCCTGCAGCCTTTGCATGGCTGATGGATTCTATGGTCTGAGGCATTACTCCGTCATCGGCGGCTACTACGAGCACGGCGATATCCGTAACATGAGCACCACGAGCACGCATAGCCGTGAAGGCTTCATGGCCCGGGGTATCCAGGAATACTATCTTCTGTCCGTTGATGGTAACCTCGGAAGCACCTATGTGCTGAGTAATTCCTCCTGCCTCTCCCGTAGCCACGTTAGTAGCTCTGATGGCATCCAGGAGGGATGTTTTACCGTGGTCAACGTGTCCCATTACGGTTACAAATGGAGCTCTGTGCTTAAGATCCTCTTCCTTATCCTCAAAGACCTCGATTCCGAATTCTTCTTCGTCCTCTTCAGTCTTGGCTATGACTACGGAAACTCCCAGCTCGGCAGCTAAAACTTCTACCGTATCTCCATCTAAGCTCTGGTTGATGTTGGCCATTATGCCCATCTTCATCAGAGCCATAATTACGGAGTTCACCGATAAGGAAGCCTGCTCGCAAAATCCGCCTACGGTAATAGGAACGGTGATGGCTATAGTACCTGCCGGCATTTCTTCTAAGATATCCTCTTCTTCCTCTTCAACCTGCACCTTGTACCGGCTGTGCTTTTTAGGCTTTGCAGCCTTCTCCAAGGATCTCTGCTGCATCTTTTCTTTGTTCTTCTTACCTGAACCGGCCTTTGCTCCGCCTTCCAGCTTTGAGAACTTATCTCTTTCCTTATCTCCGTGAAGTCTCTTGGGATCCTTCTGGTTGTGCTTGGTTTCCATACGGTTAAGTCCGGAGCCTGCACCTCCCGTAGGCTTCTGCTGGCGAGGTCTGGACTGGCGTGTATCATCACCGTCTTTATCCTTGGCAAAGCCTCCCTGATTTCTGTCCCGGTTGTATCCTGTCCTTCCGTCATTGTTCCTCTGGCCGTCGCGATTGTAGCTTGGTCTGCCATCACCGCTTCTCTGGCCGTCGCGGTTATAGCTCGATCTGCCATCATTACTTCTCTGACCGTCGCGGTTATAGCCGGATCTGCCGTCGCCGCTTCTCTGGCCGTCACGGTTATAGCCGGGTTTGCCATCATTATTTCTCTGGCCATCGCGGTTATAGTTCGGTCTACCGTCACCACGTGAATCGGAGGTTCTTCTTTCTCTTGTTCCTCTTTCTCCTGCCTCACCGGCCTTTGTCTCGGGCTTTGCTGCAGCTGCGTCTCTATTAGGCTCTTCCTTAGAAACTTCCTTTTTATCTGTAGCAGTTCTTACTTCTTCTTTCTTCTCAGGGGCAGCCTCTTCCGTTTTAGCAGGTTTCTCTGCCTTAGCTGTCTTGGCAGCAGCCTCTTTTACCGATTCTGCTGCGGGCTTAGCCTTTTCTGTCAAAACCTCATCGGAAGCAGACCCCTTTACAGGAGCCTCCTTTGAAGCCGTTTCTTCCTTAATTTGTACCCTGTCGGATACCTCCTTGGGAACTACCGTGGCTCCGGCAGGAATTCTGCTGGTCCGTACCTCTAAATCCTTGTTGACAACAGGTGTTCCCGGAGGAAGCTTTCTGGCCGGTCTTGTCGATGGAGCCTCTTGATTTTTAGCCACCGCAAGCTTCGCCTCCTGGCTTTTCTGCGAAATAACTGCCGCTTTTACGGTTACTCTTGGCTCGTCGTTAAGATTAGCTTCCTGCTTCTTGGGTGTTGCCTTTACTATTTTGGTTTCTGCCATTGAAAACCCTCCTTATCATTGACTATCTTAAGTCAATCTGTTCTAATATTACTTTTTTGAAATTTTCATCGGTTATGCAAAATATGCTCTTTCCCGATGTTCCGGTAATCCTGGACATTTCGTCGGAATCACCGTGCACTATATATTTTACGCCACATTGCTTTGCCTTGGAAATCATCTTCTCCTTGGAGTTTTCGGATAAGTCCTCCGCTAAGATAAGCAGCCTTCCTTTCCCTTTCTCCATGGTGGAAAGGCAGGTATTGTATCCGTTTAAAACCTTTCTCGCCTTGGCGGCAAAGCCCAGGTAGCTCAATATCTTTTTATTGGTGGGCAAGTTTCCTCACCTCCGCAAATATGTTCTCTATCTCTTCCCTGCTGAAGTTTTCCTTTAGGGTTCTTTCCAAAGCTCTGCGCTTATATGCCTTTTCCAAGCAATCTATGCTGTTCTTGCATATATAAGCTCCTCTGCCCTTGGCTCGACCTGAAGGGTCCACCGTAAGCTTACCTTCATACCCTGCAATCCTCAACAGTTCGCTCTTGTCCTTGGATTCCATGCAGCCTATACATCTGCGCATAGGAACTTCTCTGCTCTTCATCCTTATTCCTCAATTTCCTCAAAGAGGGGAGCTTCCATGTCCTCAGCCTCTTCAACCAAGGCAGGTCCTTCATTGTACTCCTCAAAATCTGCCTGTCCGAAATATTGGCTGTGGCTCTTAATGTCTATCTTCCAGCCGGACACTCTGGCAGCAAGTCTTACATTCTGTCCTTCCTTACCTATGGCCAGAGAAAGCTGATAATCAGGTACTACCACCTGAGCCACCTTTTCCTCTTCCTCGGAAACTATAACCCTTTCTACCTTGGCAGGGCTCAGCACATTGGCTATGAGCTCTTCCGGATCTTCGCTCCAGGGAATTATATCTATTTTCTCGCCGTGGAGTTCATCTACTATGGCCTGTACTCTTGTTCCTCTTGTACCCACACAAGCGCCTACGGGATCCACGTCCTCGTACTCAGTGTATACTGCCATCTTCGTTCTGGAGCCTGCTTCTCTGGCTATGCCCTTAATTTCCACAGTTCCGTCTTCAATTTCGGGAACCTCCAGCTCGAAGAGTCTTCTTACCAGGCCGGGATGGCTTCTGGAAAGAAATACCTGGGGGCCCTTTGGAGTCTTCTTAACATCCATAATGTATACTTTTAAGCGGTCGTTTACGGAATAATGCTCTCCCGGCACCTGTTCCATAGGTGAAAGGATGCCCTCCGTATGTCCGATGTTTACGAAAAGTGTTTCGTTGGATACCCGCTCTACCACGCCGGTCATAATCTCACCCTGGCGAGTTATGAAATCATCGAAGACCATGCCTCTTTCCGCTTCCCTTATTCTCTGGACAACTACCTGCTTAGCAGTCTGTGCGGCTATTCTTCCGAAATCCTTGGGAGTAACCTGATATTCTACAATGTCACCGGCTTCATAGCGAGGGTCAATGTCGCGAGCCTCTTCTACGGTGAGCTGAGTCTGTTCGTCTTCCAGCTCTTCAACCACATCCATTCTCATGAAAACATTGATATCTCCTGTTTCCTCATCTATGTCCACTCTCACATTCTGTGAGGTTCCGTAATTCTTCTTGTAGGCTGAAACCAATGCGGTCTCAATGGCCTCTATTAAAACCTCCTTGGGGATTTTCCTTTCCTTTTCTAAAGCCTCTATGGCTTCGATAAACTCCATGTTCATTTCTTTGTCTTACCTCTCTTTCATTTTCACCTTTATAGTTACCTGACCTGTCCTGTCATGGGAACACTACCATATAACCGTCAGGCTGATTTTCGCTATTTCTTTTTTGGGGAATGCTATTTCCCTAATCTCCATGGATTTAGGGCTTACCTTTGCACCCGGCTTCCGTTTGTCAGCCTTGGTATCCGTCTCCATCTTTATGATAACCTCTTCTTCACCTTGGGAAGATGTTCTCAATTCCAAGAGAGTTCCCGTATATTCCTTCTTACCTTCAAAGGGCTTATACAGCTTTACGTCAACCTGATGACCCGCATATTTTTCAAAATGCTCTTTCTTTTTCAGTTCTCTGTCAAGGCCGGGAGAACTTACCTCCAGGTAATAATTCCCCTCTATAGGTTCCTCCCTGTCCAATTCCTCAGACAAAAATGCGGAGACCTTTTCGCAGTCATCGGTGGAAACATATTCCCCGTCTGTTCTGTCTATATATAGTCTCAGATACCATTCTCTGCCCTCCTTGAGGAATTCACAGTCATATATCTCAAGGCCGTTGAGAGACAGAAATTGGGAAACAAGCTCTTCCACAAGAGTCGTTACATTTTTTTTAGACATAAACTCTCCTTTTCTTATAGCTCATAATTTGCTTTATTGCATAAACGAAGGAGTGGCACCGGGCCACTCCTTGAAATCAATCTATAGAGCAAAAATGAATAAAACTATTCATCCTGTTAATCATAACACCTATTCATTGAAAATGCAAGCATTATATAAAAAGTTTAATCTGCTCTTATCTTTATTTTATTATTCTGGCTTTTGTAGCGGCAGTTATGCCCAAAGCGTTGGCTTCTTCCACATCTATGTGGCAATCCAGCTTGGATTTGTCGTTGGCTCTTATTATAACGTTAGTTATAATGCCGCCTCTTTCCCCGGGGATTTCCAGAGAGACAATCTGCCCATCCTTTACTCCGTAAACCTCCGCATCCTTTTCCGTCATATGGATGTGGCGCTTAGCTACTATAGCTCCCTCCGTCAGACTGACAGAGCCCTTTGGCCCTACCAGGGTAACGGCAGCGGAGCCTGCTGTATCACCGGAAAGCCTTAAAGGTGGATTTATACCTAATTTAAAGCTGTCCCCGGCTAAAAGCTCTACCTGGGAGTTCTTCCGCACAGGTCCGAGAATCCTAACCTTTTCAATAGCTCCCTTTGGACCGCATACAAGCATGGTTTCATCGCAGGCATACTGGCCCGGTTGGGATAAATCCTTTGTAGGCGTCAGCTTATACCCCGGCCCAAAGCAGGTTTCCAGATCTTCCGGGCTCAAATGAATGTGTCTGTTGGATATGCCCAAGGGTATGGTGAAGCCGTCAGCTCCGGAGATTTTTTCCTCAGCCTTCGGCTTCATCGCTCCCATTTCGGATAAGACTTCAGCCAGCACTTCTGCTATCACATCTACATCCTTTTTCATACTTTACCTCATGGCCTTTATAACGGCCTCAATCATTACTTTAAGCTCATCGGCAGAAACGGTTATGGAATCCTTTTCTCCCTTTGAGGCTCCTTTACCATGATATTTTTGGTAAACGGCATCCTCTTCCAAAAGCTTTGTAACATCCTTTATTCCGTAAGCCAAAACCTTCTTGTTTATGAGATGGAGAGGGCCCACATTTTCCGATACGGAAGAGCCTCCCATAGTACCACATCCCAGAGTGAAGGAGGGTGCCAAGCCTGTGGACACTCCCGTTCCTCCTTGAGTGCTTCCCGTATTTACAAGAATTCTGGAAGCCGGCTTTGCAGTAAACTTCAAAGCTATCTCCGGGTCTTCCGTATGAAGGCTCATGGTATGTCCTATTCCGTTTTGCAGCAGCTTGATGCTCAGCTCGCATGCCTCTTCCCAATTTTCCACAGTGTAGAAGCCTAATACGGTAGTAAGCTTTTCAAAGGAGAGAGGATTGCCTTCTCCCACTCCATGCTGTCTGCCGATTAGCACGCGTACACTGTCAGGTATGCTGAAGCCTGCGGCACGAGCAATAACCTGAGGCTTCTTAGCCACAAACTTAGGATTCATGGTATGTCCATTTTTGAAGAGCAGCCGGCATACAGCTTCCGTTTCTGCCTCGCTCATGAAATATCCGCCTTGCGCCTTAAACTCGCTTATAACCAAGTCTTCATTGCAAGTTTCGCAAATAATTGACTGTTCGGAAGCACATACGGTACCGTTGTCAAAGGTTTTGCTGGCCATGATCTTTTCTACGGCCTCTTTAACATTGGCTGTACGCTCAATATAGGCCGGTGAATTTCCGGCGCCTACACCGATGGCAGGTTTTCCTGCGCTGTATGCCGCCTTTACCATGGCCGGTCCACCTGTGGCTATGATGAGCTTAACATGCTCACTGTGCATGAGCTCATCCGTAGCCTGCATTGATAAGTTTCTCAAGCATCCTATGGTTCCTACCGGTGCTCCCGCTTCAACTGCAGCCTGTTCCATCAGCTCTGCTGCCTTTAGGGTGCAGTTCTTGGCCGAGGGATGAGGTGAGAAAACGATAGGGTTTCTCGCCTTCACGGCTATGATAGACTTGAACATGGCAGTGGATGTAGGATTTGTGGAAGGTACTATTCCCATTATAAGTCCTACAGGTACGGCTACCTCTACGGTTCTCTTAGCCTTGTCCTCGCCAATGATACCCTGGGTTTTCATATCTTTGATATCTTCATAAAGCATCCCTGTAGCCATGTGGTTTTTAAAAAGCTTGTCTTCAACTATGCCGAAGCCTGTTTCTTCAACGGCCATGGCAGCCAGTTCATAGGCGTGCTCTTCTCCCACTCTAACCATATTTCTGATTATGGCGTCAATCTGCTCTTCGGAATATTCGCTTAGGAGCTTGGCCGCTTCATTACCTGCTCTGGCTAAGTCTCTTGCCTCCTGTATCGATTTTAAATCTTTATCTAATTCCATAAGAACCTCCTAGTCGAGTATCTTTCCCAAGATGCCTCTTTCCTCCAATACCTTTATGATAGTTTCAACTATCAGCTGTCTATCATAGGTCATTTTACATTCTGCAGAAGGGGTTTCCTTTTGCGTTACAGCTTCCGCAGGCTGGGGGCTTACCTCTTTATGGCAAAGGGGTTGGCTTCCTGCCTCATCGCTATTCGCAAAGGTCAATCCAAGGCTTTTAGCCTTATCCCTTGCCAACGGAGTGATCAGTGTGTCCTTATCGATAGGAAAGGGGTAGCCTGTTCCATGGCCCACAACAAAATCCTTTATAGTTTGCTCCGTTACTAATTTTTTCATTCTCATCTTCCTTTCTTCGTCCCCTTCGGGACGGGTTTATCGTTATACTGAAAATGATCAATACAATGTTTTTATAAGTTTCTTGGACGGAGAAGGTATTACCTCTGCATTTACCAGCATTCCCTTCTCTCCTATGACTTCTTTGCCGACTTCGACACCGGTTTTCACCGCTGCCACATCACCTGTAAAGGTGAAATAGGATTTACCGCCCAATCCTGTTCCCAGTCTCACTTCCAAAGCCTCCAGCTCCGCACATTTCAGAACGGCATCTGCAGCTATGACCATGGTGGAAAGGGAATATGACTCCAATATTCCTAATGCCAATATTTCTTCAGGCATGGTTCCCGCTACTATGGCAGGAAATACTTTGTTGTGAACATTAGGTATAACTATGGAGTCTACCAGGAAATCCCCTGCGACTCTAAGTCCGGCAGCTACCGAATTTTCCACCGAGGAAACATCGCCGTGAACGATGGCTATATATTTTCCGGGACATACGGAATTTGCGGTCACTACCTCCACATCTGATGTTTTAACCATCTGGTCGGCAGCGAAAATTCCTCTGGCAATACTGCTGAATTCAATCATACCAATCGCTTTTGCCATATTAGTTCCTCCTTATCAATATCAAGCTATCGCTTATTTCTGCAACGACTCCGTCGATGCTTGCGTGAACAGGTGCTCCTAATGCTCCTTCAGGCACTTCTCCCACCATCTGTCCTTTTTCTACCCGGTCTCCTACCTTTACCGTAGGCACCGCCTTAGCTCCCACATGCTGTGATAAGTATATGCCCACCACATCCGGATTGTAATCCATGGACACATCTATAGGAGCCGCCTTGTCAAACCGGCTCAGTTCAAGCTTTGCTATCAGACGTTTACTGGGAATCATTCTGTACTCCCGCATTTCTCTCGGTGTGAATTCCGTCTTTGTAGGCTGGTGCTTTATTCCCTTTTCTCTCAGCTTATTTATATAGTATACGTTGGCCTTCTTAGGGTTTATGCCTGCCGGGCAACTGAAGTACTCACATAAATTACACTGACAGCAGGTCTGCGCTATGGTTACCTGTTCATCTGCCTCTATGTTATAGCCCATGGCCCTAACCATTTTGTGAGGGCTGGTTCCGTGTCCCAAAAGATATCTGGGGCACATGTCCGTACACATTCTGCATTGTTCGCAGGCTGTCTTGTTTAGCAGCACCGCCGACCTCATATCTTGCTTCTTCTTTTGGATTAAGCTGTGCTCTTTGGAAAGCACCACCAATCCTTTGGTTTTTTTGCTCACATACCCGTCTATGTCCGCCAGCAGAGGTCCCATCATAGGTCCTCCGTCTATTACATCGAAGTTTTGGAAGTCATCTCTTCCTCCCATCTTCAATACATCCTTAAGGGGCGTACCTACAGGTACGGTTACGGTAACGGGATTAGGCACATCTCCTGCTATGGTGACGTACTTTGTAGTAACAGGTTCGTCCATGGAAGCTCTGTAAACATTAAGGGCAGTTTCAGAGTTTATAACCACGCAACCTACAGCAATGGGTATTCCCATTTCCGGTACGACTCTCTTGGTTATTTCATATACCAAAACCTGTTCATCACCGGCGGGATATACATCCGGCAGGGCATGGATTGAAATCTCACTTTGCAAGCCTAAAGCCTCTATGCGTTCATTCAAGAATTCTATCAGCTTCCCATGCTTTCCCTTTATTCCTATTACCGCTTCTTTAGCCTCCACCTGTACCTTAGCCATGTGGAATCCCTTTATGATTTCATCGGCATACACATCCATAAGCTGTTGATCTACCCTTAACAGCGGCTCACACTCAGCTCCGTTCATAAGCAGATATTCCGCCTTTGACTGAAGCTTAACATAGGTTGGGAAGCCTGCACCGCCGGCACCTATTACACCGGCTGCCTTTACTTTTTCAAGCAAACTCATATCTTCCTCCTATCTCTCATTCAAAGTGGCAGTCTTCATCGATGATTCCCACAACTATGGCATCTATGGGTATGTTGTCATTTTCCAACATTCTTCTTGCCGAAGAACCTGTCGTAACTATAACCCTATCTCCGATACCTGCACTGATGATATCAACTACCACCAGCTGCTGTCCTTGGTCTTTACCGCCGATTACCTCGGCCAACATCAGCTTGTAACCGCTAAGTGCCTCTGCTTTTCGCGTAGCCCAAATATTGTCAATAAGTTTTGCTGTAATCACTGTACATTCCCTCTTTCAATTTAAATTCGATCTCGCTCAAAGCATCCTCCACAGAGGCCGTATCTCCGAATATGGCCAGAAGAGTCATGTGCTGAGGGCACAATCCTCTGACATCATATACCTCCACGCCCACTGCTTTTTCAGCTATATCCGCTGCGCATACCATGTCTATCATAGGTCCCTGTACCAGGCCTATGGCATCCGCTTTATCCAGGTGAGTGTCTCCTAAGATTCCCATTCGCCTCTTAATGAGCTCCAGAGTTCCCGGAGACGGAGACTTAATGATTCTTAAATTCATATAGACCTCCCTGAATCTATTCCATTATATTCGTAGTACAGCTAAGGGCAATTCCCAGTGGAGTTACGAACATAGGGTTGTCAGGCTTTTCAGTCCTTATGCCTGTCATCTGCTCCACTACCTTTTCGATTCCCGTAAGGCAGCTGCTACCACCTACGAGAACTAAGGTATCCACCTTTTCGCCTTCAACTGCTCTTTGAATAATAGTTGAGATTTTTTCTACTACAGGCTTTACCACCGGGAAAATTTCCTTATGGTTTGCCTTGTTTCTTTTGAACTCGTCGGCCTCCATAAAGGGTATTTTATATGCCCCGGAGAGAACCAACGAAAAATGGGTGCCGCCGGTGGGTTCATCCTGAACGGATATTACCTTACCATCTCTTATGATAGAAACTCCTGTGGTTCCTCCGCCGATATCCACAACGGCACCATCCGTCATGTTCAAAAGATTGTTGGCGGCCGTAGGCTCGTCCAAAAGGCTGGTGACCTCAAATCCGGCTGCCTGTACTACGTTCTTTACCGCCCCGCCGTCTAAGCTGTCCGTGCCGGGCGGAATGGCTGCTGCCGCATATATGAGCTCTGTTCCCAATTGTTCCTCAATCTGAGCCTTGAGTTCTTTTACGATCTTTATGGCTCCGATGTAGTCCACTACCATGCCGTCCTTAACCACATCTGCATAACGCATAGCCCCCGCTGCAGGATGATAGTTTTCATCCAGCACGGCCAGCACCACGCAGGAGGTTCCCAGATCCACGCCTGTATAGTAAACCGAAGATTTATCCTTTACGGGATGTTGCATGGTCTTTTCAAATTTTGCCACAAATTCATTGCATCTGTTAAATTCCATACTTCTTACCTTTCTGAAAGCCTGTGCCTCAAATAATTACTGATTCTGCCAATCTGCAGGATACACAAAGTATGCATATCTTGCTGTAGTCGGTGTTTGGAAATGGATATGACTGCCCTTGGGTATGTAGATTATGTCTCCTGCCTTACCGGCCACTACGCGGCCGTCGATTTCGATTTCAAGCTCGCCTTCTATGACATAATCGTATTCATCATAGGTCAATGTCCATTCAAAGCTGGTGTGATCCAGCTCCATTATTCCTGCGCCCATTCTCGGTGCTTCTTCAAGGGTCACTATGTCTTTAAGCAAAACCTTGTCGTTGCCCTCAAAGGGTTCGCATTTCACCGTATCTGTCTTGACCATCAATATGCCGCTTTTATCGGTTTTCTTGACAAAATCGGCAGGTTCCTTAGCTTTGAGTGTCTCTTCAACCACCGCCGCTATGAGTTCCTTTAACTGTTCTTTATTTATTTCCATATTTTCCTCCTATGGCATAAGGAGAATAAATCTCTTTTATGCCTCTTCCTCTGTTTCTGCCTCAGGGGTACCGCTCTGTACCTTGGACAAAAGCATAGGTGCTAATACATTAGCCAGGATTAAAGCTGTAATACCTGCAACTAATTTACCTACAACTACAGGGAAAATCATTTCGGAATTTACACCGGCAGTAAAGCCTAAGTGGTCTCCGAATACAAAGGCTGCGGATACGGCAAAGGCTACGTTGAGCAATTTGCCCTTAGGGTTCATGTCGCCCATGATGTTAAACATTGCTATGTTGTTTGCCAGGTTGGCGATGAGTCCTGCAGATCCCGCTTCATTCATTCCTAAGCTGCTACCGATCTTTTCCAAAGGCTTGGAGAAGGTCTTGGTTATCCACTTAACCATGGGGAAGGCTCCAATCAATACGATGGAAATCTGTCCGCAAACCAAGAGTCCTGATTCAAGAGGAATTACACCGTCAGCATCGGGTATTACCATAAGGTCCATCAGAGGGAAATGAATTCCTGTCTGATACTCGAATACGGCAACTGCTGTAAAGAATGTGATTATAATAGTAACTGCAGTACCGAATTTGTTGAAGCCGTTGATCATCTTCTGAGGGATGAACCACAGGCCTAAAACGATGAGACCGGCAATTACGATTACAGGAATCAAGTTGATGAGTATGGTTCCCATGTCGATCTTGTAGGGGGTCATATTCATTACCAGTCCACCGACGATACATCCGATGGGGATGGTGATTAAACCTGCCAAGATACCTGCTCCCAGGTAGCCTCTGTCTTCTTTCTTAATAATGCTCAAGGCTACGGGGATGGTGAATACGATGGTGGGACCCATCATTGTTCCTAAAATCAAACCGGAGAAGTTTCCGAGGCTCTCGTTTGCTGCCATCTGCATTGCCAAAGGATATCCACCCATATCGCAAGCCAAAAGAGTTGTGGCAAACATGGACGCATCTGCACCTACCAGCTGATAGATGGGGACGATGATAGGTTTCAGAATAATGGCAAGCACAGGTGCTGCTGCCACTACTCCTGCCATGGCTATAGCCAAAGCTCCCATGGCGTTGAAGCCTTCGTCAAACTGTTCTCCGTATCCCAGCTTGTTTCCTCTCATTTTGTCTATTGCGCCAACCAGCATAAATATCATCATGATGAAGATTATAACTGAGTTTACGGACAAACCTTGGAACCAAGCGGTTATGCTTTCTGTAAAAACACTACCGTTAGTAATGTTGCTAATAAGTTCGTCAAACATACTATACCTCCATATAGTCAATCTTTCCCTCATCAACTATGCCTATTACGGTAGCATCCACAGGAGTGGAGCGGGATACATCGCCTGTTCTGGCGCCGCTTCCGCCTACCAAAATAACCGTGTCTCCCACTCCCGCATCCAGAGAATCTGCCGCAAGGATAGTTTTATGAGTTTTGTTGTCCAACACTTCCACGAGAAGCAACTTGTATTCTGCCAAAGCTTCAGCTTTTTGTGTGGCCCAAACCTGGCCTTTTACCTTGCCCAACTTCATTTTTATTGCCTCCCATAAATCTTTACTTTAACTAATTCATTTTTATTTAGGGTTATATTCCCCTGCCAGATATTTGCACATCATTATATGCAAGGCGCTGGAGAGACGATTGAGTTCCTGTACCAAATCGTTTCTTTCCACCTTTCTCTTTTCCTTGAAGGTCGCCACGGCGATTACTTCCAGCTCCCTCACTCCTGTTCTCAGCAAGTTCAAAAGGGAATGAGGCATTCCCATGGAGTATTCCGGTAACAGCATCTGCTGTATCTTAAAGTACTTCATAGGGAAATGTGATTGCTCTCTAAGCTCCGCATGATTCAGGCCGATGATAGTCTCCTTTGTAAAGGGTTCATCTAAGACTTCACATCTCATCATCTGTCTAAGGGTATCTAAAATATCATCTAAATCCCTTAGTAAAGCTTCACTCTTTACTGTGGAGGCTATCACTGCCTGTGCATACACGGTTTCCGCCTGTAATCTATCCAGCTTTCCTCTGAAACGTATTCTCGGATGGTCCTTGTCGACAAGCTGGTTGGAAAAAAGCTGAGTCATGTGTTCAGGCTTGCTGGCATATCCGGCTCCCGTTTCATAGTCCACGTATTTTGCGGCGGAAGGCTCCATAGTCGGAGCCATTTTTTCAGTAGGCTCCGGCGCCTTAGAAGCTGCTTCTCTCGAGGCTCTGTTCCGCTCAAAATCTATATCGATCTGAAGCTGGTTCAGATATTCTCTGGCCGCGGGAGATAATATCTTACCTTCGGGAATATAGTAAACTTCAGGTTCTGTAGCCTTAAGTTCAGCCCTTAAAACGGCTTCGGTTATTACTTTCAACTACGACACCTCCTCTTTAGCTCCACTACTATAACTGGGGTAAAATCATCTCCACATCGGAATGAGGTCTCGGAATTACATGAATTGATAATAATTCGCCTACTCTTTCGGCAGCAGCGGCACCTGCATCTACAGCAGCCTTTACTGCACCTACATCTCCTCTTACCATAACGGTTACAAGGCCTCCGCCTACAAGAACCTTTCCGATAAGAACTACGTTAGCGGCTTTTACCATGGCATCTGCTGCCTCGATGGATCCAACGAGACCCTT
>JBHADF010000033.1:0-48858 GCA_041854955.1 Anaerovoracaceae bacterium | reverse complement strand
TTGATTTTGCGGAAGTTGTTATGAAATATGTCAATATGGATGTTACAACATTAAATAGCTTCAAAATAAGCAAAAGGAGTATCAACTGGTAACAATTCCCCCAATTTTTACCGTTAGAGCAAAATCAGTTGCAAATTAGCCTTCTGTTCGAAAAGCGAGTAGGGTGATATGTGTTTTAATTTACAAGAATAAAATTTAACCTGGGGAGGCATGAATAATGGCCGAGAAATATAGATACCACATAGGTCTTTCGCTAAAAGAAACGGAAAATCTCATAGAGAGAAAATCTCGGGAAGAGGGCTTTCATGTGGAGTTTGCGAGTAAGGAAATCTTTATTTGGAAGACTAAAATTTGGTTTGGGATAGAGTATACAGGAAGGCAGTCTTCCCTAATTGCGAAGCTGAGAGAGGATAAAAACAATACGATAATAGATGGTAAATTTGATTTCCGTAAATCTATTTATGTAATTGCAGTAATCTTTTGGATTTTATTTACACTGTCAGGCTGGTGGACATTAGGATGGGATACTGACCCTAAGATAGTATCAGTTCTTTTGATGTGGGGATTAATAATTATGCCCATAATCCGACCGAATAGGCATTTCTATAGAAAAGAAAAAGATATGATTTTGGGCTTATTGGAATCTATTGCTATAGAACATCCTGCAAAGAAGAGAATATAGAACGATATATATGGAAGCTGAAAATGTCATCCATGGCAATATTAAGGAGAAAAAAGGATGAAGCTAACTTTGATGGGAATCTTATTCATAATAGGCGTATTTTTGTTTGGTTCCAGAGATGCTGCCGGAGAAAAAGATTTCTTTTATTTCAACCCTTCTCAAAAGATGAGGAAATTACTTTATGTAAGGGATATTCCCGAAGGAGAAATAACTTTGACAAGCCTGGCCAGCCAATGCTTGCTAATATTTGTTATGTTTTTGCAACTGTTGTGTCTATTGGGGGTGAATGTAAGCGGCATTATATTGCAGATAGTTTATTTTGGACACTGTAATTTTGAACTTTCGGGAGGCATACCTATACAAATTGCTTTTTGTGTTGGGTATATATATCTTCCTATCCAGATTTTAATAATCGTTTACTTTATAATTTGTGGAATTTTCGCAAAACCCCGCAACCCCAAGTGGATATTTAAGCGTAAGTGAAATGAAATTGCAAAGAGTTGAGTTCGACAAAAAAAGCATCAATTGGTAGAAATTTCTGAAACTCAGCCGTTAGAGCAAAATCAATGGGAAATTAGCCTTCGGTGAGAAAAGCGAGCAGGAGATGTATTTGAATTGCAAGATTAAAATTCAACTTGAGGAGGCATTAATAATGGCCGAGAAATACTGCTATAATATAGGGCTACCGATTCAAGAAGCGGCAAACCTTATTGAGAGAAGGGGCAAGGAAGAAGGCTTCAACATAGAGAATTCAGGGACTAAAGTCACTATCGGTAAGGCAAAACTTGTAGGGGACATAGAGGTTTGGTATCGCCAAATTTTCTTTTCTGCCGATTTGAGGGAAGAGGAAGATGTGACTATAGTGCAGGGGGGATTTTCGTTGCATAAAGGGTTATATAGAATCCATATTGCGTTTATCTTATTTGTGGTACTTTTTTTAATGATTGCAGGAGATATAAAATTCATTTTCACATTACCGGTATTACTTATGTTTTGCGCGGATTTCTTGACAACAAAATGGGAGACAAATTTTCGTAAATTCTTGTTAAGAAAGGAGAAAAAGGCGATTTTGGATTTCTTGGAAGCTTTAGCTAAAGAGCATCCCGTGGAGAATAATAGGGATTAGCCATTATCTACTTAAAAATAACAAATATAGGGGCATTGAGAAAGCCATACCCCTATATTTTTAATGCATTCACATTGTAAATGTGTTACAATATATGGTAGAAAACTGTGGCCCCAGAAGGCGGCCGAAGGAGATTGAGGATGAAAAGCTGCATAGTAGTCGCTACTAAAAATCGCGGAAAAGTCGCTGAAATAAAGGAGATAATGGCCAAGTGGGGCATAGATGTCATCACGAGAGATATGGCAGGTGTTCCTCCGGAGCTGGACATAGTGGAAGACGGCAAAACCTTTGAGGAGAATTCCCTAAAGAAGGCCAAGGTAATCATGGAGGCCTGCGGAATGCCGGCCATGGCCGATGATTCCGGCCTTATGGTGGATTATCTGGGAGGAGCCCCGGGAGTTTTTTCGGCCAGGTTTTCCGGAGAAGAGGGCAACGACATGAAGAACATGGAGAAGGTTCTGAAGCTCATGGAAAATGTGCCGCGGGGAGAGCGAAACGCTCACTTTGAAACTGTAATAACCTTGCTCTATCCTGACGGAAGGAAGTTAGTGGCAAAAGGCATTTGCCGGGGAGAAATCGCCATGGCACCTGTAGGGGAAGGCGGCTTCGGCTATGACCCCATCTTTATCCCGGAAGGCTATAATCAGACCTTTGCCCAGCTGGGTGCCGCCGTAAAGAACGAAATAAGTCATCGTGGGAAAGCTCTCAAGGAGCTGGAAAGATTGATTGATGAAAAAAACCGGTAAAAAAGCATGGGAGCGGTTTAAGCTTCTCATTAAGTTGGAATTGGAACAGTTTCAGGATCCCTATTATCAGGGGGTAGCGGCACAGCTGGCCTTCTATCTTTTCCTGTCTGTTTTGCCTACGGCTATACTCATATCACAGCTCCTCGGCATATTTTCCCTGTCCATAGAGGAAATACAGGTGTGGGCCAATGTTAATATGACCGGAGAAGGTGCCAGAGCCATCAACGGACTTTTGAGATACCATCCCTCCGGTGCCAACAATATATTCATGGCACTTACAGCCCTGTGGGCAGCTTCCAAAACCCAGTTTTCTCTGCTGAGGATAACCAACTATACCTTGTCCGACGGAACCTTCATCGGGAAAAGCTTTCTGAGAGACAGAATAAGGGCTGTGGTGACGATTTTTATAGTCCTCATGACTCTGGTGGTGGCTTTGGTGGTATTGGTCTATCTTCCAATTATTTTAAAGCTTATATTGGGACCCGGAAAGGCTCTTGATGTGGCAAACAATGTATGGATGACCTTGAGATGGTTCTTTGTAACCCTGCTATACTTTTTTATGATTTCATACATATATTACGTTATGCCCAGCAAAAGATTTCCTTTTAAGGATATAATACCGGGGAGCCTGTTTTCCTCCGTAGGCTTTGTCATAGTAAACTTTATATACAACAAGTACTTGGTTTTGAATACGAGAAACGACATTCTCTACGGTTCCATGGCCAACATAGTAATGCTTTTGATATGGTTCTGGCTCATAGCCTGGGTTCTGTGCTTGGGCATTACTCTCAACAGAGTGTGGTGGGCCACCAGAAGCAAAAATCCGGTACCTATACCTGACCACATGGTAGAAAGGCGCAAGCCCATAAATATTTTTTAATTCAAAGGGGTAAGTTATGAAGAAGGCACTTATAGTTATAAATCCGTTTTCCGGCACGAAGAAGGCCAACCGCTTCCTTACGGACATAGCCGATATGCTGGCGGCAGAGGGGTATTTGTCCATAGTTGTCGTTACCCAGAAGAGCGGTGACGGAGAAGAACAGGTGAAAAGACTGGCTGAGGAGGTGGACTTAGTGGTTGCCATAGGGGGAGACGGAACCTTTACGGAGGTAGTTTCCGGTCTCATAGCTTCAGGAAAGCGTGTTCCCATAGGGTATATCCCTTCAGGCAGCACCAACGATTTAGCCCAGAGCCTTAACATTTCCAGAAATATTATGGATGCGGCAAAAAACATAGTTTCAGGAAAACCGGCACCCTTAGATGTGGGACAATTTAACGACAGAATATTTTCCTACGTGGCTTCCTTCGGGGCCTTTACCAAGGCATCCTATTCCACCCCACAAAACGTGAAAAACGCCTTGGGCCATCTGGCCTACATTTTAGAGGGCCTCAATTCCCTGACCAATATAAAGGCGGAGCACATTAAAATAGTTTCCGGCGACAAGGTTTATGAAGACGATTACATCTTCGGAGCTATTACAAATGCCACCTCTATGGGAGGCATATTGAAACTGGATCCTGAGGTTGTGGATATGAGCGACGGCCTTTTGGAAATGCTTTTGGTCAAATCGCCTAAGGATTTTCTGGAGTTGACGGAAATAATACACGTGCTTACAATGCAGGATTTTGACAATACGGATAAGGTTATCTTCGTGGGGGGCGAACACTTTGAAATAGAAGCTCCCGCCGACATGTCCTGGTCCCTGGACGGCGAATACCAGGAGGGATGCGAAAAGATAACCATAGTCAACAGGCATCATGCCATAGACCTTATAAATAAATAGGGAAGTCTCAGAGAAATATAAAAGAGTGAGTATGAAGATATATCAAAGGAAAATATCTTCAGCCCACTCTTTTTTAGTTTGATTAATTATGAAAGCTTATTTAGCCTTTCTCACGGCCAGATTGGACCAACCGGAATAGTAGATTTTACCGTATACTACAGCGTAGGCTCTCACCTTATAGTAGTACTTGGTACCCTTGGTGAGGGAACCGTTATCTACGAAGGACGTGTCGCTGCTGCCTTTGATATCGCTGATCTTAGCGAATCCGACATTCTTATCTGCGGATCTGTAGATTTCAAAGCCCTTGACAGCAGCTTTGTTTGTGCTGAAGATGCTGTCGGAATCTGAGCCGGTCAAATCCCAAGAGAGCTTTATTTTTTTGTTTTCATAGGCAGAGGATACCTTTAAGGACAAGCTGCCGAAGCTTTCGGAAACAGTCTTATTGGCTTCCTTTGCCGCCTCATAATCGGATAACAGCTGACCGTATTCCGAGTCGGAAACCATAGCCAGGGCGGAATTATCGAAAATTTTGCCCCAGGTGGTTTTGTCCACTACGCCATCATCCAAAAGGCCGTTAACTATTTGGAACTTCCTAACACCTTCGTAGACCCTGTCATCGTAGGATAAGGTTTCGGCGTTTATATCAAAGTCGGCCACATATCCCAGCGCTGTCAATCTCTTTACAAGGGCCTTTATGTAAGGCTTTTTGGAGCCTTGGCTGTCATCCTTGCTGAGGGTGTATTTGTAGCTGTTGGGGTCAAGACCGAAGGAGATTTTGTAGCTACCTGATTTAGGTGTGAAATGGTAAGTCTTTCTGGCCGCAACCTTCTGACCGTCGGCATCGTAGATTCCATCCACCTTATACCCTATATCCGGTCTGGAATACAGGGAGAAGCTGCTGTTTTTATAGGCTGTATTTATGGTGAAATAGAAGGTACCGTTGTCTCCGCTTTGGAAGGTTCTGTTGCTTCCGTTTACATAGATGGACAAGTCCTTCATAGGGTTCTTTTGGACTCTCACATAGGAAAGCTTAAAGCAGTCGGTTAAATCCAAAGATTCCAGCTTGTTGTTCATGAGGAACACTCTGGAAAGATTGCTGTCCCCTGATAACTTGGCTGAAGTCAGGCTGTTTCCATGAGCAGAAAACAGGGTCATTTTGGTAAAGTCGGAAAAATCTGCTTTGCCGGAAAGACCGTAGTTGTTCCAGCGTATTTGTTGCACGTTGCCCTTGCCGTCCAACTGGAAGTCAACTCGCTTACCGTTACCCCAGGTGGAAAGCTCTGCAAAATTGTAGGCCTGGTTAAGAAGCGAACCGTTAGTCGCTGCACCGAAGAAGGAAAGACCGTCATCGGAGTCGGCGGGCTGTTCAAGGAATTTGCCTATGAACTCGGATTCGTGCTCGTTAGTCAGGTATACGTGTTTACGATAGTCGGGGTAAACGTTCATGGAAACATGGCTTGTGGCTATCTGGTCCTCAGAAGGATCAAAGTAAGTATAGTTTGTAACGCCGCTATATAGCCAGCTTCCCGTATTTTTGTTATATCTGCTGGTAGTTCCCACCGTAGGATCTACGAAAATCCAGCGACCGTTTACATAGGCCTCAACCCACCAATGGTCCAAAACATCGATATTGGACTCTGTAATCCAGTCATTGGAAGGAACGGCTAATCTGTGTCCGTAGATGAAGCGGGTAGGGATGCTTTGAGCTCTGGCCAGTGCCAGGAAAATGGCGGAATAGCCTTGACATGTGGTGGCAACCTTACCCATGTTGGCATTGGGGCCGCTTGTCTGGTTTTCAAAGCTGTAAATATTGTCATAAGGGTTGGCATACTGAAGGGAATGGGTCTTGAAGGCAATAGTATCATAGTAGAAGTTGCCCGCAGTATACTCGTATATTTTCAAAAGCTTATCATAATCGCTGACGGCTCCGGCCGTGACCTTGTCGGAAACGGTCTTTATATATGATATTTTATTCTCCGTCATAGTATCATAAACCTTTGTGGCCGGATCTCTCATGACGAAGGTTATATCGGAAAGAGTATTGTCAAGATATCTTTCCATAGGATACAGGTTTCCGATTTGACTGATTTCACGATTCTTGTTTATGACATCCATGTATTTAAGAATATGGACATTTTTGTCTGCGACCCTAAGCTCCATATTTTTATAGAGGATACCGTTGGAAAGGTTTTCGAATTCACCGGTCTCCGCGTTTAAGCCTCCTCTTTTAAGGTAGAGATTGTAGTTTCCGTTAGGTATGTCATAGGAGGCGGTATCGAAAAGATATGTAAAGCCGTAGGTCTGGGTCCCGTCGGAGGCCGTATCGGTAATGGGCAGGATGGGAATATCCAGCTTCATATCTCTGCTTTCCGTTCCCACTTTATATAAAGAAAGATAGAAGACATCCGCCTTAAGGGGTGTGCGGTAAATTACCTTTAAAACACCGTTCTCCTTGGCATAGACTCTTAAGTATTCCTTGTCTAAATTATCCGTAGATTTAAAAGATGTCACCTTTACAGGATAGTTGACCTCTTCAAGCCTGGCATAGGCGGGAATGGCCGTCATACCCATAATCAGTGACAGAATCATGGTGACCGTTAAAACAGACTTTAAAAATTTCCTCGTTAAATTGTGCTCCTTCATTGTCTTTCCCCTTTATTTTAATCTCTTATAAATAGAGGTCGCAAAACCTCATAAAACCATTATATAAAAAAGCCTTGCATAATACAAGGCTTTTAGGTACGGTTTAAGAAACTGTGTGCGTAAAAACTTTTAGTGCCTGATTTCATAGCCCAACTTTTTCAGACATTCCGACATATAAGTGTCATCTCTGTAAAAATCAATCCACATGTACTGATCTATATTTTCAAAGCGGAAGTCCATGGTATAGTTATAGGTTCCCCGGTCAGACTTGCTTTTGTATACATCTCTGTAGCTATAGGAGGACAGATGCTTGTTATAGGCCTCTACTATCTCTCTGATATGATCTCTGTCGGATATAACCAGTGTGTCGTAGGCGCCTTGGTCCTCATTGTAATTGGACCCCTCCCCCGTTATCACATCGGGGCCTGAAAGGCTGATGGAGATAATGGATTGTTCAAAGCTGTCCGATACCTTTACGATATCCTTGTAGGCTATATTTGAAAGCAGAGCATCGATTTTTTCCACAATCTTGTCATCAAGGATTATGGTGTAAGCTCGCTTAAATATTTTGCCGTTTTTCAAGGTATAGCTGAAGGAAATGCGGTCCGTTACCACCGTGTCGGGGAAGGAGTTGAGCCCCCAGCCCATGAGTACTTGATTGTCAGCGCTATCGGGAATTTCATACAGTTTATTATCTAATATATATTGTTGAAGCTCCAAGGCTTTGGCAATAAATGCCTTATCCTTTATGTTAGGAGCTCCTGCCTGCTTTTCATCCAGATGTTTGCTGGAGGAAAGGCTGTTTTCGAAGGCCGCTGAAAGATTTTGACCGCTTATCGCATCAATTTCATCCTCAGAAGGAATCTTTTTGCCTATGCCTGTTAAGTCAAAGACAGTAAAAGCACAGAATATACCGGCAGCGACGATGCAGGTCAGTACGGAGGCCAAGTTTTGCTTGGTGAAAATCTTTACGGAACGGCTGATGATAATCTTCACCACCAGGAAGGTAATCAGCATTCCTATGAGTATGCCTATGATGAAAGAGGGCAAGGTGCTTACAAAGCTCCTTACAAAGAACCCGAAGAAAGACATTCCCACAAATACAAGGAGTATGGTTAAAATTTCCTCCGTAAATCTGAAGAGCAGGGAATCGCCCACTTTTTCCAGTTTGGCCATGCGACATATGAAGTGGGCCATAAGTAGCATCACGATACCCGCCATGAGGAAATAATGGAAATTCATATGTTCCAAGCTGCTCATCACCACCTGTGAAACAGGATTGGTATCATTCATAAGGAATTTTATCCATTCCATGGGCATCACATAGCCTACGATGAATTCCTTGCAGTAAAGGTCTATGAGGAAGGCCACGAGAGGGCATATTCCGAAGAAAACTCCGGAAAGAAGCAGATGCATCACAATATTTCCCACAAGAGACCCTGCCAAAACATAGATTCCGTAATAGAAGGTCATTATGGCGCCGGTGTTGTAAAGCCAGCTGCCAACATTCAAAAGGCTACAGGCAGGATCTCCGCTTTCCAAAGGAGGTACCATCCCCATAACGCCCACATAAATCAGTGCTATTGCCAGAGCAGGTATCATGACCATGAGCCATCCTGATAGAATATGGCTGTTGTATAGCTTGGATTTGGAAAAGGGCTGGCTGTGAAGTGCCAAGGCCTTTTCAGGCGTGTGATAGTAGCTCATGGAAAGAACGGCCGCTACCAAAGGTGCCAACATCATTATAATCCAAAAAGGGCTATAGCTCATATTGATGCATTCCTGAGCATATACGCCTAAACCTTCGGATCCCTTGGGCAAAATCATTATAGGCATGATCCCCGAAACGAAATAGGCCATAAATATGAGCAAAGGTAAATACCAGTTCAATTTAAAGCTCTGCCATATGAGGGCAGGGGAGAGGGATAGGAATTTTAAAATCCTATTATCACTGTTTTTCATTTCCCGAACCTCCCAACTTTTCCATAAAAAGCTCTTCGATAGTCATGTCTCCGATTTCCAGCAAATCCCCCTGGAATGCCATTTCCCCTTTGGAAAGGATACCGATGTAGTTACATACATCCTCCATTTCCTTGGCATTGTGAGAGGAGATGAGTACGGTCATTTCCCTGTCGGCTACCTCGTCCATAATGTAGCGCCAAAGCTTATGGCGAACGATGGGATCGAGGCCATCCACGGGCTCGTCCAAAATGAGGTAGTCCGGCATGGTGGCCATGGCTAAGGCAAAAGATGCCTGCTTTCTCATTCCCTTGCTGAATTTCCCCAAATTACTCTGCAAGTTAAGTTCGAAGTCGGCAGAAATCTTTTCGAATAATTCCTGATTCCAATTCTTGTAAATATCGGAATAATATCGTGCCATTTCTTTTAAGTCATATCCTCGGAAGAAGAAAATTTCGTCGGGTATTATGAACAACCGTTGCTTTAAAGCCTCATTATCCAAAACAGTTTCGCCCTCTACTGTTATTTCTCCGTGGTCCGGCACGAGAAATCCGGCAAGGTGCTTGATTATGGTAGTTTTACCTGCGCCGTTTAACCCCATAAGCCCATAGATGGACCCCTTAGGAACGGATAAGCATAGGTGATTAAGTGCCTTATGATCACCGAACCGCTTCGTTACGTTATCGATTTTAATCATTCCTAATTACCTCCTGCGAAAACTTCGAGTCAATAAGCTCCATAGCTATATCACGCGCTTCAGTAAAATCAAGTCCCATGTAAAGCAGCTGCTTAAAGGAGTCGGAAAGTCGTAACTTCACCTTTTCCAACTCGGCAGGATCCACGGATATTTCCCCCTTATCCGCTACGAAGGTCCCCACGCCGTTGGTGGTGTATATATACCCCTGCCTTTCCAGCTCTCGATAGGCCTTTTGGACTGTGTTTGGATTTACCGTTATGGTTTTTGAAAGCTCTCTCACGGAGGGCAGCTTTGTGCCTTCGGAAAGCTCGCCGGTCATGATCATTTCCTTTAGATGATCAATAACCTGCTCATAGATGGATTTTCGGCTTTTTAAATCCAACTGAAACATAACAATCCCCTTTCTTTATATTAAGAACCCCTTCTCAAGCAAAAGTGTACCATGCGAGATAGTACACTGTCAACACCTTTTTATACTTGAATCTGTAATTTTTTTTTTGTATAATACACGGAGATATATGAAGCGAAGGAGGCAATATTTTGGATAATTTTGAAGAAAAAGAAAAAGAACGCATAAATGATACAAGCGTTAAGTTTTCCCAAGATGTAAGATATTACTATGACGACAGCAGGTCTGCTGCTGCTAAACAGGGAGGCATACCCGGCTGGATAAAAGGAATAATCATTCTGGTTCTCATAATAGGAGGACTTGTTTTGCTCACAAGAAGCTGTGGCAGTATGCTGAATAATACCTTGGGGGGAGGCTTGTTTTCCGGCTCGGGAGTAGATGTAGAGGCGGGAGACTTTTTCCACGATTATATAGGCGTGTTGCATGTGGAAACAACCATAAGTGAAAACGGTACTTCATCGGCATATAACCATGATTACCTTCTTTCGTCCATAAACGGCATGATGGATGACAGCCATAATAAGGGCATCATTCTCTATCTCAACACTCCCGGAGGCAGCGTTTATGCTTCCGACGAGCTTTATTTGAAGATAAAGGAATATCAGGAGGTAACAGGAAGACCTGTGTATTCGGCTATGCAGTCCATGGCAGCATCGGGAGGCTATTATATCTCCGCTCCTGCCGATAAAATTTTCGCCAACAGGAACTGTTGGACCGGCTCCATCGGCGTAACCATAGGCACCATATACGATGCAAGCGGCCTTCTGGAAAAGTGGGGAATAAAATCTCAGACTATAACTTCCGGAGCTAACAAGGCCATGGGCTCCAACACTCAGCCTATGACTAAGGAACAGAGAGCTATTTTCCAGTCACTGGTAGACGAAGCTTATGAGCAGTTTGTCGGAATCGTAGCCGAGGGTAGAGACATGCCCGTAAGTAAGGTTAAGAAGCTGGCCGACGGCAGAATTTATACGGCAAAGCAGGCCTGTGAACTGGGACTGATAGACCAGGTAGGCACCTTTGAGGAGGCTGTAGCAGATATGAAGAGGACCTATAAATTGGGCTCCGACTGTGCTGTGGAAGACTTCCTGTCAGCAGATGAAGTAAGCTTGTTCTCATCCTTGGGAATAACTGCCGGAGATAAGCTCTTAGGCGCTGAAATGGGTGCTGTTAAGGAGATTATGGGCTTAAGCGGTAAATTTGAAATCAGCTATATGGCCCCTATAGAAAAATAGTAAAATATAGTACATAACAATAAATAAAGTCCCTCCATCCAAGAGATAGAGGGACTTTTGTGTATGACGAATTTTGTCGTTTTCCGTGAAATTTTGTAAATATTTTTAATTTGTCGGCTTAAGCGTAGGTTCCGGGAGAATCGTACAAAACAGCAACCTACTTCTCCTCTTCCTTGACCTTCTTAAAATACTCTTTAGACAGCTTTACCACTACAGGACTCAGCAACAATACCGCTACCAGGTTAGGTATTGCCATCAATCCGTTTAAGGTGTCGGATATGTCCCAAACAAGGGTCAAATCCGCAACAGCACCGGCCACTATTATCAGGCAGAATATGACCTGATAGGGAAGAATGGATTTGGTTCCAAAGAGGAATTCTATACATCTGGTGCCGTAGAGGGCCCAGCCCAAGATGGTTGAAGTGGCAAAGAGCAGGAGCCCCAGGGTCAAAAGCAGGGAGCCGATCTGGGGACCAAACACGGTAGAAAATCCCTGTATGGTGGTTACAGCTCCGGCTAAATCCTTGTTGCCGTAATTGCCTGTAGCCTCACCGGAACAAAGCACTACCAAGGATGTCAAGGTGCAGATGACGATGGTGTCGACGAAAACCTCGAAGATGCCGTAGAGTCCTTGCTTGACAGGATCCTTTTCAGAAGTTGCCGCATGGGCTATGGGGGCGGAGCCTAAGCCGGCCTCATTGGAGAAAACCCCTCTGCCGATACCTTTTGTAATAGCTGTTCTGAGGGTGATGCCTACTACACCGCCAACCACTGCATCAGGATTGAAGGCACCCTTGAATATCATGGAGAAAACTCCGGGGATGGTATCAATATTTACGATAACCACCGTAAGAGCACTGAGTATATAAATAACCGCCATAAAAGGAACTATCTTTCCTGCAACCATACCTATTCTTTTGAGACCTCCGATGAGGATGAGCCCGCAAAATATGGAAACGGCAATTCCTGTTACGAGAGAAATGGTGCCTTGGTATCCTGGGGCTGTAGGGATGAAAGCGGCGGCCACAGAGTTGACAGATGAAGCTATGGAGTGGACCTGAGCAATATTACCTATGCCGAAGGAAGCAAAAATACCTAATACGGAAAATATGATTCCTAACCATTTCCAGTTTTCTCCCAGACCAGTTTTAATATAGTACATGGGACCGCCTACCCAGTCACCTTTTTCATTTCTTTCCCTATATCTTACAGCTAAGGTAACCTCTGCGAATTTGGTGACCATGCCGAAGAGGGCGGAAAACCACATCCAGAAAACAGCACCGGGACCTCCTAAGATGATGGCTCCCGTAACGCCTGCTATATTTCCCGTGCCCACGGTAGAGGCCAAAGCAGTTGAAACAGCCTGAAAAGGAGTAACCTCACCTTCACCGGCATCTGACTTGTGGAAGATTTTCCCCAAGGTATTTTTCATGGCATGACCGAACTTGGTTATCTGAGGAAAGCCTGTGCGGACAGTGAGGAAAATTCCCGTGCCGACCAGAAGGATCAGCATAAAGGGACCCCACACAATACCGTTGATTGCACTGTTAATATTACCGATATTTTTCATTAAAATTTCCAAAGCATACACCTCCATACGAATATTCTCTCTCAAAATGCATGAAAAATTAATAAAATGATGAAAAAATTTTAAATTATAAGCACAAAAAAGTCAATGGGAGTTATGGCGGAATACATTTTGAATTAGACATTTTCAGACAAAAAATATATAATAGTCTGAGAGAAAAAACAGATAGAGGAAAATCCATGAAAATAATCGAATTATTAAAATCACATAAACTGAACCTATCCTTCGAGGTTTTCCCGCCTAAGACGGACAGCTCCTTCGATACGGTCAAAGAGGCTGTGGAGGAAATAGCCAAGCTGAAGCCGGCTTTTATGAGCGTAACCTACGGTGCAGGAGGTGGCACGGGGAAATATACCTTGGATATAGCAAAGGATATTAAGGAAAAGTACGGCGTTTCCACCTTGGCTCATTTGACCTGCGTTTCATCTTCTAAAGAAGCGGTAAAGGAGAAAATCCGTGAGCTGAAGGATTTTGGCATAGAAAATGTTATGGCTCTGAGAGGAGATTTGCTGCCTACCATGTCCTTGGAAAGCTCGGCGTCCTGGGATTACACTCACGCTGTTGATTTGGTGAGAGAACTAAGGGCTTCTGACGGAGAATTTTGCATAGGCGGAGCCTGCTACCCTGAGGTACATCCCGAGAGCAGGAGCCAACAGGAGGATATAGAAAATCTGAAACTGAAGGTGGAGGCAGGCTGCGAGTTTCTGACCACCCAGATGTTTTTCGACAACAATCTGCTCTATAATTTCCTATACAAGATAAGGGAAAAGGCCATTACCGTGCCTGTGGTTCCCGGCATTATGCCCATAACCAATTCCAAGCAGATAGAGAGGGTGCTCAAGCTGTCCGGCTGTCATATACCCCAGCGCTTCAAGGCTATGGTGGATAAATTCGGCCATGACCCTAAGGCCATGAAGCAGGCGGGGATAGCCTATGCCACAGACCAGATAATAGACCTCTATGCCAACGATATAAAGAATGTCCACGTCTATTCCATGAATAATCCGGATGTGGCAATGAAGATACAGGAAAACTTGTCCTATATCATAGGAAGGTAGGAGCCTTATGGAAATTTTGACGAAAGCCTATGATGCTCCTCCTGTAAATCGCAGGGAAATATATAGGTACATGGGAGACAGAAACCCTGATGAGCAGGTTAGGGAGCTGGTGGAGCAATGTCTTAAAGAAGCGCTTCCCAAGCTGACATATAAGCTTTGCTATTGTGAGCTGACTGATGTGGAGACGGAAAAACTATTTGAGCATGCTCCCGATTCCTATTTTGAAGATTTGAGAAGCTCCGTGCTTTTCGGCGCCACCATAGGCATCGCTATGGATAGGCTAATAAGCCGCTACAGCCAGATTTCTCCCGTGAGAGGCCTCGTAATGGAAGCCATAGGCAGCGAGAGAATAGAGAGCCTATGCGATGCTTTCAACGAAGATGTGAAGCACATGGCAGCCATGGCAGGGCTCAATGCCAAGAGGAGAATAAGCCCGGGCTACGGCAGTTTTTCCATAGAAAGGCAGAGGGATATTTTTCGCTTGCTGGACTGCCCGAGGAAAATCGGTCTCAGCTTGACGGAAAGCCTTATGATGACTCCGGCCAAGTCCGTTACGGCCTTAATAGGAATAACAGAGGAAGCTGACTGTCCGGAGGATGAAGATGGCGGAAAATGTGCAGGCTGCATGAGACGAAACTGCAGCTTTAGGGAGAGATAGAAAATATGAATTTCAGAGAATTTTTAAAGGAACATATAGTATATTTAGACGGCGGCATGGGGACCTTGCTCCAAAAGGAAGGAATCCCTCCCGGTGAGCATCCGGAGCGGTGGAACATCAGCCATCCTCAGGTGATTCAGAGAATACAGCGGGAATACTTTGAAGCCGGCAGCAATGTGGTAAACACCTGTACCTTCGGTGCCAACAGGCTGAAGTTCGGCGCTGAGGAAATGGAGGCTATCATCAGAGCTGCCGTGGAGAATGCCGTCATAGCCAGGGACACCTCCGAGGGTGAGCAGGAAAAATACATAGCCCTGGACATAGGCCCTACGGGAAAGATGCTGAAGCCCTATGGGGATTTCGACTTTGAAGAGGCTGTTGAGACCTTCGCCGAAATGGTGCGATTGGGTGTGAAGTACGGCGTCGACCTGATAACCGTGGAAACTATGAACGACAGCTATGAAACAAAGGCTGCTCTTTTGGCTGTAAAGGAAAACAGCGATTTACCGGTGATAGTTACCAATGCCTACGGAGAAGATGGAAAGCTGATGACCGGCGCCGACCCGGAAGCCATGGTGGCCATGCTGGAGGGCATGGGAGCAGACGCCATAGGCTGCAACTGCTCCTTTGGACCTGAACAGCTGAAGCCGGTGGTGAAAAAGCTTTTGGAATGTGCTTCTGTGCCTGTGGTGGTCAAGCCTAATGCGGGCCTTCCAAAGGTGGTACAGGGCGAAACCGTCTACGATGTGGAAGCGGCGGATTTTGCAGAGGCTCTGGGAGACATGGTGAAAGCCGGCGTGAGAGCAGTAGGCGGCTGCTGCGGCACCACTCCTAAATACATAGAGGCGCTGGTAAGGAACATCGCTGGAGCGAAACCCGCATCGCTGACAGAAAAAGGCATAACATGGCTTTCCTCCTACACCCACAGTGTGAAATTCGGTGCAGAGCCTTTGCTCATAGGTGAAAGGATAAATCCTACAGGGAAAAAGCTTTTGAAGGCCTCTCTCTTAAATGGCGATTTTAACCAGCTGCTCAACGAAGCCATAAGCCAGCAGGAGGAGGGTGCTCATATTCTCGACATAAATGTGGGCACGCCGGGGATAGACGAGGCAGATGTTTTGCGGGAGGCGGTGTGTCGTGTTCAGGCCATCGTAGATCTGCCGCTACAGATAGACACGGCAAATCTTAAAGCCATGGAAACTGCCCTGAGACGTTACAACGGCAAGGCTCTCATAAATTCGGTTACAGGTAAGAAAGAATCTATGGAAGGGATTTTCCCACTGGTGAAGAAGTACGGCGGATTGGTGGTTTGCCTCACCTTGGATGAAGATGGAATCCCCGAAACGGTGGAGGGACGGGTTGCTATAGCCGAGAAAATCATAGAGACTGCGGCAAAATACGGCATAGATAAGAAGGAGCTGGTTTTCGACACTTTGGCCCTGACCGTAAGCGCGGACCAAAAATCGCCGGCAGTTACCCTCAGCGCTTTGGAACATATCAGGAAAGAGCTTGGCTGCCATACGAGCTTGGGTGTTTCCAACGTTTCCTTCGGCTTGCCCTACAGGGAAGCTGTCAACAGCACCTTCTTTACCATGGCTTTGGAGCGAGGCCTTTCCGCCGCCATCATGAATCCGGGAGCGAAGGATATGATGAAGGCCTATTATGGCTTTAAGGCACTTCGGGGCATGGATGAAAACTGCGAAAGCTATGTGGAGAAGGCAAAGGCCTGGGCTGATGAAGAGGCCCCTTCGGCGGTGAGTGCGGCAGGTATGTGTAGCGGTGAGGGCAAAGGCTCCGCGTCTTCTATGGGTGTTCAGGGCGAGCATAAGCCCGCCGTCAGGAAATCCGGCGAAGAAGGTGAATCCCGACTTCAACGAGCCATAGTAAAAGGACTGAAAGAGGAGGCCTCTGAAATAACGGCTGAGCTGATTAAAGAGGCGGAACCTATGGGAATCGTCCACAGAGATATTATCCCGGCCTTGGATATAGTGGGAAAAGGCTTTGAAGAGAAAACCGTGTTTCTGCCCCAGCTTTTGATGAGCGCAGAGGCGGCAAAGAGCGCCTTTGAGGTTATAAAAGCTTATATGCCGGCCAAATCCGACGGCAAAGGGGATAAGCCAAAGGTTGTAGTGGCAACAGTTCATGGAGACGTCCACGACATAGGAAAAAATATAGTGAAGCTTTTGCTGGAAAATTACGGCTTCGACGTAACTGACTTAGGAAAGGATGTTCCGCCTCAGGTCATAGTGGACAAGGTAGTGTCTGAAAAGATTCCCATAGTAGGTCTGAGTGCATTGATGACAACCACGTTGCCGGCCATGGAGGAGACCATAAAGCTGCTCAAGGAAGGAGCCCCTTGGTGCAGAATCGTGGTGGGAGGCGCTGTTTTAACAAGAAGCTACGCGGGAGAAATCGGTGCTGACAGGTACGCCGCCGATGCTATGGAAACCGTCAGGTTTGCTGAGGAAAATTAAGCTATAGTAAATGAATCATATATAAAGGAGAAAAATCATGAGAAAAATTGTAAACACGGAAAAGGCGCCTGCAGCCATCGGCCCCTACTCACAGGCTAATGTATTGGGTAATCTGGTTATCACATCAGGTCAAATCCCTTTAAATCCGGCCACGGGAGAAATAGTGGAAGGCGGGGTGGAAGCCCAGACAAAGCAGGTTCTTGAAAACCTGAAAGCCGTTTTGGAGGCCGCCGGTACCTCGATGAATAATGTGATCAAGACCACATGCTTCCTGAAGGATATGGGAGACTTTGCAACGATAAACGGAATTTACGGAACATATTTTGCGGAGCCCTATCCTTCCCGCTCAGCAGTGGAGGTGGCCAGACTGCCCAAGGACGTTTTGATTGAAATCGAAGCCATCGCTTATGTAGAATAGGGAAAAAGTATTCGCCCTCGGATGATTTAAAACGTCCGAGGGTTTTCTTTTGCCTCAGGTCGGGTGAAACTGTGGGGAGAAGGGCGACTTTGAGCAGATTCCCCACAGTTGGAAGAGCCGGGCGGCTGGCTCACCTGGACTGATAAGCTAAAATGGGACACAAAACTGTGGGGAGAAGGGCGACTTTGGGCAGATTCCCCACAGTAGGAAGAGCCGGGCGGCTGGCTCACCTGGACTGATAAGCTAAAATGGGACACAAAACTGTGGGGAGAGAGGGGCTTTCGGGCAGATTCCCCACAGTTGGAAGAGCCGGCGGCTGGCTACACGCCACTGAAAGTCTCAAAACTGTGGTGAAAGGTGCATTTTCAACCGGATTCCCCACAGTTTTACGCAACTTTACTCAACCTCTCACAAAAATAAAGTTAAAATTAGAAAGCCTCTTGAACCACTCGATGAAAAATGGTAAAATATGTAAAAAAGGAGGGCGGGTTATGGGTCTTATAGAGCTGGTTAAAGAACGTATGGATGCTGACCGCAGAGAACTGGAAAAGCACACTAAAGTGGCAAAAATAAGCCTACCGGGAATCTTGGAATGTAACAAGCGCAAAACCGGAGAAATCATATATAGACTGAAAGACAAAACAGGAAAGAGGAAATATCTCAACAAAAGAGCGGCAGGTATTATTTTACGGATTAAAGAACAGCGGTTTTCGGAGGAGATGGAAAAAATTCTAAAAGCCAATATAGATATATGCGAAATGTTCGTAAAAGGGTATAAAGATAGCCCGCAAGAATATGTTGAAAGTATATTGCCCATGGCATACAAACGGGATGACCGGGTGAATCAATATATAAATGAAAAAGACAGGAATCAAATGTCACGGTGCCCTCCTCCATCGGAGAACCCTTTTATGCGGGAGCATCTCAAGATAAAAACCACCTTTGGCCTTATGGTGAGAAGCAAAGCGGAAGCTGCCATAGGCGAAATACTGAATGGAATCGGCATTCCTTGGTACTACGAGAAGGGAATAAGACTTTCCTATAAAAATGGCATCATAGAAGGGGAAACCATAACAACTACTTTCTATCCTGACTTTACAGTGGTCCCTGCGATAGGAGGCCCCGTATATATTGAGCATAAGGGGATGCTTTGGGATCGGGCTTACGCTGAAAGGGACCTTGAAAAAACGTTGGCCTACAGTCAAAACGGTATTGTTCAGCCGATTAATCTTATCGTCACATCAGACCCCAGGGATGGCGGAACGGATTTAGAGGCTATAAAGCTTGCCCTGGAAAGATTCTTGCTGCCTTTAAAATAAAACTTGCTAAAATATGCTAAAATAATTACGCTCTTTGCCTTGACACAAACACAAAAAAGGTATATATTAAAAATAAGAATTATTCTTATTTTAAGCAAGGCGGAGGAAGGGCGATTTGAGCAAATTAAGCACAGAATTGTTACAGATTATAAATCAGTCCCATAGGCACATGACGGCTGAGGAAGTTTTTTTGCTTTGCAAGGAAAGAGGAATAAAGATATCCCTTGCCAGCGTATATAGGATTTTGGGAAAGCTGACCGAGGAAGGCTCTATACGAAAGATTTCCGTAGTAGGCCAGACGGAAATGTTCGACAAGTCTATATCGGATCACGCCCACCTTATATGCACTTGCTGTGGGGATATAAAAGACGTCTTTATCGATGAATTTAAGGAGGAATTGGAAAAAATCACCGGTGTTCCGGTAGATTCCTACGATTTAAATATCAGATACAGATGCGAGAAATGTAGAAGATAATATTAAGAAAAAAGGAGAAAGAAAAATGGCAAACAAATACGCAGGAACCAAAACAGAAAAGAACTTACAGGATGCTTTTGCAGGAGAATCTCAGGCAAGAAACAAGTACACTTACTTCGCTTCCGTAGCTAAGAAGGCAGGCTACGAGCAGATTGCGGCTCTGTTCTTGGCAACAGCTGACAACGAAAAAGAGCATGCTAAGCTTTGGTTCAAGGAATTAGGTGGCTTAGGCGATACAGCTGCAAACCTTTTGGCAGCTGCCGAAGGCGAAAACTATGAATGGACAGACATGTATGAAAACATGGCTAAGGATGCTGAAGAAGAGGGCTTCCCTGAGCTGGCAGTTCGCTTCAGAGCCGTAGCTGCTGTTGAAAAGACTCACGAAGAGAGATACAGAAAGCTTCTTAAGAACGTTGAAACCATGGAAGTATTCAAGAAGAGCGGCGTTTCCATCTGGGAGTGCAGAAACTGCGGACACATCGTTGTAGGCTTGGAAGCACCTCAGGTTTGCCCTGTATGTCTCCACGAACAGGCATACTTCGAGCTGAGAGCTGAAAACTATTAATATCTTCATAGAAAACATTTGCAAACAGAAGCTCGGCGGATTTTCTCCGCCGAGCTTTTCTGCATAAAACCCCTTTTATCAATAAAAGTGGGAGAGGCCTTGAAGGCGAGGCCTGATAAAGATTTGCAAATATAAAGAAATTTGAGAAATACAAGTAGGTGACACAGGTGATTTTGTATGATAAACTTTCAATATATATTTTGGAGGACAGGATGAAAAAGAAAAAATATTCATCTCCTTGGTGGATTAAGTTGGGCTTTGGTGTGTTCGCCTTAATTTTCATAGCAGGAGCTTTTATAGTTGTAAATACCATGATGCAAAATAACAAAGCGGCAAAAACCTATGATAATCTCAGGAATAAAATAGAAGAAAGCAGGGAGGCCACCTTCGACAAGATAGATTTTGCCCTTTTGAGGGAAGAAAATCCGGAAATCGCAGCATGGATTAAAGCTGAGGGCACCGCTATAGACTATCCCGTGCTCAGGGGAGAAGATAACACCTATTACCTGAACCACCTGTATACGGGAGAAACCAACAGGATGGGCTCTATTTTTATGGATTATCGCAACGATAAAGCCTTCAAGGATAAAAATACGGTTATTTACGGGCACAATATGCAGGACGGAGCCATGTTTAACGCCTTAGGTGAGTATAAATCTCAGGAGTTTTATGATGCCGTACCCACCATGGAAATCTATACCCCGGAAGGTGAATATGTAATTGAACTGATTTCCGGAACGGTGGAAGACGGCAACTATGAATTCGTAAAGTTCAATTTTGAAGACCAAGGGGAACTTAATGCTTATGTAAAGGAATTAAAGTCACGCTCCACCTTTAAAAGCTCTGTGGAGGTGGGCCCCGATGATAAGCTGATAAGCCTGTGTACCTGCTCCTATGAGCTGTTCAACGGTAGATATATGCTGGTTGGAAGACTTGTTCCTGGGGATTAATAAAGGATTAAGGTTTTATAAAGAAGGCGTAAAGTTTGATAAACTTAAATTTTTCTAAAACAGTAATACAAAAAGAAAGATTATCGATAAAATTGTAAAAAAAATCGTATATTTTAAGCATAAAATATGCTACAATTTAGAAAAGTCTAATGCTGATTTGAAAGGAGACCAATATGGGATTGATTAAGGCTGCTTTGGCAGCGGCAGGAAGTACATTGGCAGATCAATGGAAGGAATTATTTTTAGTAGATTCGATGGATTCTGAAACTTTAATGGTAAAGGGAAAAAAGAGAATCGGACCTAAGTCATCAAACAAGTACGGAAGCGATAACATCATAACCAACGGATCAGGGCTTTTAGTAGCCGACGGTCAGTGTGCCATTATCGTAGACCAGGGAGAAATCGTGGAAGTCTGTGCGGAAGCAGGTTACTATACCTATGATGCGTCCACTGAGCCTACCATATTTTGCGGAGATTTAAAGCAGGGCATAAAGGACACCTTCGCTACCTTTAAGAAGCGTTTTGTCTATGGCGGAGACACGGGAAAGGATCAGAGAATTTACTATTTCAATACTAAGGAAATGGTAGATAACAAATTCGGAACTCCCAATCCTATACCCTTCAGAGTTGTGGACAGAAACATCGGCTTGGATATAGATGTTTCCATCAGATGCTCCGGCGTATATTCCTACAAGATGGCTGACCCCATACTTTTCTACAAGAATGTGGCAGGAAATGTGACAGAGTCCTACACCATAGATATGATAGCAGACCAGCTGAAGGCGGAGTTTATGACTGCATTGCAGCCCGCCATGGCCAGACTGTCAACTCTTGAGCTGAGACCCAACGCTATTCCGGCTCATGTGGAAGAGCTTTGCGATTATGTAAATGAAGCTCTCGACAGCAAATGGGGTGAACTGAGAGGCTTGGAGGTAGTATCCATAGCTATGAACCCTGTAACTCTTCCCGAGGAAGATGCAGAGCTTATCAAGACAGCCCAGAAGGCGGCTATTTTGAGAGATCCTACTATGGCGGCAGCAACCCTGACAGAGGCTCAGGCAGCAGCAATGAAGGCTGCGGCAGCCAACGAAGGCGGCGCTATGACCGGCTTTATGGGCATGGGAATGGCTATGAACTCCGGTTCAAATGCACAGAACCTTTTCGCCATGGGACAGCAGACACAGCCTGTAGCAGGAGGAGAAGGTTGGACCTGCAGCTGTGGAGCAAAGAATACAGGAAACTTCTGCCAGGAATGCGGAAACAAGAAGCCTGAACAGAGTGGCAGCGGATTTTGCACCAACTGCGGAGAAAAAATAGGAAATACTGCTAAGTTTTGCCCTAAATGCGGAACAGCTACGGGAAAATAGGAGGTAGACATGGCTGATTTGTTACAGTACAAATGCCCATCCTGTGGAGGGCGTTTGGAATTTAACAGTACTGTGCAGATGATGAAGTGTCCCTACTGTGATACTGAATTTGAGGTAGAAACCCTGCGTTCTTTCGATGCAGACCTGCAAAAAGAAGGCAAGGACGATTTGCACTGGGAAACCAATGCAGGAGGGGAATGGGCCCAAGGCGAAACCGACGGATTGAAGGTTTATAATTGTCAATCCTGCGGAGGAGAAATTATCTGTGAAGAGAGCACAGCGGCTTCAAAGTGCCCCTACTGCGATAATCCGATAGTTATGAAGGGTAATTTTTCCGGGGCCTTAAAGCCGGATGTTGTCATACCCTTTAAGCTGGACAAGAAAGCGGCTAAGGAAGCATATTACAGACATCTGGAAGGCAAGAAATTCTTGCCCAAGGTTTTCAGAGAGGAGAACCATATAGATGAAATAAAGGGCCTCTATGTGCCTTTCTGGCTCTTTGACGCCGATGTGGATGCCCATATAAGGTATAAGGGCACGACGACGAGAGTATGGAGTGACAGCGACTACGATTATGTAGAGACCAGCTTTTATTCAATCATACGTGGCGGAAATATCGCCTTTGACAATGTGCCGGTAGACGGCTCCCTGGCAATGCCCGACGATTTGATGGAGTCGGTGGAGCCCTTTGACTTCAGCCAAGCTGTGGATTTCCAAACTGCCTATCTTTCCGGATATTTGGCAGATAAATACACGGTGACCGTGGAGGATAGCATAGATGCGGCCAACAGAAGAATAAGAACCAGCACCGCGGAAGCTTTTGCAGACACGGTCATGGGATATGAAACTCTGTCGGTAGAGGGCTCGTCCATAAATCTTTCCCATGGTAAAGCAAAATATGCCATGTACCCTGTTTGGATTTTAAATACAACTTGGCAGGGACAGCGCTATGTTTTTGCAATGAACGGACAGACGGGGAAGATGGTGGGCAATTTGCCTTTGGATAAGGCTGCCTATTGGAGGAATACCTTCCTTTACGGTGGGGTAACCGCTGCTGTTGTATTCGGTGCCACAGTCCTTTTGTGGTTCATGTCATAGGAGGTGCTGAATGGAAAATATTAAAAGAAGTTTAGCCCTGTTGGTTCTCTGTGCCGTGGTGTTCTTCACTCCGGCCTTGGCCTTTGCCGATAACGGAGGGGTACATTTCGTGGATAATGCCTCTCTTTTAAGCTCCACAGATGCAGGCATGTTAAATGACTATCTCCAGGAAATCTCCGACAGACAGGAATTTGATGTGTCCGTAGTGACGGTAAACGGTCTTGAGGGCAAGACTATAGAGGCCTATGCCGATGACTATTACGATTATAACGGCTTCGGCTACGGAAAAGATGATGACGGCGCTTTGCTCCTCATCGACATGGACTCCAGAGAATTTTGGATTACTACCCATAGCTTCGGAATAACGGCGTTGACTGATTACGGTATAGACTATATAAAAGAAAAAATTACACCTTATCTGAAGGACGGTGATTACTACCAAGCCTTTAAAACCTACGGAGACATTTGCGATGACTTCGTTACTAAGGCCGTAGAGGGGGAACCGGTAGATGTAGGCTACGATGACGGAATAAGGGATCCTTTCGACTGGTTAACAAATCTGGCCATAGCTTTAGGTTTGGGGGGTGTAGTGGGCTTCGGTTCGTCCACCCTTAAAAAGAGTAGCCTGAAAACTGTAAGAAGCAAGCCCGATGCGCATGATTATACAAGACCTGGAAGCATGAATGTAAGAGAAAGCAGGGATCTGTATTTATACAGTGCCATAAGCAGAACGGCCAAGCCTGATGATAATGATTCCGGCGGCGGTTCCACCACTCATACTTCATCCTCGGGGAGAATTCACGGAGGCGGAGGCGGAAGCTTCTAAGTACAATTAAAGAGATAAAACCTCTTTGTCAATTTCGGCAAGGAGGTTTTTTGTTGGAAGAAAATGGAAATAGTTGTTGACATTTTTTACCAGGCAGTGTATGATGACATAAAGAAATGGAAAAATATGGTAATAATATGGAAATAAATATAAAATTAAGAAACAGAAGAGAGGCGGAGGCGGTGGCTACAGCCCTGGCCGGAGAAATCTACGGAGCCCACATATCAATACTCAGCAGTACAGATTTTGTTATGGGACGAGAGATAGTCATAACTGACAAAGTATTAAGAGAGAATCCATCCCTGATCCAACTGTGCAATTGGGTAAAAAAAGAATACTTTAATATGACCGGTAAGCATATAAGGGAGAAAAGCTCGGATGGTATAAAAGCCGTGACCTTTATAGGCATGGGAGGCGGCAGAGGTGTAACGGCCTTGGCCTTATCCTTGGGGCGAACCCTGGCAGGAAAATTTGGAAGGAAGCCACTATATATTACAGATAGGGAAGAAAACCTGACCTGCTACGATATAGGCCGGGAAGAGGTGGCTGTAAATCCTGTAAAGCTGGATTACTACCTTAAAGAGGGAAGGGACTTTTTGCCGGAAGAGGTTATGCTGCGAGACCAATGGGGCTTGTACATGGCTATAACCCGCGAAAAAGAGCTTTTAAGGGAGTACTTATCCGAAAAGGGTGATTTTGACAGGCTCATATTCGACTGTAGAGAGGCTTTGGAGAAGGATAAGGACACCAAAAGCATAAGCCTTATAAATGCTTTGGATCTCAGAGGAAATCTTGTCCATGAAGATGGAAGCTTGATATTAGTCAACAGGGTTAGAGGACTCTATGAAGGAAGCAAATTCTACATTGAAGACAGCCCTGAATCCTTCACCATAAACAGCGAGGGAAAGATAGAAATAGCCATGGACAGAAGCTTTGGTGCCGGCATAGCAAGACTGGCGGCATGGCTGGAAGAGGAAGAAAATGGATAAGGATGAATTCATCAGGAGAAAGCTCCCTGCTGTCAGATATGCTTTGGGAAGCATGGAGGATCTGGATGATGACAGAGCTATGGAATATATACGGGAAGAAGTTCTTTCCGACGAATTTTGCAAAGGCCTTTGTTATGAAGAAATAAGGCACATAATAGAGGTCCTGTTTTACAAAACCAGAAGGAGACTGGGAATTTTAGACCCCCTTATAAGGGATCCGGCTATAACGGAAATCATGGTAAACGGTCCACGGGATATTTTTATAGAGAAAAAGGGTCGCATAGAGAAGTATGATTGTATCTTCGATACCGTTGAGGAGCTGGAAGAGGTCTTGATGAATGTAGCCGGAGATGTTCACCGAGAAATAAATGAGATGAATCCCATAGTGGATGCCAGACTGCCCAATGGCTCCCGTGTAAACGGCGTTTATAAAAATGTTGCCGTCAACGGCCCCATTCTGACTATCAGAAAGTTCAGTACAGACTTTATCAGTATGAAAAAGCTTGTAGAAAATAGAACCCTTACGGAGTCCGGTGCAAGGCTTTTGGCCCTGTTGGTGGAGTGCGGCTACAATATTTTCGTAAGCGGCGGCACATCTTCGGGAAAGACTACTCTCCTAAACGCATTGGCAGAGGCCGTGCCTAAGGATGAAAGGGTCATAGTCATAGAAGACTCCATGGAGCTTAAGCTTCCATATATAGAAAATATAGTCCACATGGAATGCAGAACGGCAAATTCCGGAGGTGCCGGCTCCGTCAATATGTCTCAGCTCATAAAAAGCAGTCTGAGAATGAGACCGGATAGAATAATCGTAGGAGAGGTGAGAGGGGCTGAGGTTATGGATATGCTTCAGGCTATGAATACGGGCCATTCGGGAAGCCTCAGCACAGGACACGGAAACTCAGTCAAGGGCATGCTGAGAAGGCTGGAATCCCTCTATTTGATGGCGGCTCCTCTCGATATAGACGCCATACGTGGCCAGATAGCCGAGGGGATAGATATCATGGTACATCTTGAAAAAATAGGTAAAGGCGAAAGGAGAGTAGTGGAGATATATGAGCTTTTGCGTTATGAAAAGGGAGAATTTCAACTGAACAAGCTTATGGGCCTGGACGGAAATATGGAACTGAGAAGGATGGGGGACAGCCTGCTCAATTCCAAAAGAATTATTTTGAAGGGAGAAGAATATGCCTATAGATTACAGGAACTTGGGTTTATCCTCTAAGGAAAAAGTACAATTCATATTTACTACAGCCGTATTTTCACTGGCAACAGGCTTTATCTTTTACGATAGCCTCATTGCCGGTCTCATACTCTGCCTGTCCGGCTTCTATATAATCAGAATATACAAGGAAACGGTGGGGGCGAGAAACAGATCCAAGCTATTGGTTCAATTCAGAGATATGCTCTATTCCATATCATCAGCAGTTACGTCGGGACGAAATATGACACAGGCTCTTGAAGAGTCCTTAGAATTCTGGAAGACCACCTATTCTGAAAAGGACTACATAATGTTGGAACTGAAATATATGGTCAACCGTATAAGGGGCAGCAACGAAAAGGATATAGAGGTTCTTCGGGATTTTGCGGAAAGAAGCGGCCTGGGAGATATAAGGGATTTTACTGCAGTTTATGAAAATACAAGGAGCAGCGGAGGTAACCTACCCTTATCCATAGAGAGAGCAACCTCCATAATAGGAGAGAAAATAAACCTGGAGCGAGAACTGAAAACCTTGATGGCACAGAAGATGTTTGAAGGCCGTATCGTAGGGGTTGCACCCTTCGCCGTAATATTGCTGCTTAAGCTGCTTTCACCGGCCTATATGGCGCCTATGTATACTACGGGAGCGGGAAGGTTCATAATGACATTTTCCTTAGGCCTCATGGGTGTAGCCATGACTATGATAGAGAGGATAAACAGAATTGAAAGCTGATATTAAAAAGAAGAGAGAAAAAAACAGGTGGGATATTTTACTTACCCTGCCTGAGTTTATAAATCAACTGTTGCTGCTGGTAAACAGCGGTGTACCCTTGGGAATTGCCTTGAATCGCATAGGCGACGTCTATGAAAGGCTGCCCGAAAAAGAACAAAACTACTTTGTACAGGAGGTGATAAAGGTAGTGAAAAAGGCCAAGAATATGGGTGAAAGCCCCGTAAAAGGCTTTTACGAATTCGGCAAAAGCTCTGATGTAAAGGAGCTTTCACGAATAGGAAGCATCCTCATAGAAAACCAAAACAGAGGTACGGATTTGAGGGTGTTTTTGGAAGAACAGAGCATGGCTCTTTGGAAAGACAGAAAACAGCTGGTGTTGGAAAAAATCAGGCTGGGGGAAAGCAAGATGAGCTTCCCGTTGGGGATTTTACTTCTGACATTGATAATAGTTACATCAGCCCCTGCAATGATGCAGATATAATATAAAAAAGGAGGTAGGTTATGAAAAAGATTTTAAAAAATAAGAGAGGAATGGAAATGGTGCAGGTAGCCATCTTAATTGCTATAGCTGTAGCCATAGGGCTCATATTCAGAACTCAAATTCAGCAATTTGTCAATAATACATTCAGCTCTTTAAACTCATCCACATTCTGATATGAAGTTTATTGAAGCCACCTTTACCATGCCTATGACTATAATTCTTGTGGTTGTCCTTATTGTATTTACTGTAAACTTGTTTAAGGACTTGCAAAATCAGGCCTTAGACCATGAGGAAAGGCGAGTTGAAATATATAAGCCGGGAGAAACCTTGGCCATCAGGGCAAAGGATAGGATTGTAAATGGGCTGGAATAATAAAAGAGGTTCCTATACGGTCTTCATTACCATGGTGTTTTCGGCCATACTGATTTTGCTGACAGCAGCAATAATGGCCTCGGGGAAAAAGGCCATCGACAGCACAGCTGAAGATTTTGTGAGACTTTGGGGAAAAAGCATTTTGGCGGAGTATGACATAAATCTAAAGGACAGATACGGACTTTTCGCCTACTATGGGAGCTTATCCATAGTAGAAGATAAGTTGAAGTACTATGCTGATTATACCTACAAGGATAAGAAGTACATAGAAGCAAGCATTGAAAAGAGTTCTTTAGAGGCCTTTCGCCTTATAGATGACAAAAACCTGAAAAAGCAAATCAAAGAAGCGGTTGTTACCGGCTCAAAGCCTAAAGCCGTGGAAGAACCCGGAGCCTTAGCCGGCAATGAAGATGGGAGCGGCCAAGCCGGTTCCCCGATAGCCGGAAACAGATATATAACCAGTGGATGGATAAAGGCAGGCCTTCCGTCCAAAGGAGAGGGTGGAGGAATTGGCATAACTTCAATTATTGACGGCATAGCAGGAGGTGCATCCCTTGACGGGATGGTATCGGGTGCTGCGGAAAATCTATATATTTTCGTTTATTTTAAGGACTATATAAATGACAGAGATTTAGGGAAAACATATTTTCAAAATGAAATAGAGTACATATTAAGCGGTAAGCCGGATGATGAAAAGGCAAGGAAAAGCGTATATAGGAAATTGCTGCTCATAAGAAACGGGCTGAACCTGGCTTATCTATATTCCTCGGAGGAAAAAAGGGATGCTGCCATGGCGGCGGCAGAGGTTATAACTCCAGGGCCTCCGGCCTTGGTAACACAGGCTCTCATAATGGAAACCTGGGCTTTATTGGAGGCCGTCAATGACTTGAAAATACTCTATGACGAAAAGACAGTTCCTTTGGTAAAAAAGGATGAAAACTGGGCCATAACCTTGGAGAATATTTTATCGGACATGTATCCCGAAGATGGAGAGTCCGATGGAGATGAGGAAAAGGAGAAAAAAGGCGGAAAATATATAAAACCACAAAGCATTGAAGGTATAGAATATGATGGGTATCTGAAGATATTGACTGCTGCACTGCCGGAAAAAATAAAGTTGCTTAGGATAATGGATCTTATACAAATAAATATGAAATTCCTATATTACGATTCCTTTTTAATTTCGGAATACTATACGGGTTTAAAGTATACACTGGTTGTAAACGGAAAGGAACACAGCTTTGAAGAGGAATATTAGAAAGCTTGGCAAAAATGGAAGCTACACTGTAGAAGCAGCCCTTACTCTGCCGATTTTCATCATAGCGGTAATAAGCCTTGCCCTCATCATCAACATTATAGCCATATGTGAGAGCATTTGCTTTAACAGCGCTAAAGAAATCAGGGCCATGACTTTGGAAGCCGAAATAGTGGAGCTGGGGATTTTGACCGGACCGAGAGTTGAAAATGCCGTGCTGGGTGAAAACCCTAAGCTGAAAAACTTCGTCGTAAGGGATGTGGACTATCTGTACTCTCACAAGGAGGTAGATGACCTGATAGGCATCAAGACCGGGGCTGATTTTTCCGTATCCCACCCCTTGGGTGTAATGGGTAAAATTTCCTTTGATTTCAATCTGCTGGCCAGAGGGTTTACCGGTGCCGTACAGAAAAGGCCGCCTCTGGATGAGGCTCGATTCAAAGAGGGGGGTAACTCCCACACGGTAATCGTATTTCCCAAATATGGAGAGCGATATCATAAAGAAAATTGCCGTTATGTAAAACAGGAATATTACGGAGAAGAGTATAAGGTCCCAATGGAGGCGGAGGAAGCGAAAAACAACGGATATACACCATGTATGATTTGCGGGGGCTGATAAATGAATAATATTGTTGCAGTGAGATTTGATTCCGACAGCTTATCATATCCACGAGTAAAGGATGTGATTCTTTCGGGTAATTGCAGGAGAATTCTTCCTGCAAGTCTTATGAATTACAGAAAAAAAGGAAAACCGGTTTTTGTGTATAACAAGGAAGGCTACAAGGTGTTGTCATCCTATAGGGAAATGGCTGTGGCGGAAACCCTCGGTACCTTGGAAGAAATCCTGGATATGATAAAAGATTGCAAAAACTTTTTCCTGGTCACAGGAGAATATCTACTGAGTTTGGATTGCATATATATTTCCGAAGATAAGAAAAAGACGAAAGACTATATGAAGCTGGCCTATATTCCGAGAAAAAAAGGTGAGGAGGAAAGGAATCCTCTGAACACTCTTATCCATCAAATGAGAAAAATTACTACGGAAAACGGCAGAAGCTATCTGGAGAGGCTTTGTGAGTATATGGAGCGGGGGAGCTACACCCCGGAAAAGCTGAAGATGTATATAGAAGAGCTGAAGCGGGAAATATATATGCTGGACATAGTATGATAGGTATAGGGGCAGCCTTAGGGCTGCCTTTAGCATTAGGCATGTATTATTTTTTTAGTTGAAATACGTAATAATACGTGTTAATATATAAGGAGAAGAGAATGAAGTCCAAGGAGGAGAAAAATGAAGAATAAATACTTTTATACCGCTGTATTTCATAGGGAAGATGAGGGTGGTTTTTGGGTTTCTTTTCCGGATTTTCCCGAAAGCTTTACACAAGGGGGGACAGTAGAAGAAACTTATGAAATGGCAATAGATGCACTGGGATTATCCTTAGAAGAATATCTTGAAGAAAATGAGGCACCTACTCCGACAGACATCACTAAAATAAATTATGAGCAAAATTCCTTTCCGGTGCTAATTGAATTTGATATGCTTGCTTACCGGAGAAAACATGGGCGGAAGGCGGTTAAAAAGACCTTGAGCATCCCTTCCTGGCTGAATGAAGAGGCAGTAGCAAAGGGCATTAATTTTTCTCAACTTCTGCAAAATGCTTTGAAAGTAGAGCTGGGGTTATAAGTGCCACATTTGCCCTTAAAAAAACATGCCATAAAGCTTTAGTCTATGATATAATCTGTGTATGCTGAAAATCGAGAGGAGGCGGATAATTTGATACCTTTATCTACAAGGATGAGGCCTGACAGGGCTGAGGATTTCGTGGGCCAGGAGCACTTCATGTACGAAGGTTCCTTGTTTTACAATTCCATTAAGAATAAATCCTTCGATTCCGCCATTTTCTTCGGGCCTTCGGGTACGGGAAAAACCACCTTGGCCAGAATAATAGCCAAAGAAATGGACGGGGATTTCTTTGAAATCAATGCGTCCACTACGGGCACCAAGGAGCTGAAGGAACTTATAGAAGGGGCAAAGCTGAAATTTTACGGCTTGGAAAAGAGAACCTCCTACATATACATAGATGAGTTTCACAGGTGGAATAAGCTGCAACAGGACTCTCTTCTTAAGGCTCTGGAGGACGGGGTCATCAAATTCATAGGAAGCACTACTGAAAATCCCTATTTTGCAGTAAACAATGCTATCATAAGCCGTGTAAGAAACATATACGAGTTTAAGAGACTTAAGCCGGAAAATATACTGAGCATTTTAAAGAGAACCTTGGAAAACAAGGAGGTAGGCTTCGGCAATCTATCAATTCCCTATGATGAAGAGGCTTTGCTGCTTCTGGCTGAAATGGCCAACGGGGATGCCAGAGTTGCTTTAGACACCTTAGGCTTTATAATCGACAACCTTTCCGAGGGTCAGCCTATAGACAAAAAGATAGTTTCGGAGGCCATGCAGAGAAAGGTAGGCTTCTATGACAAGAGAGAGGACAGATACAACCTGCTCAGCGCTTTGCAAAAATCCATAAGGGGCAGTGACCCGGATGCGGCAATCCATTATTTCGCCCGCCTTATAGACGGAGGGGCGGATATACAGATGATAGGGAGAAGGCTTATGGTCATAGCCAGTGAAGATATAGGGATGGCATATCCTTCCGCAATTTCCATAGTTACCTCCTGCGTACAGGCATCCCTTATGATAGGCTTGCCTGAGGCGGTTATCAACCTGAGTCACGCTGTAATACTCTTAGCTTCGGCCCCTAAGTCTAACGCGGCCAACGAAGCATTTAACAAGGCCATGGGTGACATTAAAAGCAAAAAAATAGATGATGTGCCGGCTCACCTGATGGACGGTCATTACAGCGGTGCGGAAACCTTGGGAAGGGGCAATTCCTATAAATACCCCCATGCCTACGGAGGCTATGTAAAACAGCAGTATTTACCGGATAATCTCTACAAGGAGGGCGTAAGATACTATGAGCCTACTTCCAACGGTTCAGAAGCCTCCTTCAAAAAATATTTGGAAAGCTTGGAAAAATAATGAAAGAAATAATTCTGGCGGAACATTCCGGATTTTGCTTCGGAGTAAAACGTGCCATAGAAAAGACGGAGGAACGGCTTAGGGAGGCAGAAGGCGGTGAAATATATACCTTTGGTCCTCTTATACATAACAAGGCCGTAACCGATGATTTGGAACAAAGAGGAGCGAAGATAATTAACAGCCTTGATGACTGTGCTCCGGGAGATGTGGTCATAGTTCGCTCTCATGGAGAAACCAAGGAGTTTTTTATCCGAGCTAAAGAAAAAGGCCTAATCATTGAGGACGCTACCTGCCCCTTTGTGGAGACCATACATAAGCTGGTAGAGGAAGCCCACGATGCAGGCAAGCCAATCGTAATAATAGGAGACAAAGAGCATCCGGAGGTGGTGGGCGTAAACGGCTGGTGCGAAAATAGCGCCATAATCATCAATTCCGAAGAGGAAGCAAAAAAAGCCTTGGGAATTTTGCCGGAGAGAGATATTTTCATCGTATGTCAAACCACCATAAGGTTGGAGCTTATGGAAGCGATCCTAAAGATTTTTACCCATGCCGGGAAAGCCTTCGAGATAAAAAACACCATTTGCAGTGCCACCTCCAAACGACAAAAAAGCTGCCGTGAGCTGGCGGAAAAATGTGATGCCATGGTCATCATCGGAGGAAAGGACAGCTCAAACAGTAAAAAACTCTATGAAATATCAAAAAAAATATGCCAAAACACCTATTTCATCGAAAAAAAAGAAGATTTGTGGTTGCACCAACTTGAAAAATGTAATAAAATAGGTGTAGCTGCGGGTGCTTCGACACCCGAACGCATAATTAAGGAGGTTATTGCTACCATGAGTGAAAACAACACTGAAATGAAAATGGAAGATTTTATGGACGAAATCGAACAGTCCTTAAGATTACCTAAATTACACGAAATTGTTAACGGAACGGTACACCAAGTTACTGAAAAAGAAGTCATAGTTAACATGGGTTGCAAAAAAGACGGAGTTATTCCGAAGGAAGAAGTAACATTGGAGGAAAACCAGAAGCTGACAGATTTATTCAAGGTTGGCGATGAAATCCAAGCAAAGGTTGTAAAGACTGATGACGGAGATGGTGTTATTACACTTTCAAAGAAGAAGTTAGAAGTAAACGCACATTGGGGAGAAATCCTTGAAGCTCTTGAGAACAACACTATACTTACAGTAAAGGTTCTCAGACCTGTAAACGGCGGAGTTATCGCTGCATACAAGGAAGTTACAGGCTTCATTCCTTTATCCCAGCTTTCAGACAGATATGTGGAAAGCGCTGATGAATTCATCGGTCAGGAACTGACTGTAAGAGTGTCCAGAGTTGACCAGAAGAGAAACAGAGTGGTATTCTCCCACAGAGCTATCATTGCCGAAGAAAAGCAGGCAAGAGTTGAAGCTGCTTGGGAACGCCTCAATGTGGATGATATAGTGCCCGGTAAGGTAATGAGATTTACCGAATACGGTGCATTCATCGATTTAGACGGTGTAGACGGATTGCTGCACATATCCGAAATTTCTTGGGGTAAATTAAAACACCCTCAGGAAGTACTGAAGATAGGCGATGTTGTAAATGTTAAGATCCTTGCTATGAATGCAGAAAAGGGAAAGATTTCCTTAGGTCTTAAGCAAACTACGCCTGAGCCTTGGTCAGTTATCGAGGACAAGTATCACATCGGTGAAATCGTTACAGGTACAGTAGTTCAGATTAAAGAATACGGTGCTTTCTTAGAGCTGGAACCCGGTTTGGACGGATTAGTTCACATTTCCGAGGTGGCTCATAAGAGAATCGACAATATCGGATCCGAATTGACTATCGGTCAGACTGTATCCGCTAAGGTTCTGGACATTGACACCGAAAAGAAGAGAATCAGCTTATCCATCAGACAGACCATGGAAGCTCCCGAAAACGACGATGCTTTCGATGATGTTGATGAGGACGTTGAAGACGCAACTGAGACAGTTGAAGAATAAAAATTATGAATAGGACGAGAGGGTCGGTTCGCTGACTCTCTTTTTCAATATTGAAACAGGCACCCAATCGGAAAGAGGCGTAAGAATGAAAAAGGGTAAAACTAAATTTGAAAAGATTACAGGTATTATGGAAAAACACTCTCGTGGTTTCGGCTTTATAAAGCAGGAAGAGGGTGGTGATATTTTCATTGCCTCCGTAAACATGGGCGGTGCCATGAACGGCGATTTGGTAGAGGTGGATTTACTGCCTTACTATTTATGGGAAAAATCAAAGGAAGCCATCGTAACTAAAATCTTAGAGCGGAATACTACGGAGGTGGTGGGAACCTTCCAAAAGAATCGCCGCTATGGATTTGTGGTTCCTGACAACAGGAAATGCAGTGAAGATATTTTCATAAAGAAGGAGTTTTTCGGAAAAGCGGAAAACGGAGACAAGGTAGTAGTTAAGATAACAAAATACCCTGACAGAGCCCATAGTGCCGAAGGCAAAATCCATGAGATAGTGGCAAAGAAGGGACAGGTGGGCAGCGATGTTCTGAGCATGATAAGGAGCGCAGGCCTGTTTGAAACCTTTCCTTCCAGAGTAAATGCAGAGGCTAAGGCAAGATCTAAGGAACCGATTTCAGACAGTCTCATCAAAAAGAGGAAAGACCTCAGAGATTGGAACATCATAACCATAGACGGCCCCACAGCCAAGGATTTGGATGACGGTGTTTCCATCAGTACCCTGGAAAACGGGAATTTCCTGTTAGGGGTTCATATTGCCGATGTAAGCCATTATGTGGCAGAGGACGGGTATATAGATAAAGAGGCCCTTAAAAGAGGCACCAGCGTATATTTGCTGAACAGGGTAATACCCATGCTCCCCAAGGTTTTGTCCAACGGCGTGTGCAGCCTGAATCCGGGGGAAGACCGCCTGACCCTGTCCTGTATAATGGAAATCGACCATTCGGGGACGGTGGTAAATCAAAGTATTGAAGAAACGGTTATAAATTCCAAGCATAGAATGGTATATGATGACGTTTCCGACATTTTGGAAAAGACGGGGGATTGGAAGGCCCTAACAAAAAAGTATGAGGATGTCTATGAAGATATAGAGATGATGGGTCATCTGGCACTTATTCTGAGGCATAAGAGAAAAAGAAACGGAAGTCTGGATTTTGACATAGATGAGGCGGAGATTTTGCTGGACAGCGAAGAAAAGCCCATAGATATCAGGCTTGTGGAGCGAAGGACCGCCAACAGGCTCATCGAAGAATTCATGCTCATAGCCAATGAAACCGTGGCGGAACAATTTTTCTGGATGGAAGCCCCCTTCATATACAGGGTTCATGAAAAGCCGGATTCGGAAAAGATGGAGGAGCTTAAGGAATATCTTAAAAACTTCAATATAAGGCTTAAGGGGAGTGTGGATAATATTTTCCCCAAAACCTTGGCGGATATAATAACTGAACTGGAGGGAAAGCCTTATGAGGGCATAGTCAACAGAGTGATGCTGAGAACTATGAAAAAGGCCTATTACAGCGAGAGCTGTGACGGCCACTTCGGATTGGCATTCAAGTACTACTGCCATTTCACCTCTCCCATAAGGCGTTATCCTGACTTGATGATACACCGTATTATAAAGGAGTATCTTCACGGAAATGTTAAGGGAAAGAAAGCCGACAAGTACAAGGCGGATTGCGTCTTGGCCGCAGACCTGTCATCAAAGACGGAGAGACAGGCCCAAGAGCTGGAACGTGATGTGCAGAAGCTGAAAAAGACTCAGTATATGATGGACCATATAGGTGAGGAATTCGACGGAATCGTCAACGGAATTACGGACTTCGGCGTATATGTGGAGCTTCCCAACACTGTAGAGGGAATGGCCTCTATGAAGTACCTTAGAAGGAGTTATATTTTAGGTGAAAAGGTAAGAATCCGCGTCCTGGATGCGAAACCCTCGGAAGGGCAGATAGACTTTAAAATATTGGAATAGAATGAAAAACACACCTTTCGCGGCCGCTGTCACGGCTACCTCTAAAAGGTGTGTTTTTTGATTTTATCCTTTTTCCAAAACTCTCCTGTGAAGAGCAGAGCCAGGGCATAGATTTCCAACCGTCCGGCTATCATGAGAAGGGCTAAAATGAATTGGGAGAAGCCGTTAAACATGCCGAAGTATCCGGAAGCTCCCGGTTGCCCCAGGGCCATGCCCGTATTGGTGAAAAGGGCCAGGGAAGAGGTTATGGTAGTTTCCATATCCAGGTTATTCAAGCCCAGAAGCAGGCAGCCTCCCCAAAATACTACAAGATAGAGGAGAACGTGGGAAACTATGGCAGAAACCTTATGGGCTGATACGGCCTCACCGTCCAGAACCACCGCCTTAACCGAGTTGGGATGAATCTGTTTAAAGAGCCCTCTTCTTATCAGCTTGAAAAGCACGGCAACTCTGATTACCTTAAGGGAGCCGGAGGTGGACATGGTACAGCCACCAACAAACAGCATGGCAAAGAGCACGATGACGGCAAAGGAAGGCCATTTGGTGTAGTCCGTGACGAAATATCCGGAGGTGGATATAAAGGATATGACCTGGAAAAGGCTGTCTCTCAAGGCTTTGAAAATATCCGTATAGTATCCGCTCAGCTTCAGGGAAAGCCCTATCGAGACAGTCGCAAAGGCTATAATCTTAAAGAAGGCCTTAACCTCATAGTTTTTGAAGAACAGTCCCCATCTTTTTTTCAGTAAAAAGAAATAGAGGGAATAGTTGATGGAGGAAAGCAGGGTGAACACCATGATTACCCCTCTCGTATAAGAGCCCTGGAAAGCCACACTGTTTTCCGGCACTACCACCAGACCGGCAGTGCTTATGCTGCTAAGTGTATTGATTAGTGCATCGAAGATGTTCAAAGGTCCTAAGGCCAAAAGAATGAACTCCGTTACGGTGAAAGCCGTATAGATGATATATAAAACCTTTCCCGTATCTGAGAATCGTCCCCCAAGCTTTTCAAAGGAGGGACCTGTGGTTTCGGCAGCAGCGATGGATTGACCGGCTATTCCTAAAGCGGGGAAAACCGACATGATTAGAACAAGGATACCCATTCCGCCGAGCCAGTTTTCCGTAGAACGCCAAAGGAGCAAAGCTTTCGGCATCTTTTCCGGGAAAAATACGGAGCAGCCCGTTGTAGTAAAGCCGGCTACCGATTCAAAGACAGAGCCTATGACAGAATATCCTATGCCGGAGAATATGAAGGGGAGAGCACCTATAAGGGAACAATATATCCAGCTGAGGCAGGCTATTAAAAACCCTTCATGAAGCTTAAGCTGAATTTGATGGGTACGAACTTGAGTGAAGATAACGTATCCGATACATACACACAGCATACCTACAATCAGGAAGGGAGAGGCAACATGCCATTCTTCATAGACAAGAGCGCACACAAAAGAAGGGGACATGGCAATGCCCTCAATCAAGGTTAGTATCCCCAATATTTTCATGAAAATCCTTAAATTCATGTGCATCGTAAACCTCTTGAAATATTTATTTTGCTCTGTTGGAATTCCAATAATACCTGGAGAACAGAGTTAAAACAGTAAACAGCTCCAATCTTCCTGTAATCATCAAAAATGAGCAGACCCATTTTGAAAAATCCGACAGGAGAGCATAGTTGGTCGTGGGGCCCACCATATTAAAGCCGGGGCCAACATTGCCCAAACAGGATGCTGCTGCGGAGAAACAGGTGAGAAAGTCGAAATTGTTTATGGACAAGAGCAGAGTTCCCGCCACCAGCACTATTATATATGTGAAGACAAAATTTGTTATCTTTATTACAGTTTCGTTTCCCATTTCGCTTCCGTTAAAGGAAAGCTTGGCAATCCTTTTGGGATGAAGCCTGAGAGAAAGGCTGCGTTTTATCATCTTCAGACATACCAGCACGCGGACACACTTGACGCCTCCTCCTGTAGAAGAGGCACAGCCTCCAACGAAAAAGAGAAGGAGTATGAGCATCTTGGAAAAAGTGGGCCAGGCATCGTAATTATCTGTACCGAAACCTGTGGTGGTAATTATGGTGGAAACTTGGAAAAGAGCATTGAGGAAAATCTCTCCTATGCGTTCAAAACCTGCATAGAACCAGTTTACCGCAAATATGAGCAGTGAGAAAAGGCCTATGAGCTTCAGATAGAATTTCGCTTCCTCATCCTTAAATATGCTTAAGAGACCATGCCTCCCCGTAAGGAAGTAAAGGTTAAAGTTCATACCGGCTAAAATCATAAAAACGATTATGACCACATGAATGAAGGGACTTTGAAAATGTGCAACGCTGTTGTTGTAGTTGGAAAAGCCTCCTGTTCCCATGGAGCCGAAGGTGTGAATGAGGGAATCAAACCAGTTCATTCCGCCTATTCTGAGTAAAAGGGCTTCTGCAGCGGACATGCCCAGATAGATTTTATATAAAACTCGGGCCGTATCTGTAAAGTGAGCCGTCAGCTTATCCTTGGTAGGGCCGGGGGTTTCCGCATAGGCAACCACTTGACCGCTGACGCCCCAGGCAGGCAATAGTGCCATAACAAAGACCAGGAGACCCATGCCGCCCAGCCAGTGGGTAAAGGAACGCCAGAACAATATGGATTTGGGTAAGATTTCCACATCGGTGAGTATGGTGGCTCCCGTGGTGGAAAAGCCGGAGCAGGACTCGAAAACAGCATCTGTAATGCTGGGAATGGCACCGGAAATCACGAAGGGTAAAGCACTTATAAGTGAGCAAAACACCCAGGTTATGGTAACTACCAAAAATCCGTCTCGAGATTTAAATATAATATCCGAGTGCTTTAAGGTCACACGGAGCAATATACCGAAAATTACACAAAAAATCATGACCCCGCCAAAGGCTTTGGCAGAGGCCGATTCATTATAATAAAGAGCTAAAAGGAAGGGGACAGACATGGAAGCAGCCAAAACCAACATGAGCACTCCCTGCATCCTGGCCACATCTCTAACCTTACCTAGCATTGCAAATCCTTTCCCCACAGAAGGGTATCTATATTTTTACGGAATATATCCATTACAGAAGTCTCTTGGATTCTGCGGCAGACCACAGCTTATAGCCACGATGCTTACGCAGGAAAAACTTTTCCAGCTCTCCTATATCCGACAGGAGGCAGAAGATGGTAACCCTATCATTCTGAAGGATACGAGTATCTCCGTTGGGAATGATGACCGAATTTCCACGGTGAATAGCAGCTATGAGAACGCCGTCGGGAAGCTCAATGTCCTTAAGAGGCACATTGGAAAGGGTCATATCATCGGTGGCGATAATCTCCATTATCTCTGCCTGGCCCTGAATGAGCAGGGAAGAAATAATTTTTTTGGAACCCTGTACATATCTGAGAATAGTGCTGGCTACAATATCAAGAGGATTCAAGGCCATGTCTATACCCATACGCTCTATGAGAGTTTTGTAGCTTTGACGGCTCACCTTGGATATTACATCCTCTATACCTTTCTGCTTGGCCATTAAAGCGAGGAGCAGATTTTCCTCATCGAAGCCGGTGGCCGTAACAAAGGCATCCATCTCGTCCAAATTTTCCTCTTCCAGAAGACCGCTGTCTGTGGCATCTCCGTGGAGGATCATAACATCGTCAAGCTGGGTGGAAAGGTAATAGCACCTGTCCTTGTTTCGCTCTACTATTTTGACGGATATGCCGAATTCGGCCAATTTCTTTGCCAAGTAGAAGCCGGTTTTTCCTCCGCCTATTATCATAACCTTTTGCAGGTCTGTATATTTACCTCGCTCGTGAACCTTGGAATGAAGCTGTACGATTTCGCTCTTTTCCCCTATGAGATATATGGTGTCTTGGTCTTCTATGATATTCTTTCCGTGGGGGATGATTATCTTGCCGTTTCGGGATATGGCTACTACCAGCATTTTAGGCAGAACCTTGTTTACCTCCACCATGGAAAGGCCGATGAGCTTTTTCATCTTGTTGACCTTAAACTGAACCATGGAAACCTTTCCACTGGAGAAAATACCGTTAGTCAGGGTATATTTTTCCACCAGATATTTATATATTTCATTGGTTATAGAAAGGTCCGGGTTTACTATGTGGTCTATACCCATATTTTCCTTTATGAAGTCAATCTGATTCATGTGCTCCGGGTCACGAACACGGGCGATAACCTTGGCACAGCCCAGCTTTTTAGCAAAAGAAGCTATGACTATATTGGTTTCATCGCTGTCGGTGCAGGCAATAAGGAAATCATAGGAGCCGATCTGATGCTCCTTCAAAAGGCTGATTTTCTTTCCGTTTCCCGAAACCGTCATAACGTCATAATTCTGGGATATTTTCCTCAGAACAGATTCGTTCGTATCGATAACTATTATGGAGTGGTCTCCGCTGGCCAGGGCGGTCAACACCTTAAATCCCAGCTTTCCGGCACCTACTATTGCAATCTTCATATGACACCTCTTTAACTAATGTATTTTATAATTCTATATCAGAAAGATATAATTTGCAAGAGAAGAATAAATGTTGTAAAATAATAAGTAATTATAAGTACGGAGACTGGAAGATTATGAAAATTAAACGAATTTCAGGGGGCAGCCTTGAAGAAAACGGATATATAATATATGTGGATAAGGGCAGAAGCTGCTACATCATAGACCCGGGCTATGAAGGCAACCGATTTATAGAATTTATTGAAGAAAATCAACTGAAGCCTGAGGGTATCATACTCACTCACCATCATTACGACCATGTAGGTGCAGTGGGGAAAATACGCCGTCATTTTGACCTGCCCGTAATCATGCACGAAATAGATTCATATATGCTGAAGGAAAAGACTGACATAAGCCTTAAGGACGGAGACTCCATATATCTGGAGGATGAGGAGCTGAAGATTTTCCATACTCCCGGACATACGGCAGGCTCAATATGTATTCTGTCGGAGAAAAGCAAGGTGGTGTTCACAGGGGACACCATATTTGACACGGATCTGGGAAGGACTGATTTGGAAGACGGCTCTCCGGAGGACATGGTAAAATCCTGCAGGAATGTCATAGACAAGTGGTCAAATGAGTACACCATTTATCCGGGACATGAGGGTTCAGCCACCATGAAGCAGGTAAGAAAGTATAACGAGGAGTTTTTGGACTGCCTTAAATAGGGCGAGGAGCGTATGATGAAAAGTTTGGACCAAATAAAGCTCATAGCCTTGGATTTAGACGGAACCACCCTTACCAGGGAGGGGCTTACCAGGCGCACCCGAGAAACCTTGGAAGAGGCCATAAACAGAGGCTTTGAAGTGGTTATAGCTACGGGAAGACCCTATGTGGCATTACCGGAAAAGGTGTTGAACATTATCGGATTAAAGCATATAATTATATCCAACGGGGCCCATATCGTTGATTTGAAAGGCCGATTTCTCTATTCCAATTATGTGGACAGAGAGGCGATTTTACCCATATGTGCTCTCATGGAGAAAAGTCCTTTTCCCGTGGAGGTTTTTACGGAGGGAGCCGCCTTCGTTGACCAGAGGCTTTACGATGAGTTGGCCGAAAAGGGTTCTACCTTTATGAGCGCAAAATATGTTTTGAGAACCCGTAGGCCTGTGCCGGATATATATGAATTTTGGCGGGAAAACAGCGAAAGAATCGAAAATATAAATATTCACTTTGAATTTCAGGAAGACAGACACAGGATGTGGGAGCGTTTCGGAGAATTCCAGGGAATTACCGTAACCAGCTCACAGCATAACAACATAGAGATAGGCGGTGCCACTACCAGCAAGGCTACGGCCTTGGCGCACCTTTGCCGTGAAAAGGGTATCTCTATGGAAAATGTCATGGCCTTCGGTGACAGCCCAAATGACTGCACCATGCTCAGGGATGCCGGTTTTGGCGTAGCCATGGCCAATGGAGTGGAAGAAATAAAGGAATTAGCGGATTTTATAACCCTTTCCAATGATGAAGAGGGGGTGTGCTATGCCATAAGAAGACTGCTTTTTAAAGAAGAAGACGGGGTGGCGGCACCAAAAAGGGGAAGTTTTTTAGGGAGAATCCTAAAAAATATCAGGGGTAGCAGATAGGAGACAGAGCTTTGAAGGACAAGAAGAGAGGCAGCGGCATGTCGGTAGATTACCGAAAGCTACGCTGGAATAACATACATACCAAGGATTTTAAGCACATATTGCTGCTGATATTTTGGCCTGTATTTTTTGCGTTTTTTTACACGCTGGAAAAGCTGCCTATATTTGACAGCTTCTATGAAATATATGTTTGGCTGGATGACGCTATTCCCTTTATGGAAGGCTTTGTAATACCCTATGTGCTGTGGTACGGATATATGATAGGAATGTTCATATATACTCTGCTTTACAACATAGAGGCCTACAAGAAAATGATGCTTTTCATAATGATAGCATTCACCTTGGGACTTATCATATTTGTAGTATTTCCCTCATGTCAGAACCTGAGGCCTGCCAGCTTTGAACGGGACAATCTGCTGACTGAGCTTATGGCCCATCTTTATGCGGCGGATACGAATACAAATGTATTCCCATCGCTCCATGTGGTAGGAGCCATGTCGGTGCTTTATGCCGCCTATGCCGATGTGAAGATAAGAAAAAGCATATGGATGGTAGCATTTATTTTAGGTACATCTCTCATAAATATTTCCACCGTCTTTGTAAAACAGCACTCGGTTTTGGATGTGCTGGGCGGTGTGGTAATAAGCCTTGCTGTAATGGTTACCATAGAGATGTATTGGGAAAAGGGCAATGAATTTCTGCGCAATCGCAGGTTGATGAGATTGAAGCGATCGCGGCGGAAATTAATTGAATAGATTTTAATGGCTTATTTTATGGAGGAACAATATGAGTGGAAAGAAATGCGAATGCTGTGGCAGAGGTGGCGGTTTTCCTGAACTGGAACCCACAATGGAAAAATACGCCAAGGAAAAGGGAAGCCTTATCATAATATTGCAGAAGGCTCAGGAGCTGTACGGATATCTTTCACCGGAGGTTATAAATTATATTTCCGAGAAGACAGGAATAAGGACTGCACAGATTTACGGTGTGGCTACCTTCTACGCTCAATTCAGAATGGAGCCTATCGGGAAAAAACTTATCATGCTCTGCAAGGGCACAGCCTGCCATGTAAACGGAGCTGATGTCATAGAAGAATCCATTACTGAGCATCTGGGAATAAAGGACGGAGAAACTACAGAGGACGGGGTGTTCACCCTGAACAATGTGGCCTGCTTAGGATGCTGCTCTTTAGCTCCCGTAATGATGGTGAGGAGCCGGGAGGGAGACGAAACCTACGGAAACCTCACAAAGGACACGGTAAAGGAAATTTTAGATAAGATAAGGGAGCAGGTGTAACCATGAAAATTGTTGTAGGTCAGGGAAGCTGCGGCATCGCTACAGGCGCCGGAAAAACCGCGAAAAAGTTTGAAGAAACATTGAAAAGCAGGGGTCTTGACATTCAGGTAGGCGTAACAGGCTGCGTAGGTAACTGTTATTTAGAGCCTATTGTGGATATCTACTCCGACGATAAAAGCTTTAGAAGATATATAAAGGTTCAGCCGGAGGATGTGGAAGCCCTCATTGAAGCTGAAATTATTAAACATGAGCCCTTGGAAGCTAAGCTGATTTCAGAGGAGGACGCTTTTTTCCTGGCAGGCCAGAAGCGTGTGGTTCTCAGAAATGCAGGGGTGATAAACCCTGAAAATATCGACGAATACATAGCTGCAGGCGGATATAAGGCTGCTGAGAAGGCCCTGCTCCACATGAGCCCGGAGGAGGTCATCGAGGAAATGAAGATTTCCGGCCTTCGCGGCCGAGGCGGTGCCGGCTTCCCCACTTGGTTTAAGTGGAATGCGGCAAAGGACAACAAGGGTAAGAAGAAATACATAGTATGCAACGCCGACGAGGGAGATCCGGGAGCCTTCATGGACAGATCCGTTTTGGAGGGAGACCCTCATTCCCTTATAGAAGGCATGATCATAGGTGGCTATGCTATGGGCGCATCTGAAGGAATCATATACTGCAGGGCTGAATACCCCTTGGCCATCAAGCGTCTGGAAATCGCCATGGCTCAGGCCAGAGAAAGAGGCTTCTTAGGAAAGAACATATTGGGAAGCAACAGAGACTTCGACCTGAGAATCAAGGCGGGAGCCGGTGCTTTCGTATGCGGAGAGGAAACAGCCCTCATAGCATCCCTGGAAGGTGAAAGAGGTATGCCAAGACTGAAACCTCCTTTTCCCGCGGCAAAGGGCTACTGGCAACAGCCTACCAACATAAACAATGTAGAGACCTTTGCCAATGTGCCTTGGATCATCTTTAACGGAGGAAAGGCCTTCGGCGAGATGGGAACCGAGGCCAGCAAAGGCACCAAGGTTTTCGCCTTGGCAGGTAAGATAAAGAAGGGCGGACTGGTGGAGGTTCCCATGGGACTTTCCTTAAAGGACGTAATTTACACCATCGGTGGCGGTATAAAGAAGGACAAGAACTTCAAGGCCGTGCAGATGGGCGGGCCATCCGGCGGATGTATTCCCTCAGAGCTAATAGATACAAAGGTCACCTACGAAGATATCAACAAGACCGGTGCCATCGTAGGCTCCGGCGGTATGATCGTAATGGACGAGGACACATGTATGGTTGATATGGCCAGGTATTTCCTGGATTTCACTAAAAAGGAATCCTGTGGAAAGTGTAACTATTGCCGTATCGGAACCAAGAGAATGTTGGAAATCCTTGAAAGAATAACTCGTGGCGAAGGCAGAGACGGAGACATCGAGCTTTTAGAAGAGCTTTGCTATAAGATTAAAGACGGCTCCCTCTGCGGCTTGGGACAGACTGCTCCCAACCCGGTGCTCACCACCTTGAAATACTTCAGAAATGAGTATGAGGACCACATCTACCATAAGAAGTGTACCGCAAAATCCTGTAAGGCATTGATAACCTACGAAATTCACGATAACTGCGTGGGCTGTACCATGTGCGCGAGAAAGTGCCCTGTGGGAGCAATCACCGGCAGCGTGAAGGAGCGCCATGTCATAGATCAGGAGAAATGCATCAAATGCGGTCGCTGCTACGAAGCATGTAAATTCCATGCGATAACCGTAGAGTAGGAGGGCAGGAACATGAAAAATTACAGAGTAAATATAAACGGAAAAGAAGTTTTAGGCGTTCCGGGTCAGACCATCTTGGATTTGGCACGGCAGGAGGACATATTCATACCTACTCTCTGCTACGATGAGAGGACTAAGATATACGGCTCCTGCGGACTTTGCATGTGCGAAATAGAGGGGAATCCCAAGCTTTGCAAGGCCTGCGCTACGGAAATAGAGGACGGTATGGTCATCCTCACTAACACTGAAAGGGTAATCGAGTCCAGAAAGACTAATCTGGAGCTGCTTCTGTCAAATCACAGGGGCGATTGTCGTCCCCCTTGCGTCAAGGCCTGTCCCGCCGAAACCGACTGCCAGGGCTATGTAGGCCTGGTTGCCAACGGAGAATTTGAAGCGGGTATCAAGCTGGTAAAGGATAAAATTCCTCTTCCCGCATCCTTGGGAAGAGTTTGCCCTCACCCTTGCGAAAGTGATTGCCGAAGAGGCCTGGTGGACGAACCTATAGCCATCATGTGGCTCAAGAGATTTTTGTCAGATATGGATTTTGAAGGTGAGGAATATCTCCCCGAAGTGGACGCGGAAACAGGAAAATCCGTAGCCATCGTAGGCGCCGGTCCCATGGGACTTTCGGCAGCCTATTTCCTCCGCAAAATGGGCCATGACGTTACTATTTTCGAGTACATGCCCTACGCAGGAGGAATGCTCAGATACGGTATTCCCGAATACAGACTTCCTAAGATGATGCTGGACAGAGAGATTCGCACCATCGAGAAGATGGGTGTAAATATCATAACCGGAGTTAGAGTAGGTCAGGACATTAAGTTTAGCTCCCTGACCGAGGATTACGATGCGGTGCTTCTGGCCATAGGCGCTTGGAAATCCACAGGTGTAGGCTTTAAGGGAGAGGACAGCCAAGGTGTTATCGGCGGCATCGATTTCCTGAGAAAGGTTGTGAGAAACGAACCCCAGTCCATAGGAAAGAGTGTAGCCATCGTAGGTGGTGGAAATACTGCCATGGACGCCTGCAGAACCGCTGTAAGATTAGGTGCGGAAAAGGTGTATAACGTTTACAGAAGAACCAAGGAAGAAATGCCTGCGGACATGATAGAAATTGAAGAGGCAGAGGAAGAGGGCGTAATCTTCAAAAATCTGACCAATCCCATCGAGGCCATAACCGATGAAAACGGAAGAGTTAAGGAGCTGGTTCTTCAGGTAATGGAGCTGGGTGAGCCGGACGAATCCGGCAGAAGAAGGCCTGTAGAGGTTCCCGGAAAGACGGAAACCATTCAGGTTGACACGGTTATATTAGCCATCGGACAGGCCGTAGATACGGAAATGCTTGACGGGGAAATCGAAGGTAAGATAGAGAAGACCAAGAAGGGAGCCATAAAGTATGATTCCCAAACCTTCAGAACATCTATGGAAAAGGTATTTGCCGGAGGAGACTGCGGAAATGACAAGATTTCCATAGCCGTTGAAGCTATAGCCGATGCCAAGAAGGCAGCCAACATAATCGACGCCTATCTCTACGGTGTGGACACTCAATACAGAGAGGAATACATCGTTACGAGAGATGACATAACGGCGGCGGATTTTGAGGATAGAGAGAGACAGTGCAGACCTCAGATGGAGCACCTGAGCCCTGAGGAAAGAGCTGATAACTTCAGCGAGGTGGTTTTAGGCTACACTCCCGAGGAAGCCATGGAAGAGGCTAAGCGTTGCCTCGAATGCGGCTGCCACGACTATTACGAGTGTAAGCTGGTAGACTATGCCAACCAGTATGATGTAAAGCCGGAAAGATTCGGCGGAGATAAGAAGACCGTAGAGGTAGAGGATGACCATCCCTTCATCGTAAGAGATCCCAACAAGTGTATACTTTGCGGACTTTGCGTAAGAGTATGCGACGAGGTCATGGGAGTAGGAGCCTTAGGCTTGGTAGACCGCGGCTTTGAAACGGTGGTAATGCCGGCCATGGGCGGAACCCTGCTGGAGGCAGGCTGTATTTCCTGCGGACAGTGCGTTTCCGTTTGCCCCGTAGGAGCCCTTCAGGAGAGACAGACCGTGGCCAAGGAGGTTCCCGTTCCCACAGAGGGTACGGAGAGAACCTGTATGTATTGCTCTGTAGGTTGCAGCTTCCTGGTTGAAACTGCAGGAGAGATGGTGACAAAGGCCAACCCTGATAAGGCAGGAGTGGTAAATAAGGGCCTCTGCTGCGGAAAAGGAAAGTGGGGCTTCGATTGCGGTGAAGAAAAGGATGACTTCATTTCCTGGCCTATGATGGCAGGGGAAGAGGGCTTGAGATATGCCGACTATAACGATGCTGTAATGTTAGCCGCAAAGAAGGCTCAGTCCCTGGTTATGAAATACGGCAAGGACGCTGTAGCCGTAGCCGTTTCCGACAGATATACCAACGAAGAGATATATGCCATAAAGAAGATGGCTGACGTTATGGGAGTTGATTGCTTCTCCTTCAACAACAGAGAAAACGGCCTGAAAAAGGTGGTAGGTTATGATCATACACCTAACGATATGGAAGAGCTCATTTCCACAGACTTTATCCTCATGATGGGTTACGAATTTTCCATGAATCCGGTGGTCCAGCTGAAAATAAAGCAGGCATCGGAGCGTGGTGCAAAGGTAATCGCTATCATGCCGGAGGGTAGCAAGCCTGTAAATCTAGATTTTGCAGATAAGGTTGTATATGTGAAGAATAACATGGAATTCCTCAACAAGCTGGCAAGCCATTTGGCCACTAAGGCCGATTCCAAGCTGAAGGGCTATGAGGAGCTGGTGAAGTCCTTGGCAGGGGTGACACCTTGTGAAGAGGCTGTAGCTGTGGCTGAGGAATACCTGAAGGCTAAGAAAGCCATGATAGTATATCAGCAGAACAAGCTTTCCGTAGAGGCGGCTGCCATGGTAGGAAATATCGCCCTTCTTTCCGGTCACTTAGGAAAGGCAAGAGACGGCATACTCATGCTGAAAGCCAAGAACAACTCTCAGGGCTTGGTAGATTTGGGAATTACAGCAGGAGCTGAAAAGCTGGCAGGCCTGAAGGGACTCTTCATCTTCGGAGAAAATCCTAAGGGTGTCGATTTAAGCGACTTGGAATTCCTCATGGTATCCGACCTGAGACTGACGGAAGTGGCATTGGCAGCTGATTTGGTAGTGCCCTGCGGAAATCCTTTGGCAACGAGAGGAACCTATACCAATACAGAGAGAAGACTTATGGCAGTGGAAGCCGCAAAATCCGAAGGAACCTTCTCTACCTGGTCTGTGGCAGCTGATATAGCCAAGGCCTTCGAGGTGGATTTCAACTGGGAAGACGAAAGCGACATCGAAGCCGAGATGTGCGACACGGTGCCTTGGTATCAGAGAGCTTTCATAGGAGAAATCATAGCCGATTCGGAAAAGTTCAAGCCGGAGCTGGCAGTTGTTTCGGGCAACAGCTTTGCAGACCCTATAATGACTACGGATCCCTTGATGCAGGACATTCAGAGCAGAATCCCCAAGCCTAAGATGTAGTGGAATTTGTCTCTGAAAGAGAATATAAAAAGATAATATAGAGTAAGAAAACACCGAGAAGGCAGGACGCCCTCTCGGTGTTTTT
>JBHADF010000032.1:0-10954 GCA_041854955.1 Anaerovoracaceae bacterium | reverse complement strand
TGCAGACTTTGATATTGATTCGAATGGAAATGCAGAAATAAAAGGCAACCTGAAACTGTTAGGGTCATCTGTAGCGGATAAAGTCAGTGCAGTTGTAAAAATAACAAATACGACGACAGGAAAAGTTCCTTATAACAAAACAATAACCATGACTTATTCCAAAACGCAAAAAAAATATGTCTTAGACGAAAACTATAGGTTGCAGGAAAAAGGAACACATCGGATGTATTTGACCTATAAGTGCTATAGCGGAAACAAGCTTTTAGAATCTATTCAGGTACCAAGCAAATTAAAAGCATATGCTTAAATAAAAAAATTCAAAGGATTTTATGAAGTATGGGGGTGAAACGATGTGGGAGTAAAGAAACGGATAAGATAATACTGATTTTAAATGACAAGGAGGGGAAGAAAATGAAACAGGTAAAAAGAGTTATTGGTTTGACAGTAAGCTTAATTTTATTAGCCACTTCCGTTGTGTTTGCTGATATGGAAGAAAACAGAATATATGAAGCAAGTAGCTTCTTGAAAATGAAACCAGAGATACAAAAAGTCATTGACGAATATTTCCAAGCCAGAGAAAATGTATTAAATACTACAGTAATGACTGAAGAAAACTATACCACTACATTAAATGGGACTGTGGATGTCGATAATGCCGCACTGATGTCTTTGGAGACAAAGAGATTAGATGCGAGAGAAAATATGGCCAAGTATCATGATGTTTACATTGTCAGTGCAGAAAGCCATCCATATGTGCAGAACATAAAAGAAGTAAATGAAAGTGGCTATGATGAAGCATACAAAGTTGCTGTTAAAGAGTGGAATTGGATTTATTATAATGATGGTAAAGGTGGAGAAATTGATGAAATGGCATATGCAATAGAACATAATATGACGATTGCAGCGGAAACTGAGAATGCCTATAAAATTATTAGTAATGTTTATGACGAAGATCAATTTATTGGAGAAATTGAAATCAATGATAAGACTAATTACGAATTGATGGAAGAAATCCCACAGCAAAACATAGCTGGAATTCAAAGTCTCGACTTAAGTAACTTTGATATCAATGAATTAATTCATTATGCAGATTTGTACGTGGGGGCAGATTGCATTAATTCAAGTGGATATAATCCGCAATATAAAAACTTGAACGGAAGCGGTGGCGATTGCGCGAATTATGTATCACAGTGCTTGCTAGCAGGTGGTCTAGAAAGAGATGATACATGGTATGCAAAGAAAAAAACGGGATCAAATATTTATACTATTTTTTCTGATGCTTGGGCAGTTGCACCATCCTTGAAGAATTATCTTGTATCGCAGGGATATTCCTATGTAAACGCAACGCAAAGCAATGTATTTCCGGGAAATCCTGTATATTGCTATGTAAACGCTACGGGTGGTTACACACATGTTGGAATTTGTGTGGGCTATAATAATAGTGGTGTTCCAATTATTAATGCTCATAACAGTGATATTTATCATATGCCGTACACCTATTTTACTGAAGGAGGTAACGGCCCAAAGACTGTAAAGCTGTTTACAAGCAATAAATTAGGGGATAAGCCGGACGGTAGCAATACGATAACCTTGCCTTCATCAGGAAGTAAAACAAAATCCCTTTCTATTGCAGCAAGAAAATCTAAATATGTAAAAATAATTCATCCTTCTGGTGCAAGTAGTCACTATACCGTGAGAATTTCCAATTCGTTAGGCAGTTCGGATGTGAAAGGTAAAGTGTATTTGTATCAGCAGAAGGTAGGGAGTAATTTTATGTATGAAAGAAAGTTCAGCGAGAGCGCATCTAATGGGGCAACTTTCAGCTTTAGCTACAGTTATAACCCGTCGTACACATATTTCTTGAGATATTATACAGACGCAACAAGCGGAAGCAAGACTATTAATATTACTGCAACTGCATCTTAGCGAGAATAAATGAGGGAAAGCTAATGAATATGATGAAAAAAATTTTTTTGAATATCCTAATTTTACTTATAATCGCGGTCTTTTGCGGTTGCCAGAGCCAGGACAGCAAAATACTTACGGTTGCAGAGAAAAATTTAGAAAGCGGCTTGGAATCGGATTTGCAAAACGGGTATTTGAATTACTATAAAATTCTGAAAGCGGATATCTATACTCCAAAAACGGAAGACTCAGACGATCCGGATTTTGTTGAGCAGTGCAAAATGGCAAATACACATATTGTTTATGAGCTGCGTCTCGGAGACAACACCGGAGAGACAGGGCTGGTTCAGATGGAGCGATACAGTCGTGTCGAAAAGGACGAAAGCGGTAACCTTGTTGAAATACCGGAAGACACTGTTTATTTTGACTATGACTTACGTGAAGAAAATGCAGGAACTTATGAAGAAACCGTTGCGGGACTGAAATGCGTAATCTGGAGTAATGACTATCAACCGCGCGTCAGCAAAGAACAAGTGCAGGGAAAGAGCACGGCGGAAATTGCAGGGATTCTTTTTAAAGACTGGATGAGCAGCTTTCATGAATGGAGAAACAATTCCTTCATCGTCACGGATTTCGAAAATGTCAAAATTCTGGGAATGAAAACAGCTGGTGATAATCCGGTTGCTGGGTATACAAAGGATGAACTGGAATATCCGGATGCAAAGAAAACCTATGTATTTGGTGCTGCCTGCGACTACACCTATATCGGGATAGGACCTGAGACTTTTGACAGCATTGCTACAGGAGGCGGGCAGGCCTTTGGCAATAACGGAGTAAGAGTCAAGGCTTCCGAATCTTTCGTAAACACAACAAACGGCTTCGTACTGACAGAGTGGGAAGATTTTTATAGCATGGATACGATTTCAAACTGTAAAAAGAAGATTACAAATGCAAGTTAAGGTCTGTGAAAGAATAAAGTAAAAAAGATTATAGCTAAAAGCACAAAGGCACAAGAAGTTATCAAGCACTTCCTGTGCTTTTTGCTTTTTTGGAAGCAGGAAAGGAGAAGTTATGGAGATAAACACAACGCTGTTTCGCAAGGAGCCTCGTTTTGACACGCGGCTGTGTAAGGTGGAAAAAATCTTAGAGCTAAGCGGAAGCGACTTTGTGCATCTAAAAGAAAATCTTTTGGATGAGTACAAATTTCTTACCCGGTATCGCAATCTGATGCGGCTTGATCAAGACGATATCGCGCACTGCCTGATGGTGCTTGGCGATGGCTATGAGGATGGCATCCTCATTGAGCAGAGGGCGCAAAGAACTATCAGAAAATCTATACAGCGGGGAGCGGCGAGAGCAGCTCCTATATCGACACCGGACGAACCTGGGGAGAACCTACTGCTACAAACTGAAAGCCTACCGGGAAGATGCAGACAGCAAAGTCTACGCAAAGGTATCGCAGGTCAAAAAGGCGCATGCAAGACCGAGAAAACCGATCATAACAAGTCTGTTTGAAAAGAAAGAGGGCTTTGGAGAAGTCGAACTGCGATGGAAGCCTGTCAGAAGCGCAAGTGGTTATCAGATTGCGGTGCGTGAGATTGGAACGAAGAAGTGGTACACAAAAAACACCAATATATTCACCGTCTACCGCAGCAAAGACGGCTATGCGCACATCGGATGCAATACAGATTACCCGTATGAATTCAAGGTGCGTGCCTACAAAGTGATTCGCGGAAAGCGTATCTACGGCCTGTACTCTGCGCCATATCGCTACCACGAAACATGGACGAACGCACAGCTGAAACAGGCAATCGAAGAACGGCTGGTAAATGAATACGGCGCTGAACTCAATGATATCTATATCGATGGCGAAGTCAAGACACCGGAGAACTCCCCGTGGAGTACCTGCTGGCCGATGAATCTATCGAAATATGCAAAGCTCGAAGATGCGGTCGACTATGTCTTCGACCATCAGTACACCCACTTCGGACTGAAAGACCACTGCATCAAGGTATGGATCGATGACCACGATATGTACTGCAGTGTGTCCTTCCTCGAAGGATAGAAGAAAAAATCAGAAAGAAAAACAAGTAAATCAAAAGATGCAAGGCACTCGGAATGATATCATCCGAGTGTTTTTTTGTGCAAAAAAAGGAGATGAATTCACATGAGAAAAAGAAAACTCATCAGTATGCTGCTTGTAATCGCCATGATCCTCAGCGTTTTTTCGCAGGGCGGCGAGCAAACACGCGGCTACTGCATTGAGCATGGCGTGATCGCAGAAAGCGGAAAGCAGTATCTACCGGAAAGTAAGGACGAAAACCAGATTTTCCGAGGAATGAGCGAAGCGATGCGTGAAAATATACAGAGCGTGCTGCTCAAGGAGGGCGAAGAAGTAGACCGCATCACGCTGGACACCTACGGAAACACCGATGCTCTCCGGGATCAGCCCCGGGAAGATGCGATGGCGCTTACGATGACGGAAAGCGGAAGTTACACGCATACCACCAAAGACGGTGTGCACTGCGTGGTCAGCCCGACCAAAAGCGAATGGTTCGAAGGCGACCGGGCTGGGAGCCGAGGAGGCAGCCTGCAAGCAAGGCGCAGCAGGCGGTCAGATCCCTTCGACCGCACCACGTCGCAGCAAACTACGCTGCTATCAAAAACCGGCTTTAGGTCGGTTTTTTCATGCGCTCCGTTGCTGCTCCTTTTCCCCAAAAAGCTCACGCTTTTCGGGGACCTCGATAAAAAGAGGAGGATGTCTGTTTGTTTCATACGAAAACAGGAGGGATTCGAACCCGTGAGGGCGTGGGAAAACACATGGGTAGACAAAACAGAGGGGCTGTGTCAGCCCCTCTGAATCGTAGAAACCTATGCAAATGTTCTGCTTAGTCCCAATCGTCATCGTAGTCAAAATGCTCTACATCCATGTCGCGGATTTTACCTGTCTTTGCATTGATCTCGTACTCGTATTCTGCAGAATTTGTGTAAAACTTGATCTCATAAACGCGGATGCCATCTTCATAATCCAGCTTGGTTTTGGTGAAAGTAGCGGAAGAAGCGGAGACTCCGGCATCTTTCAGGGCGATGGATTTTGCTTTGGCCTTGCCGATATAGGTCGAGGACGAAGTGTTTTTCCTCGGAATTTCGTAATTCTCAATGTCCTTATCGTAAGAGATGATTTTGCCGTTGGAAGCAAGAATCTCATAATCGTACTCGGTGTTGCCGCTGTAGAATTCGATTTCATAAACACGTCTGCCGTCCTCGTAGTCCAGTTTTGCTTTGACGAAAGTCGCTTTGGAAGCAGAAACGCCTGCGTGCTTGAGTGCGATGGATTTCGCTTTGGCCTTGGTGATGCGCTTGGATGAGGTGTTTTCCTTCGGAATCGAGTATCCTTCAATATCCTTGTCGACAGAGAGAATTTCACCACTCGATGCAAGAATCTCGTAGTCATACTCGGTGTTGCCGCTGTAGAATTCGATTTCGTAAACCTGCTGCCCATCCTCATAATCCAGTTTCGCGGTTACGAAGGTCGCCTTAGAGGAAGAAACGCCTGCATGCTTGAGTGCGATGGATTTGGCTTTCGCTTTTGTGATTTTTTTCGTAGTGGTTGTTTGGCTTTCGCTAGTTGTTCCGGTTTCTGCCTCCTGCGTGACAGCGTTTCTGTCAGCCTGCAGGATACGGCCATCGACAGCGTTGACGCGATATTCGTAGGTGTAGCTGCCGGAGGTAAAGGTTACCGTATAGAAGGAGACGCCGTTTTCAGTTCGATACTTCGAAGTCAGGTCGTTGACCTGATTTTCCTTCAGGCCTGCATCGCTGAGCGCAATATCCGCGCCTTTGCCCATGCCGATGAGAGCAGCTGATGTTCTGGCGTCTGCTTGACTCATGGAAAACGATACGCCGGAGATTGCCAGCGCGCCGCAGACTGCGATAGCCGCGAGTTTTTTCTGATAATTTGATACATTCGTAAACTTTTTCATAGTGTCAAAATCCTTTCATAACATTTATGCCCCGCAGGTAAGCACTGCGGGAATCGTGCTTGTTTTGCTTTTATGTGCACATTGTAGCCTGTCAAGATTAAAGAAATATTAAAAAGTAAAAAAATATGCGATAAAATTGATTGAAACACTTTGCGCAGTATAGTGGAATGTATAGCAAGAAATTGAGAGATGAAAAGGTTTTTTTGTGGACTTTATTTGTGGAAAATGCGAGTTCAACTACTTGCCAAAAAAGGCGAGCCTGAGTCAAGGGGGTTCAAAAGGTCATAGTTCACATAGTAAAAAAAGAAAGCTCTGATTTTTCAGGGCTTTCTTTTTCTTTTATCGCCATCCTTCCTATATTGTTGCTATAGGTTTTCTCTCATCAACAAAAATTAGCCACTTATTAGCCATTGGAAAATAAATAAAAAATATGTTGTTATAACAACATAAATCCCAGGGTTAATATGCTATTCTTTTCCTAAAGGTTCAATAACACATATAAAAATGGGCGGTACTGAAGCGACCGGAACTCACAAACCGGGGATAGCTTTTTCCGCCAAGGAACTTATAAATATGAAGATATCAAAGGAGAGAAAAAATGAGTATGTTTTGTTACCAGTGCCAGGAAACGGCTAAAGGAACCGGTTGCTCCGTCAGAGGAGTATGCGGAAAGAATGAGGAGGTTGCCAAGCTGCAGGACCTTCTTGTCTATGTTACAAAGGGCATTTCACAGATTGTAGTCAAGGGTAAGGTGAATGTTTCTTCAATAGGGGAAATCAATCATCAGGTATTGAAGAGCCTGTTTATAACTATTACCAATGCCAACTTTGATGAGGGTGCCATCGAAAAGCAGATAGTTAAGATGATAAGCCTCAGGGATGAGTTGAAAAAGAAAGTCACAACGGAAGTAAAGGGAGATGCGGTAGAGTTCACTGTCGGAAATAGAATGTCCATGCTTGAGAAGGCGGCCACGGTAGGAGTGCTTTCCACAGAAAACGAGGATGTTCGCTCACTGAGAGAGATGATAATATACGGTTTGAAGGGGATGGCGGCCTACACTCACCACGCCCTTAACATCGGAAAGGAAAATACTGAAATCAATGGCTTCATATATGAAGCCTTGGCAGCAACCTTAGATGATAGCCTTTCAGCTGATGATTTGGTAGCCCTTACCTTGAAAACAGGAGAATTCGGCGTTAAGGCCATGGCTCTTTTGGATGAAGCCAATACCTCAAAATACGGAAACCCTGAAATTACCCAGGTCAATATCGGAGTAAGAAATAACCCGGGAATATTGATTTCAGGCCATGACCTGACAGATTTGGAACAGCTCCTTGAACAGACTAAGGGCACCGGCGTTGATGTGTACACCCACAGTGAAATGCTTCCTGCCCATTCCTACCCATTCTTTAAGAAATACGATAATTTTGCGGGAAATTACGGTGGCTCTTGGTGGCAGCAGGTGACTGAGTTTGAAACATTTAACGGACCTATTTTGTTCACCACAAACTGTATCGTACCACCCAGAACCGATGAAATTAAAAATAGAATCTTCACATCGGGAGCCTCCGGCTTCCCGGGCTGCGTTCATATTGCCGCCGATGAAAATGGTAAAAAGGATTTTTCACAGATAATAGAGATGGCGAAGAATTCCAAGCCTCCCGTTGAAATTGAAACAGGAACCGTTACAGGTGGCTTTGCTCACAATCAGGTATTAGCATTGGCAGACAAGGTGGTAGATGCGGTAAAATCCGGCGCAATCAGAAAATTCTTTGTAATGGCAGGCTGCGACGGCAGAATGAAGTCAAGGGAATATTACACTGAATTTGCGGAAAAGCTGCCTCAGGATACGGTTATCCTCACGGCAGGCTGTGCAAAATATCGATATAACAAGCTGGAGTTAGGGGATATAGGCGGCATTCCCAGAGTGCTGGATGCAGGGCAATGCAACGATTCCTACTCCCTTGCAGTGATTGCACTTAAGCTGAAAGAAGTTTTCGCCCTGGAGGATATTAACCAGCTGCCAATAGCGTTTAATATCGCTTGGTATGAACAGAAGGCTGTCATAGTGCTCCTCGCTCTGCTGTACTTAGGAATCAAGAACATTCATTTAGGGCCTACCCTTCCCGGATTCCTGTCACCAAATGTGGCAAAGGTACTGGTAGAAAAATTCGGCATCGCAGGAATAGGTGAAGTAGACGAAGATATTAAGCTTTTCTTAGGCGAATAGAGTAAAGAAGAAAATATAAAAGGGATTGGCTGAGCCAATCCCTTTTGCGTATCAGTCTATTTCTCATTACTCCCCTCACCGCCGCATTTTTCACAGTGGCAGCTTCCGCCTTCCAAATGGAACTTATGTCCTATGTGGGTGAAGGCTATGTCTATAATATCCACCACATGCTGGTCATCCAGGGAGTAAAATATGTTTTTACCTTCACGGCGACTTTTTACCAGGGCTTCGTCCTTTAAAAGCTTAAGCTGGTGGGAAACGGCAGACTTGGTCATTTCCACTGCCGATGCAATGTCATTGACGCAGAGCTCCCCCTCGGATATGGTGCAAAGTATCTTCATTCTTGTTTCGTCGCCTACCACCTTGAAAAAGGCTGCGGCCAAAGGCAGCATTTCCTTATTTGCCTTCTGCATAGTACATCTCCATTTCTTCCTTAGGAACCATGTTTCCTCCAGTAGCCCACAGTATGTGGGTGCTGCGCTCCATATCAGCAGAGCTGATTCCCTTGGATTTCAAATATTCATCAGCCTTTGCCACTAAGGCCGGCCCCGTAAAGGAGGCGCAGGCAGAGGGTTCTATAAAGATGTTTTCACTGTCGGCTAAGGCGCTGAGGAAAGGATAGAGCTTCTCGTCATCTATGGTATAGCAGCCGTCTAAAAGGCTTTCCATGATGGTGCCCACCAGATTGGAGGCCCTGCCTACTGCCAGGCCGTCCGCATCGGTGATGCCGTCCAATCCTATATCTGCCACGGAAATCCCGTCGTTGAGGCCTGTAGCGAGACCTAAGGTCATGCAGGGGGCATGGGTAGGCTCGGCGAAGAAAATATGCACATTATCGCCGAAGACCTCCTTAAGTCCGAAGGCCACACCGCCTGGGGCTCCCCCTACACCGCAGGGAATATATACAAACAAGGGGTGATCTTCATCGCAGATTATTCCTTGTTCATTAAACTGATTCACTATGCGACGTGCAGCCACGGAATAGCCTAAGAACAAATCATGGGAGCCTTCATCATCTACGAAGTGGCAGAGGGGATCCAGAGCCGCTTCCTTACGGCCTTGGGCCACGGCCACCTGGTAGTCTTCCGGATATTCAACTACTGTAACACCTTTGCTTCTCAAAAGGTCCTTTTTCCACTTTCGGGCATCGGCACTCATGTGAACCGTAACCTTAAAGCCCAGCTTGGCACTTATGATGCCAATGGAAAGCCCCAGGTTCCCCGTGGAGCCCACAGCGACGGAATACCTAGAGAAAAGCTCTCTGAACCTTTCTTCCGTCAAAATACCGTAATCATCATTCTCTTTCAGAAGACCGGCCTCCATGGCCACCTTCTCCGCGAATTTAAGCACCTCATATATGCCGCCTCTGGCCTTTATGGAGCCGGAAATGGGCAGATGGCTGTCCTTTTTCAGGAAAAGCCTGCCGGAGAAATCTCCTGTCATGGCATGCAGCCTTTCTTTCATCTCAGGTACTTCAACCAGCTCCGATTCTATAATTCCGCTCTTTTCCTCCGTTTCGGGAAAGGCTTTTTTAATATACGGAGCAAAGCGCGCAAGTCTCAGCTCCGCCTCCTCCGTGTCCTTGATGGAAAAGGGTAGGGTAGCCTCTTTTCCCGAGTCGGGATTTACCCAAAAGACCTCTTCATATCGGCTCATCTTCTCTATGAGAGCCGGATTTTTCAATTCTGAAATATTCATATATAAATTTCTCCTGCTTCTTTAAAATATATCTTAATGTATTCTAAAATCTGTCGCTGTAATTTATCAGCTCTCTCAGGTGGCCTCCTTGAACCTTGGCTTTTTTACCGCCGTTCCCGCCATTACCGCCGGAACCTCCGCTCCCCTTTGCCACGGCACCTGCCGTTTTCGCATCGGCCATAAAAAGATCATAATCATATATTTTGCACCAGACCTCATTATCTGAGGTTATGAGCAGTCCAAAGGTGCCGGAAGAACCGTCTCTTGGTTTGGAAATGCTGCCCGGGTTAATCATATAGAAGCCGTTTATGTCGGCAAAGACACCACGATGTGTGTGGCCGAAGACAGCACCTATACAGCCCTTGTCCGAAGCGTTATAGTAGAGGGTCTGCTGGCTGAAGCTCACATCGAAGGCGTTGCCGTGGCAGATGAAAAAATCTCCCGCTTCCGTCTCTAAAATCTTATACTCATCGCGGCTGTGGCAACCGTCGCAATTACCTTTTACAGCGATGACATTAGCCCCGGTGCGAGCCTTAATTTCCATGGCATCCTCGTAGAAATCTCCACAGTGGACTATGTAGTCCAGGGGAGCCTCGGCCCTTAATTTTTTATAGACCTCCATAGCCTTTTCCAAGCTGTCATGGGTGTCGCTTAACAGAAGTATTCTCATAATAACCTCTCATAATATCTAATATGTGGTGTCAAGTTGCAAAGAAGTGGGAAAATCCTTCAACTCTTTGCAAAATATTGGCAAATACAGTATAGCATAGAAAAAAAGTTTAGTGTATAATATTTTGTAGACGCAGGAGGAAAAGAGATGATCAGGGATATAAGGAAAAAGCTGGTTATACTGACCAATCGTGCTCCTTTTAAGGAAGAAACGAAAAAATATATAGATCACCTGGAAAGGGTGGACTGGCTTGTGATGAACATGAGGCTTGACGGCAGTACCCTGAACAGAAGCGATATAGAGGCTGTTTTGGAGGGCGAGCAGGTGCTCAAGGGCAGAATCATGGACCACATGCTTTTGGCGGAGCTGGAGGATATGAGACTCCAAATCTACGGAGAGAAAAAGCTGGAATTTGTCAGCAAGGAATGGAGGAAGAATACACCCGTAATCGACGAATACGGCTACATG
>JBHADF010000031.1:0-4681 GCA_041854955.1 Anaerovoracaceae bacterium | reverse complement strand
TGTAACTGCATATTTTGAATCTACTGTTACCCTAGAGTCCATACCTCTTCGCTATCGCAAAATCTAGGGGTTGCCATATTGGGGAAGTCTACACCTTTTATATTAAGGTTATCCTCATGGGCATGCGCAATAAATGCTTCCTTTATTGTCGAAACTATCTCCTCTTTAGATAAATCCATCAATTCTTTTGGGGCATAAATATTAACAACCTCCCATGTAATTTCTACACCAACCTGATAATCTCCTTTTCCGGATCGATATGCATCAAGTCTTATTGGTGTCTTTCCCCAAACCAAACAACAATAAATAGGCGGCTCATCTTTTTGGCTTCCTCTTCCACACATTTCAAAAAAATACAGCTGCTTTTCTCTATCAATGACCCATTCAGACTCCGGCCAAGAGGGATAATTATCAAAATACACTCCACTGCCACATCCTGCTGGAGTTGGGAGATTAAGCGACTTAATGAGCTCTACTCCCTCTTCTCCCATTTCTTCATACACAAATGCCATAAAACTTTTCTCCTTTTCATTTATTTATTTTAAGGGATTTTACACATCCGCAATGAACATATTTATTTAATTACTCCTTAAACATCTTTATATTTACCAGCCGATAACGCTATTCGTGGCTGCTTCGATTTTGCCGGATATAATATTAACACACCGACGAGTTCAGTTCAACAAAAAAATGCTCATAAGCACTGATTTATGTGGGTTATATGCGCCTGACTATATTTTTTACCCTAACTAAAAAACACCGTGTTTTATATCTAACAGTGTCTTGATTACCCGAATATCATCAGGGCAATCTTCTATTTTAAGCTTGAATGGCAGTAGTGGCATGTAATGGCATCATGTGTCATTAAACACTGTCTCCCTCTTTATCTTGAAGTTAACCTATTTCCCCAATCAAAAAGCCGGAAGCCCGAATTTTCTCCGGCCGCCGGCCTATAAGTCTTTTATGCCTATCTTATGTCTTTTATATAGATGGAAGAATTCATCCGCTGTGCCAGCTCTAAGATGCCGTTAGCATCGGAAACTGTCATGATAAAGGAACGGGTTACGATATCCTTTCCTATATGGAGCATCACATTAGGTCTGGCCTTGATATAATCGGGATGCATGGTAGTCACCTCATCCCAGCTCCAATAGTTGTGCATAACCATTCCTAAAAGATGGTATTCTATGTCGACGCCCTTTTCAGAAACGATGTGTTGCTTTTCAAAGAAGGCTGCCACCATGACAAAAAGGATGACAGGTATATAGATATATTCCTTCTTGAGCAGCTCCAGATAAATCATGGCAAGGGCTACACATACAGCCGCCACCTTGACCCACAGCTTTCTCTCCTTTACTATGCCTATATACTCCACTTCTGATTTTCTCCAGAGCAGCTAAGGCTTTCTCGTGAGCTTCTTCAGGTGCAGCGGCTACAGGGCCCTGTCTGAGCTGAACCGGCAGCCAGGTTGGGGAAGTCTGAAAGGGGAGAGAATTTATCTCCGCAGCAGGCTCCCGAAAGCACCATGCCGGCAACAAGACCGGGGTTAAGACCCATGGTTGCACCTATGGACATGAATGCTATGCCCAAGGTAGCTGATACGGTCCAGGCAGAGCCCAGAGCGATACCTACCAAGGCACAAAGTATACAAGCCAAAGGTAAGAATATGGCCGGTGAAATGAATTTTAATCCGTAATAAACTACTGCCGGTATGGTTCCGCTTTTATGGGCTGTCAGAACCCTTGAAATTCCAATAAAAAAGACAGGCCCAAGCACCTTGAGTCTGTCCCTTATTTTTCTTTTATTAGTTGCCCATCTGCTTAGCTACTTCTTCAGCAAAGTTTTCTTCTTTCTTTTCGATTCCTTCGCCTACTTCGAATCTAACCATTTCGATTACCTGCATAGCCTTGCCGATTTCCTTTGCTACGGAATCAACATATTCAGCTACGGTTATGTCTCCGTTCTTTACGAACTTCTGGTCTACTAAGCAAACTTCTTTCTTGATAGCCTTGATCTTTCCGGGGATAATCTTATCCAACATAGCTTCCGGCTTACCTTCTTCCAGAAGTTGCTGTCTTGCGATTTCAGCTTCCTTTTCAAGCCACTCTGCATCTACCTGAGACTCGTCTACGAATCTGGGGTTCATGGATGCAACCTGCATAGCTACGTCCTTGGCAGCTACAGCGATTTCATCTGCGGTAGCTTCAGTCTTAACACCTACAACAACACCTATCTGGCCGCCGTTGTGGATGTAGCCTGTGTAAACTACACCGGGAGTAGCAAGCTTGTGAAGTCTTCTCACGTTCATGTTTTCGCCGATTTTAGCGATTTTGTTGTTAAGAACTTCCTGAACAGTACCCTCTGCATCGAAGGTCATGTTTCTGAAGGCTTCTACATCGTCGGAGCCTGCAGTGAGAGCTAAGGTTGCAAGAGCGTCTACGAACTCAACAAATTCTTCATTCTTGGAAACGAAGTCTGTTTCGGAGTTAACTTCTACGATAGCGGCAACCTTGTTTCCTTCGCCGAAGGCAGTCTTAACGAGACCCTCGGCAGCAATTCTGCCTGCCTTCTTGGCAGCCTTTGCCAAGCCTTTTTCTCTCAGGTAGTCGATGGCTTTTTCCATATCGCCGTCGCACTCTACGAGAGCCTTCTTGCAGTCCATCATACCTGCACTGGTGATTTCTCTAAGTTCTTTAACCATTTGAGCGGTTACAGTCATTTTAATCCTCCTATATCCGGCAAAACATCCCCTCAGGGTATTTTGCACTAAGCTTCATCTATTATTCTGCTTCGGTTTCTTCTACTTCTTCTTCAACAACTTCCTCAGCCTCTTCAGCAGGACCTTCGTCATAGGATTCGCCCTGGTTGGCTTCGATTACGGCGTCAGCCATTCTTCCTACAATAAGCTTTACTGCACGGATAGCATCGTCGTTGGCGGGGATTACATAGTCAACATCATCGGGGTCACAGTTTGTATCAACTATACCTACGATGGGAATTCCTAAGATTCTCGCTTCTTTGATAGCGATTCTTTCCTTCTTAGGGTCAACTACGAATAAGGCTCCGGGCATTCCCTTCATGTCCTTGATTCCGCCTAAGAACTTTTCAAGCTTTTCAGCTTCTCCTCTCAGCTTGATTACTTCCTTCTTGGAAAGCTTTTCAAAGGTGCCGTCTGTTTCCATTTCGTTGATTTCATTCAGTCTCTTGATACGAGTAGCGATAGTCTTGTGGTTTGTAAGCATTCCGCCTAACCATCTCTCTGCTACGAAGTACTGTCCGCATCTGTGAGCTTCATCAACTACAGCCTGCTGAGCCTGCTTCTTGGTTCCTACGAAAAGGATGGGCTTGCCTGTGTCGGCTACGCTCTTCATGAAGTCATAAGCTTCGTCGATTTTTCTTACGGTCTTCTGCAAGTCGATGATGTAGATACCGTTTCTCTCTGTGAAGATGTAAGGAGCCATCTTAGGGTTCCATCTTCTTGTCTGGTGTCCGAAGTGTACACCGGCTTCAAGTAATTGTTTCATTGAAATTACTGCCATTTTTATTTTCCTCCTGGTTTTTCACCTTCCGCCGGACTGTTCACGCGTCGTGCCCTTATATCAGGGTTCACAGCAACCATACATAAGGCGGCAGGTATTAAAATAATTATTTTTTGCGATGAGGATTTCCTGCACCGCATGCCTTAATACTATACAATAAAATCGGTGCTATTGCAAGAGTTTTTTATATAGGCTTGCTCTCTTATAAATGTCAAGGATAAATTAGAAAAATATTCTAAAAAAATATATATGCGTTTAGTTACAAGTCCGGCGAGATTACTCCGTTTGTTCTTAAGTAAAAGAATTTTCGAAAGCCGAAGAGGCATCTCCTTGGACTTCGGAGATACCTCTCAACTTTGGTTTTTTATTGTATATCGGCGCTCACGCGCTGATTTACCGACCTTTTATTTTTTTGCGAATATTCCATATAAGCATTAAATCGTTTTTTAATTAAATTAAAATCAAATAGCTTATTATCCGCTACGGCACCGTATGGCAACGTATTAACACATTTTCTCCCCTGCCCTAACGCATACTGAATAAGCTCTGCCTGATTAACGTACAATCGTTCATATTCTCTTACAGATAACTGTTCCGGTATTACTTCGCATATAGTCAAAGCTGTAAGCTATACACACGAATAAATAAGAAATAACAAAGAACAGCGCTATTTTTTTATAACTGATTTTCATATTCCTGTTCTATCTTTCCCGTCGATAGTATTCCGCGGTTGATGAATACTATCGACAGGTGCAGGTTGCATATGGCTCGGCTGACAGCTGCCGAGCCATATGCTGTTTTAATGCTTATGCTTGAAAAAACTGTCACTCATAGGAATCAACCTTTCAACTGCTAGGCAGCTTTGTTCAGCTGTCTCTTGGAAGATTTGCAGTTTTTCAGCGAGGTTTTAGCTATCAGTTTACCCTCTCCGTCATATACCGCGAGGCGCGCCTTGTAGTAATAAGTCTTGCCTTTTGTTACCTTCGAATCCGTGAACTTAGCGGACTTCCTCGTCGATATAAGCTCATACTTGCCGTTCTTCTTAGCAGCTCTGTAATACTTATACTTAACCGTATAGCCGCTGTCTTTCAGGTTCATCAAGGTTTCCTTGCCGGCTTTCACGGTAACTCTTATCGACTTCT
>JBHADF010000030.1:0-43889 GCA_041854955.1 Anaerovoracaceae bacterium | reverse complement strand
TGTATCAGCATGCCGAAGCCGTCCTTGCCGGGAGCTTGGAAACCGGCGAAATAATATTCATCGCAGCCGGTTTCTATATGTTCGCCGAGCCCGAACTCCGCAAGCTCGGCTTCGGATGTTTTAATATATTCACATAGTGGAGTCTCCTGCGGAGGAAGAGAATAAACGTCGTCTTCCGTACAATAGTATATATTTTTTAAAGAACCTACACTGGTTAGTTCAAATTCCTTGCTTGCAAGCGGAAACATAAAGCCGCTTTCATTAAACTCATCTGCCGATTTCGGATAGAAACGCCAAGGCAGTATCATATCGTAAGCTTCATCATAGATATGACATATTCCCCACTTTTCACCGCGTATGAATGTTTTCTTGTACAGCTTATTAAAGCTGAATTTTTTTTCATAACCGGCATTTATCTCTTGAACGAGGTCGATTTTTTCATCAAAACTTCCATCCCTAATTCCCTCGGCCTCAACATAAACATATTTATAGCCTTCCAAGGGCTTACGAGACGATGCGAAAGACGAAGACGAAAAGGAGGAAAACATCAATGTGAAAATAACTAAAATGGAAAAAATTCTACGTATTAATTTCATACTTAAATATGGGGGGCTATGAATCAGCGATTTTAATCGTTTATTGTCACAGCCCCGTCCTCCAATCCTTTATGATTTAATTATCGCTATGAACGGCTCTTTGTCACCGTCCTGCACTACCACTCTTACCGTCTGTCCCGCGCTGTTCGTCGTATAGCTGCCGTTATATGTGCTGTTCACATATCTGCTTGACGACGGCAGCGAAGGCGTGCTGACGGAAACAGCTGTACCCGACGCTATGCTGCTGTTTTTAGTGTATATAACCACATTTCCTTTTTGTGTTCTCGTGAAGCTCGGATCCGTCACGCTGACTCCGCCGATTGTGATATTCACCTGATTTTCCTGAACTCTGCCCACTGCAGAGGATTGAGCGTTGGAAGTAGTGAATATGCCGCAGATTTCAGGAGAGGTCTCCCCGAAGAATCCGTTGTCGAGAACCGCCGAATATACTCTTACGTATTTAATCCGCTTATTGTTTAGGTTAACAGGCTCACCGGTCTCTATATCGACAGCCCAGTCGAGGTCGAAACCGTCACCTCCCGTCTTGCCCGACGTATATGAAGTATAAGGGTTTACGGCGTTCCCGTATGTAGCGGGGCTGCCGTTAGGCGTCACGTCCACATAGCCGAAAGCATATGAGGCGTTCGTATCGTAATCAGGGATTGCTGTAATCCCCGTGAATTCGAGCGTGCTGCCCGGAGAATCTCCGCTCTTATTAACCAGCACGTTCGAGCCCGAATTTAAGTGCGGACCGTGCATCGGATAAAGTTCGCCGGAAGCAGGCCACCATGCAACTGCCGAAGTGAACGTCTGCTCGTTGGCATTAGCCAGCTTCGCCTTGATATTCTCTGTCGCAAGCGTGTACAGGACTTCCGTGTTGTTCTTGACGCCGTTATAGGCTAAGTGATATTTGTTATTTGTGTAATTGCTCGTACCCGGTCCGAAGTTGCCGCTGTTAAAGCTGTAACCTCCGTCATAGTACATCGAGCCCGCTAACTCGTACCAAGTGATGCCGTCAGAAGATACCTGAACCGCGCCGGGCTCGGGATTGCCGTTAAAGGCGTTGCCGTAGATTACGAAATCCACTCCGTAAGGGTTCTTAGCATCGTTAGGTATTCCGCCCGCGAACTCGAACTCTATATACCCGCCGAGGGCTCCGAGCGAGACGCCTGTCTGGCTGTAACCGTTACCGGTGATGAATTTCCCTCTTGAATCGCCCCAGCTCTGACCGTTAGCGAACTGTCCAATAGGCATATAGCTTCTAACCGCAGCAGGCTTGCTGCCTCCCGGTATGGTTCCGGAGCTCGGGTTGCTGAAAGATATCGTGATACCGTTACTGTTGCCGGTGCTTTTTACGGTAAGGTTTCCCGCAGCCGATATATCCAGCACGTAGAAGCCTGTTTTCATATTGGCAGTGCTGATGTTCTGCCCCGTTTCCAAAAGTACTCCGTTTGAATTATATACTTTTATCACCACTCCGCCGCTGCTCGTAAGCGAGGTTATCCTGTCTGCTCCATCGGTTATCAGGAATGAAAGAGTGTCGGGATAAAAACCCGGAATCGGACCGTCGTAAATGGCGGAGTAGTCTGTCCCGCTCCCCTGAAATCCCATATAACATTCCGGCGCGGTGTTCGGGTAATTAGCGTCTCCGAACCTGAGCTCCAAGTCACCAACCTGAAGAGGGTTAACAAGGGGTCTAATGGAATAGTTGAATACGTAGGTGTCAAACCTTGTATAGTCTCCCGTAAGATTCGGGAACACGTAGGCATTGGCAGTTCCCGTGCCGTTCGAGAGCGTGCAATCGAACGTCAGCGACTGATTGGCTAATACAGCCGGAATCGTAGGGTACGGCGGATATGAAATTCTCGGAAGCCTTGATATAGTGCAGTTAGGATCCGATTTGGCAAAGGTTGCCGTCATAACCGCATTCGCCGACGTTCCGGCGGTCAGCTCAATATTATAGGTATAGGTTAAATTGTTTGAATTGCCGTTATTGCTGACACTAATCACCGGTTCATGCACATAAGCAATAGCTGCTCCCGTTACATCGATGCTCTGTACGCAGGTTCCCGGATTCGCTAAGTTCTGTGCAAACGCCGACATCGGTATCATTGCCGCGATTAGCAGAACCGAAATTGTCAGTATAAGGCTTTTTCTGATTTTGCTTAACATTTCTGCCTCCTTATTACTTATTTTTTGATATTTTCGCCCGCAAACTGATTCTCCCTTTCCTGCCGCGGACGTTTCGCAGCAAAGGCAAACTTCCTTAGTGCAGACCGTATCGCTGTAAGCGCAATCCTTTTTTATCCTCCGGTTCTGCCTGCCGGAGCTATTCATTCTTAATTTTTCATTTCACCTCTCTTTCTTTTTTATCTCTTAAGCTCCTGAACGGAGCGCTCATTCTTTTTTAGGTATTTTTAATAAACATCTTTTTTCGGTTAAGCTTCACGCCGGCGACTTAAGTGCCGACAACTACAAAGGCGGACCGCCCTCAGGTAGTCCGCCTCGATTCTTTCGTTCAGCAATCAGCTTATGAATAAAAGTACAAGATATGTCCTCTTAACACAGCCGCCTATGTTTAGCCAAAAAGCACGGCGGGCAGTTATAGTGTCTATCTAACACATAAGCCGTTAATCCCGTCTATCTTTTTTCGATGTCCCGCTACCTAAAGATTAGTACATCCGAGTCGCAAGCTCGTCTCCCGACTTGTCCTCAACCGAAACGTCCCCGATGAGCCTTATCTTCGACCTATCTCATCTAAAACGGACATTAAATGCTGAGGCATTACGGTTACTTAGTATAGCCGGGGATTCTCACCCCACTTCCGTTAGCTTCGCTCTTTAACTAATTATTCAATTTTGTACATATACTCTAACCTTTTTAAGAGAAAAAGTCAAGCATAGTTTTTCGCTCGACGTAAGCTTAATTTTCAGATTTGACGCCTCTGAACTTATTAAAGAAAAATCAAAAAAATTCCAAAACACACTTGACTGTTCGCTCAACTGTGTTATAATAACGTTCCGGAAACAGTTGAATATAAACTCAACCGTTCTCGGATGAAAGATATATTATAATTTTTAGGAGGTAATATTATGGCAAGTTGTGGAACTATGAAAAAGGGCGAAATCTATGCATGTGCTGACTGCGGTTTTGAAGTAGAAGTAAAGAAGGAATGCAATTGTCCTGAAGAGGATTGCACACCCAACGCAGATGGCGTTTGCTGCGATTTTGAGTGCTGTGGAAAGCCCATGCAGTTAAAGAAATAAGATATTCTTTAAAGCAAAAATGAAGCCACCCTGAGGGGTGGCTATTTCTATGCTTTAATAATAGGTATTATTATATGTTCAGATTTTAAGAGCCCGATATACATCCTACATCCCCTTAATATTCACAACTTCCGCTGACTCCAATGCCGCTTCAATAAGGTCTTCGCAGTTCAGTTTGCTTTCGGACATAAGTATTCTGTCTAATTTCGGCTTTGTAGTCGGATGTTTTGGCAGAAATACTGTACAGCAGTCCTCATAAGGCTCTATGGACTTTTCATAGGTACCTATTTCCATAGCTCTGTCCATTATCTCTATCTTGTCCATGCCCACCAAGGGTCTCATGACCGGCATGGTCACAGCCGCATCTGTTACCACCATGGCCTCTGCCGTCTGTGAAGCCACCTGTCCCAGATTTTCTCCGGTTATGAGAGCTTGGCAGTTGGATTTCTTTGCCAGCCTTTCGGCTATCTTCATCATAAATCTTCTCACCAGAATGGTGGTCTCCTCTTCAGGGCAGTTGGAAACGATGGCTTCCTGTATGGGAAGAAGATTGATGACATGCATCTTGAATTTTCCGCAGTAGCCCGCCACGATGGCCGCCAGCTCCTCCACCTTAGCCTGAGCTCTTTCCGAGGTGTAAGGATAGGAATGGAAGTGAACCGCTTCTATGACCATGCCTCGCTTCGCCATCATCCAGGTGGCAACGGGGCTGTCGATGCCTCCGGAAAGCAGGCTCATGCCCTTTCCGTTAGTGCCCAGAGGAAGTCCTCCCAGGCCTCGGACCTTTCCATCATATATATAGGTCTTATCGTGTCTCACATCCACATGGAGCAAAACGTCAGGGTTGTGGACATCCACCTTCAAAACCTTGCAGCCTATGAGCACCTTGGCACCCATTATCCTGCCGATCTCGGGAGATTTTACGGGGAAGGTCTTATCAGCACGCTTGGCCTCTACCTTAAATGTCTTTATGCCCTTGGTTTCAATCAGGTTCAGCATGTATCTGACAGCTTCTTCTCCTATGGCATCAAGATCCGACGGTGCCTCCACGGCAGGGCTCACGGAAGCCACACCGAAAACCTTGGTTATCTGCTTGATTATGGCATTCATATCAAGGTCTTTTTCAGCTCTCACATATATGAGACCTTCATGGCGCTTCACATCCACCGTAGGGAAGGTCTTCAGATTGGCTTTGATTCTCTCCACCAGCATTCTCTCAAAATAGGGCTTGTTCATACCCTTGAGGGCTACTTCTCCACATCTTACGATTAAAATATTCTGTTCGTTCATTTATTCATTACCTCCTGTACCGGCAAAATGAGTTGGCGCCGGTTAAAATCATCTGAAAGTTCCCAATTTGCGGAATCGGCTGACAGCCTTTTCCAATCTGTCCAAGGTATAATCCATCTCCTCCGGGGTGTTGAAGCTGCCAAAGCTGAACCTGATGGCTCCCTCGATTTCCTTCGGCTTAAGTCCCATGGCCTGAAGCACATGGCTGCCCTTAGATTTCTTATTCGAAGAACAGGCCGAACCGGTGGACACATATATACCCTCCTGCTCCAGACTGTGCAAAATAACTTCACCCCGGGTTCCCAAAAATGAAACATTTAAAACTCCGGCCGAGGCTCTCTCTCCCTCCGGCCCGTTTATCCTTATATCCTTTATGAGACTCTTTATCCCCTCGGACAGATAAGTCTTTAAGCCGGCCAGCTTTTCCTGTTTCTCCGCAAAATCTGTCAGTCCCAGCTCTCCTGCCAGCGCCAGGCCTCCTATGGCAGGTACATTTTCCGTTCCCGAGCGGAAGCCCTTTTCCTGACCGCCTCCCGCCATAAAGGGTTTAAGATTTAAGTTCTTCTTCATATACAGCATGCCTATGCCCTTAGGGCCATGGACTTTATGGCCGGAAAAGGACATCATATCTACCCCTGAAAGGCTGCCCTTCAAATTAAGAGCTATCTTTCCCAGAGCCTGAACTCCGTCGGAATGAAGTATTATATCACAGCCTTCCCTTTTGTTGAAAGCATCCTTTAAGGCAGCTATTTTCTCAAGGGGCATGATGGCTCCCGTTTCATTGTTGACAGCCATTAGGGAAATCAAGAGAGTCTCTCTGTCCAAAGCAGCCTCAAGCTGCTCCACATCAACTACCCCTTTACTGTCAACTCCTATGTATTCTACCTTGAAGCCCATTTCCTCAAGCCTTTTCCCCGGCTCCAATACAGCAGGATGCTCTACCTTGGAAAGAATTATCTTTTTGCCTCTGGCTTTTCTGGTGAAGGCTGTGGAAAAGAGAGCCGTGTTATCCGCCTCTGTTCCTCCCGACGTGAAATACAATTGGTCAGCCTCTGCGCCCAGGAAGGCGGCCAGGCTCTTTCTGCTTTCCTTCAGGATTTTCTCGGCCCCGAGCCCCAGCCTGTGAAGGGATGAAGGGTTGCCGTAGCTTTCTCTCATGAGCCGGGCCATATACTCCGTCACCTGGGGATACTGCATGGTGGTGGCCGCATTATCCAAATATACTTCTCTCTTGTCAGACATAATCATCCTCTATCTTCCCGTAAATACATTCATCCATTTTTTACTGTAAAATCTTATGTAGCAAACCGTCGCCTTTACTGCCTCCGTGGCGGCTACCAGGGCTACACAGGCCGGCAGCGGCCAGCCCAGCCATTCCACCGCTATCCATGCCACAGGCACGCTCAAGGCCCAGTTAAGGCCTCCGTCCACATAGAAGCACCACATAGTGTCGCCACCTGGGCGAAGTATTCCGCAGATTACCACATAGGCAATCATCTTGGGCGTTATGGCTATGGCATAAACCGTCAGGGTAGTCAAAAGCAGCTCCGTAGTGTTTATATTAAAGTCGTAAATGTTTGATATGGGTCCCCTCAGGAAATACATGATCAGGGACATGATTATGTTAAGCCCCCAGGTTATGGCTAAAATCCGCTTGGAATAGAGGAAGGCCAAATCCCTTTTCCCCTGTCCGAGAGCTTGACCCACCACTACATTGGAAGCACTGCAAACACCTACATAAATTATCTGGAAAACATCTGTTATGGTCATGGCCACCTGTACTACTGCCAAGGCCATAGGGCCCAACCTTCCGTAGATGGCAAAAACCGTGGTGAAGGAAAGCACCCATGTAACCTCGTTAAAGGTGACAGGCAAAGCTGTCTTCATAACTCGCTTGAACAGGTCTAAGTCAAAGATAAGCTCTTTTAACTTTCCTCCCAGGGGATTCCCCTTAGACATATACACATAAGTATATGTGGCTACGAATTCCAAGCCTCTTGCCACAAGAGTTGCTATGGCGGCTCCCTCTACCCCTAAGGCCGGCATGCCCAGCTTTCCGTATATGAGTCCATAGTTCAGCACTATATTTATACATATAGCCACAGCGTTTATTATCGTAGGCCATTTCAGGGTCATGGTGGTGCGGGAAAAATAGGAGGCCACAAAGGTAAGTCCTCCGAAGAAATAGGTAAAACAGGCTATCCTTATATATCGGCTTCCCAGCATTATAACCTCTACATCGGAAGTGAAGAGGCCAATGAGATTGGGGGCAAAGAAAAAGGCTCCGATTATGGTTGGTATGGTAACTACCAGCACGGTGACATAGGCTATGCCCAATATTTTCCGAAGGGCCTTCAGGTCTCTGATTCCCCAATACTGGACAGCAAAAACCGAGGCTCCGCTTAAAAGCCCGTAAACCATGTCTATATATATGAAGTATATCTGGTTGGCGGCACCTACTCCCGCCAGTGCGTTTTCCGATAAGTTTCCTACCATGACCGTATCTACCATGTTTACGGTTACGATTATCATCTGCTGTAGGAAAACCGGGACAGCCACCCTGAGAAGTTCTCTGTAAAAGTTTGTCTTGCTGTCTTCAATTCTCGTCATATTACACCTTTGAAAAAATACAGGGGACAGAATGCTCTGACCCCCTGAAATGAGTTTATTTTGCGTAGTCTATTGCGCGTGTTTCGCGAACAACATTAACCTTAATCTGTCCCGGATATTCCAATTCGGATTCGATCTTCTTGGAAATCTCTCTGGCCAGTAATACTATCCCTTCATCGTTAACATCGTCAGGTTTGGCTATGATTCTGATCTCACGGCCGGCCTGAATAGCAAAGGATTTCTCAACGCCCTCTGTAGTGTTGGCGATTTCCTCCAGCTTTTCCAGTCTCTTGATATAGGCGTCGAGGGTTTCCCTTCTGGCTCCCGGTCTGGCAGCGGAAAGGGCATCGGCAGCAGCTATGAGTACCGCTTCCATACTCTTAGGCTCGTAGTCACCGTGGTGAGCGGCCATGCCGTTGATAACGGCCTCCGACTCCTTGTACTTTCTCAAAATATCTATCCCGATATCTACATGGGTACCTTCAAATTCGTGGTCTAAAGCCTTTCCTATATCGTGGAGAAGACCGGCTCTCTTAGCCAGCTTAACATCTAAGCCCAGTTCCCCGGCCATAAGGCCTGCCAAGTGGGATACCTCTATGGAGTGCTTAAGCACATTCTGCCCGTAGGAGGTTCTGTATCTCAGTCTTCCCAGAATTCTCACAAGCTCAGGATGGAGATTGTGGATTCCGCACTCGAAGCTGGCCTGTTCGCCCTCTTCCTTGATGTTGGCATTGACTTCCTTTTCGGCCTTGGCCACCATCTCCTCGATTCTGGAGGGGTGGATTCTTCCGTCTACGATGAGCTTTTCCAGAGCTACTCTGGCGATTTCTCTTCTGACAGGGTCGAAGCCGGACAGTATTACTGCCTCAGGTGTGTCATCTATGATCAGATCCACTCCCGTCATGGTTTCGATGGCTCTGATATTTCTTCCTTCACGGCCTATGATTCTTCCCTTCATTTCATCGTTGGGAAGAGCCACTACGGAAACCGTGCTTTCTGCCACGTGGTCGGCGGCACATCTCTGAATAGCGTTGGTTATGATGTACTTCGCTTTCTTATCTGCCTCCTCCTTGGCCTTGGACTCGATTTCCTTAATCATGATGGATGCCTCATGCCTTACGTCCTTCTCCGTATTGGCAAGGAGGATGGCCTTGGCTTCCTCTGCGGTATAGCCGGATACTCTCTCCAGCTCCTCCATCTGTCTCGCTATGATTTTGTCCACATCCTTGTGTTTATTTACAAGGGTTTGCTCCTTCTGCGTTATGCTTTCTTCTTTTCTCTCGATATTCTCGATTTTTTTATCAAGGGACTCTTCCTTCTGAATAAGTCTCTTCTCCGAACGCTGGATTTCCTGTCTTCTCTCTCTGGCATCTCTCTCGGCATCACTTCTTATTCTGTGAGCCTCATCCTTTGCGTCTGCTTGTGCTTCTTTCTTAATGCTCTCTGCTCTGTTCTCGGCGTCAAGAATCATGTTCCTGGCCTTTTGCTCAGCACTGCCTATGGTTTTTTCCCCATAGCTTTTGCGATAAATGTATCCGATTAAAAGACCGGCAGCAAGGGCTACCAGCACTGCTATAATCACTAAATATACGGGCATTAAAGCACCTCCTTATCTTCATTATTATTCTATATGCTATATTCAAAAAATGTTTCTATATTTCATTTATAAAGACTTTTATAAAAATTAAAATACACTAGACAATTAAATCTTGATATATCCATACGAATTATATTATAATATTTTCTATAATAAAATGTCAAGTTTAGAGTAGGTAATAAATGAACAAATTTTTAGCACCTGTCAAGGAGGTCGACAAGATAATACTGCTGTTGGTAGCCGCTTTAGGGGTGATCAGCCTTTTGATGCTGGAATCCACCGTCTATGACGGCGGCTTTGTATTGGCCAGACCCGTTATAATTCAGGGAGTTGCCTATCTCTTAGGCCTTATAATTTTGGTCCTGGTTCAATCTATAGACTACCGATTTTTTATGGGCATGGAAAAGTTCCTATACGGTGCCTCTATCTTATTCCTTCTGTCTGTATATGTCCCCGGTTTAGGTGCGGTGCAGTACGGTTCCCGAGCATGGATAGACTTGGGCGTAACCACCCTGCAGCCTTCCGAATTTGTAAAAATACTCTTTGTATTGATAATGGCCGGATATCTTTCGGACCACAGAGAGGACTTGAATAAATTCGCCGGGGTACTCAAGGCCGGCATGGTGGCCGCCCCCATAATCGTCATAGTCCTCAAGGAAGACTTGGGAAGTGCTCTGGTGTTTATGATAATGTGGCTTTTTATGGTATTCTTTGCCGGTATAGATTACAAGATACTCACCAAGTTTTTCCTCATAACTCTGGGGATTTTGCCTGTAGTATATAACTTCCTCAGCCCCTATCAAAAGGAGCGAATCGAAGCCTTTCTCCATCCGGACAACCTGAGCCTTTCAGGAAATTATCAGGTGTGGCAGTCAAAGGTTGCCATAGGCTCCGGCGGTTTCTGGGGAAAAGGCCTCTTTCAGGGAACCCAGAAAAACTTGGATTTCATACCCGTTCAGCAATCCGACTTTATATTTTCCGTAGTTGTGGAAGAGCTGGGCTTTTGGGGCGGGACTTTGGTAATACTGCTTTACGCCTTTATGCTGTGGCGGTTTACCCTTATAGTGAAGGACTCCATGGACCTTTACGGAGCGCTGATAGTAGTAGGCTTCTTGGCCATGTTCCTCTTCCAGACCTTTGAAAACATAGCTATGACCATGGGTATGATGCCAGTTACGGGCATTACCCTTCCCCTCCTTTCCGGCGGCGGAACCTCCGTAATGGCCAGCATGATTTCGGTGGCCATAGTCTTAAATATCGGAGTTAACAGCAAGGCCATTAAGTTTTAAAGATAGAAAAATAGAAGGTGCAAAGCCTTCTATTTTTGTGTGATTATGCGGATGCGGGGCCTATTTCATCGGTAAGCGGTTTTCCTGCTTGGGTGTAATAGAAAACAAACTTCGGATATTTCTGTTTTATGTAGTCCACCATAGCATCGTGGATGATTTTCTCGTTAACCTTTGGTTCCAGCTTCTGGACTTCGGAGAAAAGGCCATATACCCTAATATTAAATATAGGGTGCGGATTTATCCCGGGTCCAATTAAAAAGTGCAACATCCTAAGGCCAATGAACTGCCCTAAGATATTGCACTTTTATATTTCTATTTTTTAGCCTGCTGACTATGCTTTTTTAACAAGTCTGTCGTAAATCTTATCGAAGGCTTCTTCCATCATAGCGTTCTGTCTTACGCTGTACTCTTCGCCATATTCGGAAAGGTCTACGCCTACGGCCTGCTTGAAGGCTTCTTCCGTTTCATAGCCGGATTCCTTTAAAATCTCATCCAGCTTGGCCTGATATTCCTTGTCGCTTACTACTACGCCCTCTTTCTGTGCGATTGCGTAGATTATCATGTTTTCCTTTACATTGTTTTCGGCAAAGGCCTTAAGTTCCTTCTCGAATTCCTTTTCTGTCCAGTCAAAGGTGTCCTTTATAAAGGTCTTCCAGTCTTTTCCGCTGGCTTCTGCAAAGCCCTTGTACTTAGCCAAGTAAGCATCGCTTACTCCCTTTACGGCCTCGGGTAACAGCTCCTTAACTTCCGTACCCTGTGCGATTTCCTGATAGATTCTGATCTTTTCAGCCTTCACTGAGGATTCGGTCTTGGTCGTGGTCAAGGATTCCTTTATGAACTTTCTGTAATCAGCTTCCTTAGTAGCCTTTCCATCGGAATCCTTCTTTCTGAAAGCATCATCATAGGCTGTTTCTACGGCAGCAATCTTTGCAAGGACTGTAACGTCAAAGGTTACCTTCTTGCCTGACAGCTTTTCGTTCATAGTATAAGGATCGGGGAATTCCAAATCAAGCTTTACAGGCTTGCCGATAGTAGCTCCGTAAAGGCCTTCGTTGAATCCGTCAATCATGGGAGTGGTTCCGAGAACCATTTCAAAGCCATCACTGTTCATGCCGTCTTCAGTAGTTCCGTCCTCTAAGGTTCCCTTGAAGGAAATCTTCACTCTGTCGCCCTTTTCAACGGTACCCTCGGTTACTTCCTGGGTTTCCGTAGTAGCGGCGCTTAATCTGGCTTGGATTTCAGCATCGATTTCCTCTTCGGAAATGGTAACTTCCGGTACATTTACCTTTGTCTTTTCATAGCCCGGCAAAGTTACATACTTTGACATATCCGTCTTTCCGTAAACGGTGGTATCCTTGCCTTCTCCGCAGCCTGTCAATGCAAACAGGCCAAAGACCATCATCAGTGTTAAAATAATCGCTGTAAATTTTTTCATTTAATACTCCCCCTAATCTTATGCAAGATTTTTTAATTCATTTTTTGCTTTATTTTTCTTCTTTTTAGAAGTAGAAACCGTTATGTACACCAGCATGAGCACAGTTGCCAAATAAGGCACCGTGGCCGCCAGGCTGGATGGCACGCCTACATTTTGCAGTCTGAGGCCCAGAGCTTCGCAAAATCCGAAGAGCAGGGCTGCCATAAATACCTTAGGCGGGTTGGCCATGCCGAAGATGACACAGGCAAAGGCTGTGAATCCTCTGCTATTATGCATCCCTTCTGTGAACATTGTAAGGTAGCCCAGTGAAAGATGTGCTCCGGCGAAACCACACATGATGCCGCAAAGCACGGAAGCCAGCAGCTTCATCTTTTGGGGGCTTACGCCTGCCGTTTCCAAGGATTCCGGATGCTCTCCGGCAGCTCTCATCCAGAAGCCGTAGGGGGTTCTGTAGAGGAAGAGCCATGTGAAAAACACCAGTATCCAGCTTATGTAGACAAAAAGACTGTTGTTGTTCAGCAAAGTCCCGATAAAGGGTATTTTGTCAAGAAATGCTATGTGTATTGTAGGCAATGACACGATACCTGCATCGGCAAAGGTGCCCTTTACATCGAAAATAGATCTTAAAAGGTACACGGTTAAAGCTCCTGCAAAGGTGTTAAGTGCAATACCTATGATAAATTCGTCAGACTTTAATTTTACCACAAAGAGGGCAAAAAACAAGCCTATAATTATACCGCACATCACTGCCATGATAACGCCCATGGCTGCCGAGGACAGCAAATAGCTGAAGGCTACCGCAACAAAGGCTCCTACCACTATCATTCCGTCCATTCCTATGTTCATTATGCCGGCCTGTTCTGTCAGCAGGCCTCCCATAGCGCAAAGTATTACCGGGGTGGAGGTTCTCAAGGTATTTTGAAGAAGCCCCATATTAAAGACCTGTAAAATTTCGTCCATATTCCTTACGCCTCCTTTTTCCTGATATCAGCACGAGCTTTTTTCTGAACCTTCCTGTTTTCCCACATTTTGGAGATGCCGCTTTCCGCAGCCATGAGGAAGATTATTATGGCAAAGATTATGTCTGCCAGCTCCCCGGAAATTCCCACATTGAGTTCCATAGCCGAGGCGCCTACATTCATAATGGCAAAGAAGAAGCTCATAATTATTATGCCTATAGGGTTGTATTTCATTATCATGGCCACCAGCATGCCATCATAGTAGAATTCGTTTGAAATGGAATCCACAAAGCGGCCCTGATATCCGTAAACCTCAAACATTCCTACCAGACCGCATATAGCGCCGGATGCTATCATGGACCAAAGCATTATCTTGTCCTTCTTCAGTCCTGAGAAAAATGCAAAGCGGGGATTTTCACCCGTCACCTTCATCTCCAGTCCTATGGAGGTTTTCTTCATAAAGTACCAGCAAAGGAAGGCTATTACCGCACCGTAGATTATGGCTGTAGACAGATTGGATCTGGCTATAATTTGTGAAAAGGCGTAGGCATCAGGTATGGAATCGGTTCCTCCCATGACGCCCTTTTCATGGGTTATGAGCCATCCGCCGGAATTTGTCAGCCATTTGCACACCAGTATGGCCACCGAGTTGAGCATAATGGTAGTTATAACTTCCGATACCTTGATTTTCACCTTCAGCCAGGCGGGGATAAGCGCATAAAGGCCACCCGCTGCCATGGCGCTGAGGAAAGCCAAGGGAACTGCGATTACGGCAGGTGCCCCCTGCATGTATATTCCCGTTACAGTGGCTGCCAAGCCGCCTAAATACAGCTGTCCTTCACCGCCTACATTGAACATTCCGGCCTGGGCGGCTACTGCCATAGCTAAAGCCGTCAGGCATAGGGTCAACATTTTGGCCAAGGTATTCCCAAACACTCTGGAGTTTCCTAAGGCACCCTGAAGCATGGCCATATAGCCCTTCACCGGGTTATATCCCGTAATGGCCATGAGAACTGCTCCCAGAAGCAGAGCAACGCCTACGGAAAAGAAGAGCATATACAGATAGGTTTTATTTCTATTAAGGTCTGAAAGAATTCTATTTATCATTTCCGGCCTCCTCTGCTTTTTCTGAATCTGAGCGATTTCCAGTCATATAGTAGGAAATATCCATCTTGGAAATTTCTCCGTTCTTAAATTCTCCTGTTATTTTGCCTTCGTAAAGGGTTATTATTCTGTCGCTTAAGCGGAAGACTTCATCCAAGTCCGCAGAGACAAGAAGTACAGCACAGCCCTGGTTTCTTCTGTCTACAATTTGCTGATGGATAAACTCCATCGCGCCTATATCCACACCTCTTGTGGGCTGAGAAATTATGAGTACAGGTGTGTCGAAGGATATTTCTCTGGCAACTACCACCTTCTGCATATTTCCGCCGGACATGGAGCCTACTTCTGTGTTGGTTCCCGCTCCTCGTATATCGAACTTCTCAAAGAGTTCCTCTCCGTATCTCTCAATGGTGGATTTTCTCAGATGAACTTTTTTCACCGAGAATTCAGGCAAACGTTCTTTTCCTATGATCAGGTTTTCCGTAACGGTAGATTTCAGAGAAACGCCTGTGGTCATTCTGTCTTCGGGGATGTGGGCCAATCCCAGCTCCCTTATTTGACCTGCAGTCAGCTTGGTAGCATCATCTCCTGCTATGGAAATAGCGCCCTTTTCTATATGCCTCATGCCTGTAATGGCTTCGATGAGCTCGCTTTGGCCGTTGCCTTCGATGGCTGCAACACCTAAGATTTCTCCCCGTCTTATCTGAAGGGAAATTCCGTTTACCGCCATAAGACCTCGGTTATCGGCAACGAAAAGGTCTTTTGTTTCAACAAGAACTTCTCCCACCTCTCCTTTTCTCTCTATGGGCTCCATCAAAACATCTCTTCCCACCATCATGGAAGCTAATATCTTCTCATTTACATTTTTAGTTTCTTCCACGCCTACCAGCTTACCCTGACGCATAACGCCTACTCTGTCGGATATGGCCATTACCTCGTAAAGCTTATGGGTTATGATGATTACGGTCATGCCCTTTTCCTTGACCATCCGCTTAATTACGGCAAAAAGCTCGTGGGTTTCCTGAGGGGTAAGGACGGCTGTGGGCTCATCCAAAATCAGGATTTCTGCACCTCTGTAGAGGGTCTTCAAAATTTCCACCCTCTGCTGAAGTCCTACAGATATTTCCTCCACCTTGGCTTTGGGATCCACCTTAAGGCCGTACTCCTTAACCAAGTCCTCCGTAGCCTTGTTGGCAGCCTTCAAATCGTAAAAAAAGCCCAGCTTCTTAGGCTCACGGCTAAGGCATATATTTTGCGCAACGCTAAAGGAAGGAACCAGCATAAAGTGCTGGTGAACCATGCCTATGCCCTTTGCTATGGCTTCGGAAGGCTTAAAGCTGCTGACCTTTTCCCCTTTTATATAGAGCTCTCCGTCGGTAGGCTTATTGATGCCGTAGAGGATTTTCATCAGTGTACTCTTGCCGGCGCCGTTTTCTCCCACCAAGGCGAAAACTTCACCCTTCTTTATATCCAATGAAACATCGTCATTGGCTAAGACGCCGGGGAACTGCATGAAAACATGATCGAATTTTATAATAGAATCTGTCAAGCTGATACCTCTCATCTGTTTTTTTCTCGAAAAAAGGCGTAGCGTTTAGTGCGCTACGCCTCAATAAAGCGAAATATTATGACTACTCTCTTGTAGTGTCTACAACGATTTCTCCGCTTACGATCTTGGCTTTGATAGCCTCTACCTCAGCCTTGATTTCATCGGAAACCTGCTGTGTGGAGTTTTTATCTCCATACACGATGCTGATGTAGCCGTTAGCCATGTCGGCAACCCATGTGGTGCCACCGTCGAAGGTTCCGTCATTGATGTATTTGGCAATTACATCATAGATGGATGATCCCACTTCCTTAAGCATGGAGCAGATGATAACATCATCGAAGGAAGGAGCTGTAATCTTCTGATCCTGGTCTACACCGATGGCATAGAAGCTGTTCTCCTGAGCGGCTTCAAATACTCCGGAGCCTGTGTTTCCGGCTACCTGGAAGATAACATCGGCCTTCTGTCCGTTAAGGGCCTGAGCCAGTTCCTTTCCTAATGCGGGATTTTCAAAATCTCCTGCATAGTTTTTGATGAACTTGATATCCTTTTTCGCATACTCCGCACCCTGCTTATAGCCTACGAAGAAGTCGTTGATTGTAGGGGAATCCATTCCGCCTACAGCTCCGATAGTTCCTGTAGTGGACATCTTAGCGGCGATATAGCCTGCCAAGAATGAGCCTTCATTCTGGGCGTAGATAATGTTGAGAAGGTTATCGTGAGGTTTTGCACTCTCGTTGTCTACCCAGATGAATTTTACATCGGGATACTCGGGAGCCACTTCATCAATGTCTACGAATTCCCAGCCTACGCATACTACTATGTCTGCGCTGTCAGCTGCATCCATAAGGTGCTGCTTAAAGGATTCGTTCTTGCACTGAATAGTTTTAAGTTCTATTCCGAAATCAGCTTCCAGTTTGTCAACTCCTGCCTTTGCAGAATCGTTGAAGGACTTGTCGCCGAAACCGGAGGGTACTACGAGTGTTACTCTAAGCTTTTCGTCATTACCTTGGTTGTCATCCTTTCCTGTACATCCGCCTAAAGCGAACACGGATAAAACCAATGTGAGTACCAATAAAAGTGATAAGCTTTTTTTCATTATTTTTTCCTCCATTTTCATGTTAGAATTTTTTCATACGTTGAGATTATATCACTCTTTGTGAAATTTGGCAAGTTTTTTGGGCTTTTTTGGGGGTTTTGGGGGGGATGATTTAGAGCGCAACCTTGCATTTGCAAGGGGTATGGCATCTTGTATACATTGGCATTTTTCGCCGGATTTCAAGGAAAATTCAGCGAAAATTACGGGAAAAATCTTTTAGATAGACAAAGGGCAGGGGTCATTTCCCTGCCACTTTGATTTTTGCATATTTACTATTTATTAGCCTCTTCAATGGCTACTGCACAGGCTACGGTAGCTCCTACCATAGGATTGTTTCCCATGCCGATGTAGCCCATCATGGCAACGTGAGCCGGTACGGAAGATGAGCCGGCGAACTGGGCGTCGGAGTGCATTCTTCCCATAGTGTCCGTCATGCCGTAGGAAGCGGGCCCCGCTCCCATGTTGTCCGGGTGTAAGGTTCTTCCCGTACCGCCGCCGGAGGCTACGGAGAAGTATTTCTTACCCTGCTCGACACATTCCTTTTTATAGGTGCCTGCCACGGGATGCTGGAATCTGGTGGGGTTGGTGGAGTTTCCCGTAATGGAAACATCAACACCCTCCAAGTGCATTATGGCAACTCCTTCTCTAACATCGTCGGCACCGTAGCATCTTACGGCCGCCCTCTCTCCCTTGGAGTAAGCCTTTTCCTCGGCTACGGTCAGCTCTCCTGTATAGTAGTCGAACTTGGTTTTCACATAGGTGAAGCCGTTAATTCTGGAAATTATCTGAGCTGCATCCTTTCCCAAGCCGTTGAGGATGACTCTGAGAGGGTTCTTTCTCACCTTGTTGGCGGATTTTGCTATGCCTATGGCTCCTTCGGCAGCTGCAAAACTTTCATGTCCCGCCAGGAAGGCAAAGCATGCAGTTTCTTCCTTGAGAAGCATGGATGCCAGATTTCCGTGGCCTAAGCCTACCTTTCTGTCCTCAGCTACGGAGCCGGGGAGGCAGAAAGCCTGAAGTCCCAGGCCTATGGCTTCGGCAGCGTCGGCAGCCTTGGTGCAACCTTTCTTGATGGCGATAGCAGCTCCACAGACGTAAGCCCAACAAGCATCGTCGAAGCATATAGGCTGAATGCCCTTTGCTATGTTATAGGGGTCAATGCCCTTGTCTTTGCAGATTTTCTCGGCAGCTTCCAAGTCGGCTATGCCGTATTCCTGAAGTGCCTTGTTTATCTTGTCAATTTTTCTGTCGTAATTTTCAAATGTAATCATCTCGGCACCTCCTATTCTTCTCTCGGGTCAATTTTCTTTGCAGCTTCGTCAAATCTGCCGTATTTTCCCGAGGCCTTTTCGATGGCTTCCGTGGCCTCTATGCCGGCCTTTATGTTATCCATCATCTTTCCTAAGTTTACATATTTATATCCAATGATATTACCCTCTTCATCCAAGCCGATTTCGGTGATGTAGCCCTCGGCCAGGTCCAGATACCTGGGTCCCTTAGCCTTAGTGGAGTAAATAGTTCCCACCTGGGAGCGGGTTCCCTTTCCCAAGTCCTCCAAGCCGGCACCGATTGCAAGACCACCTTCGGAAAAGGCGGACTGAGTTCTTCCGTAAACGATTTGCAGGAACAACTCTCTCATGGCTGTGTTGATAGCATCGCATACCAGGTCTGTATTAAGGGCTTCCAGCAAGGTCTTTCCTATCAAAATCTCTCCTGCCATGGCTGCGGAGTGGGTCATACCTGAGCAACCTATGGTTTCCACCAGAGCCTCCTCTATGATTCCATCCTTTACATTCAAGGTCAGCTTGCAGGCACCCTGCTGAGGTGCGCACCAGCCCACGCCGTGGGTCAGTCCGGAAATATCCGTAACTTCCTTTGCCTGTACCCATTTTCCTTCCTGGGGAATGGGGGCAGGACCGTGGTTGGCTCCCTTGTTTACAGGGCACATCTGTTCAACTTCTTTAGTGTATATCATTTCTTCCTCCCAATGACATATAAAAAATATCTTCCTATACATTTAAGCATATTTCTATGCTTATTTCAATCTCTTACTTTCCTATAAGCCTATTATCTTCTTTATCAAAACAGGTCTTTCAACCGGCTCCTCGGAAAGTATGAAGGCCTTTGCAGCCTCTTCAAGTCCGGCATCTAATTTCTTTTCATCGTTGCCGTAGAAGGTGGCTAAAGCATCCCCCTTCTTTACAAAATCTCCTATTTTTTTGTGAACGTAGACTCCTGCCGCCAAATCTATGGAATCCTCCTTGGTGGCACGGCCGGCGCCTGTGTGTTGTGAGGCTATGCCTATTTGACGAGCTGCAATTTCGCCTATATAGCCGTCTTTATCCGCCTTCAGCTCTTTGGAAAAAGCCGCCTGAGGGAAAAGGCTGTAGTCATCTACCACTTGTGCTTCGCCACCCTGAGCTCCTATGAATTCCTTAAGTTTGGCTAAGGCTCTGCCGGAAACCAGGGCCTCCTCAGCCAGCGCCCTACCTTCTTCCGAAGAAGACGCCTTGCCTCCTAAGAAAATCATTATTCCCGCCAGCTTTACAGACAACTCCCTTATATCTTCAGGACCCTTGTCCTTTAAGGTTTCTATAGCCTCTATGACTTCCAATGTATTACCGACAGCTTTTCCCAAGGGCTGGCTCATATCCGTTATGGCCGCCACGGTCCTTCGCCCGGCTCTCTTTCCTATGTCCACCATGAGCTCTGCCAAAATAGAAGCGTTTTCCATGTTTTCCATGAAGGCTCCGTCTCCTACCTTAACATCCAAAAGGATGGCATCGCTGCCGGCGGCCAGCTTCTTTGACATAATCGATGAAGCTATGAGGCCGAAATTATCTACGGTGGACGTAACATCTCTCAGAGCATACAGCTTTTTATCCGCCGGTGTAATGTGGGCTGTCTGTCCTATTACGGACAAGCCTATGCGGTTTACCTGACCGAGAAATTCCTCCGGCTCCAGAGTGGTTCGGAAACCTGGTATGCTTTCCAGCTTATCTACAGTTCCTCCTGTAAAGCCTAAGCCTCTGCCTGACATCTTAGCCACGGGTACTCCACAGGCAGCAGCGATGGGAGCTACCACAAGAGTGGTTTTATCCCCTACTCCACCGGTGGAATGCTTGTCAACTTTAATGCCGGAAATAGGTGACAAATCTATGATATCCCCTGAAAATCTCATGTTTTCGGTGAGATAATAGATTTCCTCCTTATCCAAGCCTTTAAAGAAGATGGCCATGAGAAGAGCGGACACCTGATAGTCGGGAATTTCCCCTGCCACATAGCCTTTTATGAGCCAGGCGATCTCTTCCTTTGACAACTTGCCCCCTTCTCTCTTGGTATATATTATATCGTTCATATTAAACATAATTACAAAATCTCCTCCTTAAAGGATTTTCCCAAGCCGGTGGACTCAACTCCCAGCAGGTCGCAGACAGTGGTGCCTACATCGGCAAAGGTCTCCCTGATTCCTAAGCTCACTCCTGATTTGCATTTTTTGCCGTAGACGATCAGGGGCACATACTCTCTCGTATGGTCTGTTCCCGGCGCCGTCGGGTCATTTCCGTGGTCCGCACATATGATGAGAACATCCTCGTCTCCCATGGCGGCCATGACTTCAGGAAGTCTGCTGTCAAAGGCCTCTATATTCTTGCCGTAGCCTATGGGGTCTCTCCTGTGGCCGAATTTTGCGTCGAAATCCACCAGGTTGGTAAATATGAGCCCCTCAAAATCCATAGCCAAAGCCTCTATGGTCTTATCCACTCCATCCATGTCGCTGACGGTGTGAACAGCCTCAGATACTCCGCAGCCGTCAAAGATGTCCTTTATCTTTCCTACGGCATAGACCATCTTTCCTGCCTTTTTAATCTTATCGAGAATTGTTTCCGAAGGAGGTGCCACGCTGTAATCGTGACGGTCGGAGGTTCGCTCCCTCTTGCCGGCTTCATTTATTATATAGGGTCTTGCTATAACTCTGCCGCAGGCCCATTCTCCCACCAGAAGTCTTCTGGCTGTCTCACAGATTTGGTAGAGTCTGTCCAAGCCGAAGAGCCCCACATTCATAGCTATTTGGAAAACCGAGTCAGCGGATGTATAGACTATGGGCTTTCCCGTCCTTTCGTGTTCCTCGCCCAGCTTTTCTATGATTTCCGTGCCGGAGGCGGGGTAATTTCCCAGGCAGCCTATGCCGATTTCCTTCTCGAATACTTCCATAAATTCCTTGGGGAAGCCTTCGGGATAAGTTTTGAAGGGTACCTCTGTCCTGAGGCCGGCTATTTCCCAGTGCCCGGTGGTGGTATCCTTTCCCTTGGAAAGCTCCGCCATCTTGCCGAAGCAACCTATGGGATTTTCCGCTTCCAAGCCTTCCTTGACTCCCGGTATATTTCCCCAGCCTAAGCTGAGCATATTGGGAATATGAAGTCCGCCGCAAGCCTCCCAAATGTGGCCGAAGGTATCGGCTCCCTTATCTCCGTATAAATGAGAGTCCTCCATGGCACCTACGCCCAGGCTGTCGGTTATCATTATTGTTACTTTCATCTGTTACCTCCAAATGTTTTATTCCATATCAAATTATCTGTAAAGGACAGGTCTCCAGAAAATCCAATGAGACCAGCTTGTAATTAACTCCGTTTAGTGTGGACTGAAGTCCCTTTCCGAAGGCATCTCTGCCGTGGAGATGGCCGTAAACACAGGTTTTCACCCCATATTCAGCCATGAGCTCCGTAAAATCCGACCCCTGCTTTTTGTCATTAGTCGGAGGAAAATGGAGCACTCCCACTATCTCGTCCGGCTCCATGCTTTTGGCTGCCTCCAGAGACATTTTGAGGCGTAAAACCTCCCTGTTGTAAATTTTTCTGTCATGGGCGGCAAAATCCGCATCTCCCGGACAAGTCCAGCCCCTCGTTCCCGCAACCGCTACCCTCTTGTCGGGAAAATCCAGCATGAGGGCTTGATTTTGCAGGAAGAACATGTTTTCTCCCTCAAAGGCCTTATTCAACTTTGCCGTAGATTGCCACCAAAGGTCGTGATTTCCCTTAAAGAGGAGCTTCCTGCCCGGCAGGTCTTTTATCCAGTTCAGGTCGGCCATGGCATCCTCGGCTTTAAGGGCCCAGGACAAGTCACCGCATAATATGACCCAGTCCTCCGGACTCACCATGCTAAGGAAATGCTCTCGAACTCTGTCAGCGTGATTTACCCACTGACCGCCGAAGATTTCCATAGGCTTGTCCACCTTATCTCCCAGGGACAGATGTAAGTCTCCTATTGCAAAAAGCTTCAAATTTTTCTCCTATCTTCTTCTATCCTTTCAGGCCCGCCGCCAAGGCTTGCCTGCTATATTTCATCCTCCGGCAGGTCCAAAAGCTCCGAAGCATCGGAGGTCCCCAAGGCTTCTACGCTTCTCAGCTTTCGCTCTATGGCTCTCGTCCTTGTTCCCACCAATTTATCCAAATCTTCATCTGCCTGTCTCAGTCTGTTTCTTGCCGATGTGAGCACCTTTTCAAAGTTGCCGAATTCCGTCTTTACGGCTCCTAAAATCTCCCACACCTGACTTGAATGCTTCTGTATGGCCAAGGTCTTGAATCCCATCTGCAAGGAATTGAGCAAAGCAGCCATAGTAGTAGGTCCTGCGATATTAACCTTGAAATCCCTCTGCAAAACTTCCAACAGTCCTCTGTTTACCACCTCTGCGTATAGGCCTTCAAAAGGAAGGAACATTACGCCGAAATCCGTAGTGTAGGGAGTGGAAATGTATTTGTCTCTGATATCCTTGGCCTCGGCCTTGATGACTCTCTCCAAGTCCTTATAAGCAGCCTCTACCGCCGCCTTGTCTCCATCTTCATAGGCATCCCTGAATTTTCCGTAGGTATCGGCAGGGAATTTGGAGTCGATAGGCAAATATACCGGCTTGTCCCCGTCTCCCGGCAGCTTAACGGCGAATTCCACCCTTTCGCTGCTTCCCGGCACAGTGGCCACATTTTCTTCATACTGTTCCGGGCTGAGAATCTGTTCCAATATGGCTCCCAGCTGAACCTCTCCCAGTATGCCTCTCGTCTTAACATTGGAAAGAACCTTTTTCAGGTCCCCTACGCCGGAGGCCAGGGTTTTCATCTCTCCTAAGCCCTGATATACCTGCTCCAGCCTTTCGGATACCAGCTTGAAGGACTGACCTATTCTGTCCTCCAAGGTTTTCTGTAGCTTTTCATCTACGGTTTCACGCATTTTCTCCAGCTGCTTGTTGTTATCTTCCGTCAAATCTCCTATTTTCTTTTCAACTCCGGTCCTTATGTTTTCCAGCTTCTGCTCATTTTCCACAGCCATGTTGGAAATTCTCGTATTCATGTCGGCCAGTCTCTTGTCCAGAGTCTCTCCGTTATCCCTTAGTCGGCTATCAAGTGCTTCGCCTGTGCCTTTAAGGCGATTTTCCAGGGTGTCGGAAAAATCCCTCTGATTTCGGGAAATCATATCCCCAAAGGTATTGAAGGCACCCTGCAAGGTCTGGACCATGGTGCGATTTTCGGAGCGCAAATCTGCCAAAGCCTGCACCGTGTCCTGATCATCCCTTTTCATTTCAGCCACCTGGCTTTTTAAGGCTTTCACCGCCGACAAGGCTATGAACATACCTATGAGGGACAAAATCCCTACTGCCAACAATATATATATAAGCTGTAATTCAGTCATATCTATCAGTTCCTCCTCTGTTTTTGCGGCCCGATTATGGATTTTCCCGTCCCGGAGCCGTCTTTGCACAGCATTTTAATTATACCACCAAAAGTGGCTAAAGGCAATTATTTCCCTCGGGTATACAGCCCTGTTTTTACCCTGTTTTTCGAAAAAAACCTTGACACCAAAGGCTTTAGATGTTAATATTACTCGGTAACGAAGAAGAAGTTGTCCGCTTCTCACCCAGATAGGCCCTGTTGCTTAGTCGGGTTGATATGTTGAAATTCACACGGTTGCTGTGTAGTGAAGCGGATATTGTATGTCCGCTTTTTTTATTTTGAAGGAGGTGCGAACCAATTAGTAAAGAGACACTTATAAACGAAGAAATTCGTGATAAAGAGGTACGAGTTATCGATGCAGACGGAACCATGCTGGGAGTTATGGGTATCAACGAAGCTCTTGATTTAGCCAACGAGAGAAAGCTTGATCTTGTAAACATTTCACCCAACGCAAACCCTGCGGTATGTAAGATTTTAGATTACGGAAAGTACCGCTACGAGCTGCAGAAAAAGGAAAAGGAAGCCAAGAAAAAACAGAAGACCACAGAGGTTAAGGAAGTCAGACTTTCCACCTTTATAGAGGAACATGACATTCAGGTTAAGGCTAAAACCGCTTCCAAATTCCTGAAAAACGGAGACAAGGTAAAGGTTTCCCTGAGACTCAGAGGTAGAGAGCGTGATTATGCCTCAAAGGCTATGGAGGTTATGACCACCTTCGCCGAAAGCATTTCCGATGTTTGCAGCATAGAAAAGAAGCCTCTTTTCGAGGGCAGAGGCCTGACCATGGTCCTTGTACCCAAGGCAGAAAAATAATTCAGCAAACCGAAAAGGGCAGAGCTACAGGCTTTGCAAAATAGATTAGTTTTAAAACAGATATTTATATAGGAGGACAAATCATCATGGCAAAGAATAAGATGAAATCCCATAGAGGGGCATGCAAAAGATTACATTTAACCGGTTCCGGTAAGGTAAAGAGAAACAAGGCATACAAGAGCCACATTCTTACTAAAAAGGCCGCAAAGAGAAAAAGAGGCTTGAGAAAAGCTACTATGCTCAAGAGCGCAGACTTAAAGAGAATGCTTAGATCCATGGCGAAATAGTGAAAGGTGTTAGGAGGTAAGAAACATGGCAAGAGTTAAAAAAGGTGTAAACGCACACAAGAGACATAAGAAAATTTTAAAGCTGGCAAAGGGCTTCTACGGCGCTAAGAGCAAGCAGTTCAAGGTAGCTCACACAGCTGTAATGAGATCCTTAAGATCCGCTTTCGTTGGCAGAAAGTTAAAGAAGAGACAGTATCGTCAGATGTGGATTGCAAGAATCAATGCAGGTGCAAGAATGAACGGTATCAGCTACAGCCAGCTCATGAACGGCCTTAAGAAGTCCGGCATCGAAATCAACAGAAAGATGCTTTCCGAAATGGCTATCTATGACGCCCCTGCTTTCGCAACTCTTTGCGAAACAGCAAAAAAGGTTGCAAAATAGTCCTGATACAGAGAAAAATGTATAAACAAAATGAGGATATCCCAGGGTATTCTCATTTTTTTCTGCAAATATTTCCCGTAAAAAAACAAACATCTGTTTACTTTCTGTTCTTTTTATGTTATCATTGAGCAAAAGAAAGTGAGGTAGCGAGATGCTTAAGGAAAGAGAAAGAAAAATTTTAGACTATATGAAGTCCGAGATAAAGGCAAAGGGCTATCCCCCAACTGTGAGAGAGATTTGTACCGATCTGTGTATCAAATCCACCTCGACGGTTCACAAGGACATAGAGAGCCTGGTTAAGCAGGGCTACCTCCGCAAGGACCCTTCCAAGACGAGAGCCCTTATGGTAGTAGAATCCGAGACTAAAAAGACAGCCCCCAAGGGCGATGTAGCTTCCCTTTCACCCAGTCAGATCGTTCAGGTTCCCATCGTAGGTCGTGTGGCTGCAGGTATGCCTATCACCGCCGAAGAAAATATCGAGGGCACCTTCCCCATCCCTGCCGGTTATGCAGGCTCAGGTGTCAACTACATGCTTCGCGTTCGCGGAGAAAGCATGATAGAGGCCGGCATAATGGACGGAGACTTGATTCTGGTACAAAAAACCGAAACTGCCAATAATGGAGAAATCGTGGTAGCCATGATAGACGGTTTTGAAAGCGAAGCTACGGTAAAGACCTTCTACAGAGAAAAAGACCACATCAGGCTCCAACCTGAGAATCATACCATGACCCCCATCGTTGTCAAGGATGTAAAGATCATGGGTAAGGTTAAAGGCGTTTTCAGATATTTTAGCTGATAGGCCAAGTCGAAAGGGCAAATTATTTTATGTTATTTGACAAGCTGAGGGATCCAGGTTCTTCAGCTTTTTTATTGCTACATTTTCATAAAGCCTCTCCATTTTTTTCTTGACAAGACTCCCATTTTTATTTAAACTATTTTCTGAAAATATCTTTAAATCGGTACAGAGAGACCGGCAAGATGGTATAGCGCAGATTTTTACCTCGGCTTTTGCCGGGTTTTCCGAGAAATTATGACGGTCTTGCTTGGCATGACTGTTTTTTTATGTCTGTTTCCCTCTGTTCCACATCTAATCTAAACATTTTCAGGAGGAAAATTTATGCAAAATCACGAAGTTATAACCGATGCCCGTCAGTTGGGCTACGGGAAAATGCTAATCTTAGGTCTACAGCACACCTTCGCCATGTTCGGCGCAACGGTTCTTGTTCCCATCTTAACCGGTCTCCCGGTTTCCACAACCTTGCTCTTTGCAGGTATCGGAACCCTGTTTTTCCATCTGGTGACCAAGGGTAAGGTTCCCGCCTTTTTAGGCTCATCCTTCGCCTTCTTGGGAGGCTACGCCGCCGTAGCACCTCTACTTCCCGACGGTTCATCCAACTGGGAAATGCTGCCCTACGCTTCCGGCGGTGTGTTCTTTGCCGGTCTACTGTACCTGGTGCTGGCAGCTTTCATGAAGGCCTTCGGTGCAAAAAAGGTAATGCGCTTCTTTCCTCCTGTAGTTACGGGGCCTATAATAATAGCCATAGGCCTGATTTTAGCCCCTTCTGCCATAAGCAACTGTCAGACCAACTGGGTTGTAGCCTTGACAGCCCTGTTTACAGTTATCTGCCTCAACATATGGGGCAAGGGCATGTTGAAGATAATCCCTATCCTTCTGGGAGTTGTGGTATCCTACGGTGTAGCTGCCCTCATGGGGGATGTGGACTGGTCCAATCTCCATAGCATTAATCTGTTAGGCATGCCTAAGATTGTAATGATGAAGTTCGACATATCAGCCATCATCACCATCATGCCTCTGGCCTTGGCCACCATGATGGAGCACATAGGCGATATTTCCGCCATAGGCGCCACCACGGGGAAAAACTACATTTCAGACCCGGGGCTTCACAGAACACTTATAGGAGACGGTATCGCCAGCTGCTTAGCTGCAGCCTTCGGTGCTCCCGCCAACACTACCTATGGTGAAAACACGGGCGTATTGGCCCTTACAAAGGTTCACGATCCTCGTGTAATGAGAATAGCCGCTGTCTTTGCCATCATCATCGCTTGCGTACCTAAGGTGGCTTACGTAATAGAAGCCGTTCCCCCTGCTACCGTAGGAGGAATATCCTTCCTGCTTTACGGTATGATTTCCGCCATAGGCGTGCGTAATGTGGTAGAAAACAAGGTAGACTTTACCAGATCCAGAAATCAGATTATCGCTGCTGTCATTCTTGTTTCAGCTTTAGGTTTCAACGCCATCGGAGGTATTTCCTTCCCTATAGGATCTGCCACCATCACCCTTTCCGGCCTGGCACTGGCCTCCATCTTCGGTATTTTCCTCAACGCCGTTCTTCCCGGAAACGAATACCAGTTCGTAGAGGATGTAAACGAGGAAAAGGACAAATTCCAGCCCTACAATGTATAAGGATATAGAAATGAAATTAAAAGCCGATCTCATGGATGGAGAGGATATGAAGAGAGCCTTAAAGAGGATGTCCCATCAGATATTGGAACGAAACTACGGTGCGGAAAACCTGATTTTCCTCGGTATCAAAAGGAGGGGCATGCCCTTGGCCCATATTCTCTCGGAAAATATAAGCCAAATTGAAGGAGTTTCCGTTCCCGTGTTTGAGCTGGACGTTTCCCCCTTCAGAGACGATATAGCGCCGATAGAAGGTGCAAAGGAATTGCATAAAAGTCAAAGCTCCTTTTCCCTTGAAGGGAAGGATGTGGTGCTGGTGGACGATGTTATATACACAGGCAGAACCGCCAGGGCCGCCTTGGATGCCTGCTCTTCCTACGGCAGGGCCAAGTCCATTCAGCTGGCCTGTCTCATCGACCGCGGCCATAGAGAGCTTCCCATACGAGCCGACTATATAGGGAAAAATATTCCTACATCAAAATCGGAAATAATAGCCGTATATGTATCCGATGTGGACGGTGACGAAGGAGTAAAGCTCTATGACCTTTGAGCCATAATTGGGTCAACATCGCATTTTAAAAACCATTTTAGGGTCACAATTTTGCCTTGGACAAAAATCTTTGGCAAGGTTTTGTGGCCCTTTTTATATTTTGAAATCAGCACTATCTCTGAAAAGGGTTGAAATTAGGGCCTTCTATTTTTTTCTTTCATTTTTTCAATACTTTGACATATTATGGCATAGCATTTGCTTTATATATCAGCGATACCGAGGAATACTCCTTAAAAGTATTAAGTTAAATAAATAAAAGTTGAAAACAGGATTGCCCTCGCAATCCTGTTTTCTTTTATACTTATAGGTTATGTTTAAGCTTTTTCCGCGCCAAGGTGGTTTGGGGCAGTCCCAGAAATTCGGCAGCTTTTCTTGTAGTCCCTTCTTTTTTCAAGGCATACTCGATAAGCCGCTTTTCCTGTCTGTCCATTATCTTTAAAAAGTCCACCGACTTATCCCAGCTTATCTCCTTTTTTATATCCAGCATGGTATCTTCCAAAACGCTGTCATTTAACATCATATCCACGGTATATTCGTCTATAACATCACTTTTTTCGGCGATGTAGAGTCTGTGGACCATATTTTCCAGTTCCCGCACATTTCCCGGCCAATGGTAGCCCTCTAAAAGTCTGTAGGCCTCCTCTGAAATGACTTTGCTCTTTCCGTATTTTTTGCTGTATTGCTCCATGAACACCTGTGCCAAACACCTGATATCTTCATTCCTAACCCTTAAGGGAGGTACATTTATCTGGCAGATGTTAAGGCGATAATAAAGGTCTTCCCTGAATTCGCCTTGCTCTATGAGCTTTTTAAGGGGGACATTGTTTGCACAGATTACCCGCACATTGACATGCTTAGGCTCCGTGGCTCCCACAGGATAATATATATTATCCTGAAGGACTCTCAGCAGCTTAGACTGCATGTTGAGGGACAGTGATCCTATCTCGTCTAAAAACAGGGTGCCGTTATTGGCCATTTCGAAATAGCCTGCCTTACCTGTAGAGTTAGCTCCTGTAAAGGCACCTTTTTCATAGCCGAAGAATTCCGACTCGGCCAAGCTTTCCTGTATGGTGGCGCAGTTTATCTTTATGCAGGCCTTGTCCTTTCGGGAGCTGTTTTGGTGGAGAAGATTGAAAATCTTTTCCTTCCCTACGCCGGTTTCGCCCTGAATTATTACACTGCAATCGTATTGGGCTATGTTGAGAGCTTCCTCCAGCATGGATGCGGTGATGGGACTGCTGAAGGCAAAATCATCTATCTGCTGAACCGCATTTTCCACCTTGGAAATTTTTGCTCCCTTATTCCTGCCCCTTATTTTAGGACGTTTCTTGTTATATGCATCCAGTCTAAAAAGGGCTTCCTCAGCACCTTCCACCAGCTTCATAGCCATATTGAAGCTTCCGGAGCAGAAACCGTCCAAGGCATAATTCAATATATTTTTACCCAAGGAATCGGAAACAAGAAGTCCTGTAGTGTACCTGTTGACCATGCTGGTGTAATATACCATTCCATAATCACGGACTACCATAGAGGCTACACTTTCCGTACCCTTTATATTTTCCATATTTATAACCAGATCGATGGGCTTACTTCCCTCCGGTCCTAAGATTTGCTTTGAAGCTGCCACCGGGTCGCTCAGGTTGACGAAGAATATCTTTTCTACTAAATTCCCGAAAATCTCCTTTATCACGGAGGCACCTGTAACGTTTTCATAAGCGCTGTCACAGACAAAATCGACTTCAATATCCGGATTCATATCCTTTAACAGCCTGGAATAGAGTATTGACTCCGCCAAATTGCTTCCCAGGAGTACAGCTCTGTCTATTTTGCTGTCCTTGGCTACTTCCCCTATGGCATAGAAGTTACCTTCCTCCTCCAGGGCTCTCAGGAGATGGATGGAATGACTTTTATCCAAGTTTTCCACCTTGATCAGGTTGGTGGTCTCAAAGCAAACAGTATAGCCTTCACATTCTATGGTGCTGAAGAAATAATCTATTTCACTTATTTTATCCAGCTTCAATGGCAGGCCCGCTATGGGTGCCATGCATATGACTTGATCACCTAAGGCTAAGCCTCTGCCCTCCAGATCATAACCGGGAGCGGCTTCCTCTATTACCCCCTGAAAAAGACCGCTGCTTTCGGTGTATGGATTATGGAGCTTTCCCCGCTCTTCAATTATCTTGAATATTCGGGCTATGGTCCTCTCGTCTTCGTAGTCACAGATGCTGTAAAGCTGGTCCAGATTTTCTCTTTCAAAGACTATGCGCTTGATGCCTATTCTTATCTCTCCCGACTTCAGCTCACGGGAGTTATCAAGCTTCCAGGCGGTTACCGGTGTGCTGTTCTTAGGTTCTACGACCCTTTCGATTCCAAAATTCTTCATAGGATTCCCTCATCTAAAATACAGAAGATACGCCATAAGTTGCCAAGGCCACTAAAAGGCCTGCAAGGACCACACCTAAGCCTATGGCCGGTATGGCTCTCTTTAGCTGCATATCCAGCATGGCGGCCACCAAGGCGCCGGTCCAGGCTCCTGTTCCCGGCAAAGGTATGGCTACCAAAATCATCAGACCCCAAAATTCATATTTCAGGACCTGTTCTTTTTTCGAATCTGCTTTTTCCTCCAGCTTTCTCGCCCAGTCTCCCAGCTTAGGACTCTTTTCTTTCAGCCATTTGAATATTCTTCTTACGAATACTATTATAAAAGGAACCGGTACCATATTACCTAAAATGGCAATAATCAAGGCCTGATCCACGGAAAGTCCTCCTATAACCCCTGCAGGTATAGCCGCTCTCAGCTCCAGCACAGGTGTCATAGCTATTAAAAATGTCATTATAGAAGTCTTGAATAATGGATCGCTCATAGAGGTCCGTCTCCTTTTCAAAGAGGGGCGCCAAACGGTCGCCCCTCTAAATATTTTACTTTAGTCCAAAGGATTGTTTACGGATGCTTGTGCCGCAGCCAATCTGGCGATAGGAACTCTGAAAGGTGAGCAGGATACATAATTTAATCCTACATTATGACAGAATTCGATAGACTTGGGATCTCCGCCGTGTTCGCCGCAAATTCCCAGCTTAATTTTAGGTCTTGTCTGCTTTCCTAAGGTTACAGCCGTTTCTACCAGCTTTCCTACACCCTTAACATCTATGGTCTGGAACGGGTCTTCTTCCATGATTCCCTTTTCCACATAGTCGTTTATGATTTTACCTGTATCGTCTCGTGAGAAGCCAAAGGTCATCTGAGTCAGGTCGTTGGTTCCGAAGGAGAAGAATTCAGCTTCCTTAGCCACTTCATCTGCTGTAAGGGCAGCTCTGGGGATTTCTATCATGGTTCCCACCATGTATTCCAGATTTATTCCTGCTTCCTTGATAAGTCTTTCGGCAGTTTCAACTACAGTCTTCTTAACCTCTGCCAGCTCGTTTGCGGAACCGATTAAAGGTATCATGATTTCAGGAATCAAATCGATGTTTTCTTCCTTCTTAACTTCCAGAGCTGCGCCTATGATGGCCTCTGTCTGCATAACGGCGATTTCCGGATAGGTAACGGCCAAACGGCAGCCTCTGTGTCCCAGCATAGGGTTCATCTCGTGAAGCTCTACAACCTTATCCTTAATCTTCTGTGCAGGCACGCCCATAAGCTGTGCAAGCTCCTTGATATCCTCATCGGTATGAGGAAGGAATTCGTGGAGAGGAGGATCCAAAAGTCTGATGGTAACAGGCTTTTCTCTCATAACCTTATAGATGGCCTTAAAGTCTCCCTGCTGGTAAGGCTTTATGGCGTCTAAGGCTTCCTTTCTTTCTTCAACGTTGTCAGCCAAAATCATTCTTCTTATGGCCGGTATTCTTTCCTCTTCAAAGAACATGTGCTCTGTTCTGCAAAGGCCTATACCCTCTGCTCCGAAGCTGAGAGCCTGTTCCGCATCTCTGGGATTGTCGGCATTGGCTCTAACCTTGAGGCTTCTTATCTCGTCAGCCCAGCTCATAAGGAGGGCGAAGTTTCCTGAAACCTCAGGCTCTACAGTCTTGATTACGCCGCTGTAAACAGTACCTGTGGAACCGTCGATGGAAACGTAATCTCCTTCTTTAAGTACCTTTCCGGACATGTCCGTTAAGGTCTTGTCTGCAGCAGATACTCTTATTTCGGAGCATCCTGCCACGCAGCATTTACCCATTCCTCTGGCTACTACGGCTGCATGAGAGGTCATGCCTCCGCGAGCTGTCAAAATACCTTCTGCCGCTACCATTCCGGCCAGGTCCTCAGGGGAAGTTTCTTCACGAACAAGGAGAACCTTTTCTCCTGCCTGAGCAGCTTCTACGGCATCATCTGCAGTGAAGTATATCTTTCCGCAGGCAGCTCCCGGAGATGCGGGAAGGCCCTTGGCAACCTTTACGGCAGTCTTCAGCTCTTCCTTATCGAAGGTAGGGTGAAGGAGCTGATCTATCTGTGCAGGCTCTAATCTTGTTATGGCGGTCTTGCGGTCTATGAGACCTTCGTTGGTCATATCAACGGCAATATTTACGGCAGCTTCTGCAGTTCTCTTACCGTTTCTGGTCTGAAGCATAAAAAGCTTGTTTCTCTCGATGGTGAACTCCATGTCCTGAACATCTTTGTAGTGCTTTTCCAGCAGCTCTGCAATCTTGAGAAAGTCCTTGTAGGCTTCGGGGAAGGCTTCCGCCATCTTTTCAATGTTTATAGGTGTTCTCACGCCGGCTACAACGTCTTCACCCTGGGCATTTACCAGGAATTCTCCGAAAATCTTGTTTTCTCCCGTAGCAGGGTTTCTGGTGAAGGCAACACCTGTACCGGAAGTGTCTCCCATGTTACCGAATACCATGGACTGAACATTTACGGCAGTTCCTAAGCTTCCGGATATGCCGTTCAGCTTTCTGTAGAGTATGGCTCTGTCGTTATTCCAGGATCTGAATACAGCCTTGATAGCCTCAATGAGCTGAATCTTAGGGTCCTGAGGGAAATCTTTTCCCGTAAATTTCTTTACTACTTCTTTGTAACTCTTAATAACCTCGGCCAGGTCTTCCCAAGTCAGATCAACGTCGAATTCTACGCCTCTTGCTGCCTTCTTTTCGTCGAAAACCTCATCGAAAGCAGCCTTGGGGATTTCCTGTACAACATCTCCGAACATCTGTATGAAACGACGGTAGCTGTCCATGGCAAAGCGTCTGTTTTCCGTCAGCATAGCCAGTCCTTCCACAGACTCGTCGTTAAGACCTAAGTTCAAAATGGTGTCCATCATTCCCGGCATAGATACTACCGCTCCGGAACGAACGGAAACCAGCAGAGGATTTTCCGATGAACCGAAGGTCTTTCCGGTTACATTTTCCAATTCTCTGATTTTTTCGTAGACATCATCTATAAGTCCCTGAGTGATAGTTTCTTTATCCTCATAGTACTTATTGCAGGCCTCTGTGGTGATGGTAAAGCCGAAAGGCACCGGAAGTCCGATTCTGGTCATTTCCGCCAGGTTGGCTCCCTTTCCTCCCAAAAGACCCTTCATGTCCTTTGAACCTTCGTTAAAAGAGTAAACAAATTTCTTCTCCATATTTTCCTCCTGTTTTATTACCCTAATAATTTTTATTTATCCTCTAAAATATGAGTCTCTCTTCAATGTAGGAACGAACCTGCTCCACCGGTATTCTTACCTGAGTCATGGTGTCCCTGTCTCTTACTGTAACGCAGCCATCGTTTTCCGTGTCAAAATCCACACAGATGCAGAAGGGCGTTCCTATTTCGTCTTCTCTTCTGTAGCGTTTGCCTATGGAACCGGAAGCGTCATAATCCACCATGAAGTATTTGGAAAGTTCTTCATGTATGGGCTCTGCCACAGGTGACAGCTTCTTGGCCAAAGGCAGTACCGCAGCTTTAAAAGGAGCTAAGGCCGGGTGGAATTTCATAACCACACGCAGATCCTCTTTTCCATTTTCGTCGGTGAGGATTTCCTCGTTGTAGGCATCCACCAAGAAGGCCAAGGCCACTCTGTCGGCTCCGAGAGAAGGCTCTATTACATAGGGAACATATTTCTCTCCGGTTTCCGAATCCACATAGGACAGATCCTGTCCCGATACATTTATATGCTGGGTCAGGTCGAAATCCGTTCTGTCGGCTATGCCCCACAGCTCACCCCAACCGAAGGGGAACAGGTATTCTATATCCGTAGTAGCGTTGGAATAGTGAGAAAGCTCTTCCTTTTCATGGTCTCTGGTGCGAATGTTTTCCATGTTCATGTTCAATGACTTGAGGAATTCTACACAGTAGGCCTTCCAATAGTCGAACCATTCCAAATCGGTGCCCGGCTTGCAGAAAAATTCCAGCTCCATCTGCTCGAACTCTCTCGTTCTGAAGGTGAAGTTACCGGGGGTTATCTCGTTTCGGAAGGATTTTCCTATCTGAGCTATTCCGAAGGGCATCTTCTTTCTGGCGGAGCGCTGAACATTTCTGAAGTTGACGAAAATTCCCTGAGCCGTTTCCGGTCTGAGGTATATTTCAGCCTTTGAATCCTCCGTTACACCTTGGAAGGTCTTAAACATAAGGTTGAACTGTCTTATGCCGGTAAAGTCGTTCTTGCCGCACTCAGGGCAGGGAATTCCCTTTTCCTTGACATATTCCTCCAGCTTTTCGTTGGACCAGCCGTCCACAACCATGGCCTCCAAGCCTTTCTCCATGTGCCAATCTTCGATAAGCTTATCTGCTCTGAATCTTGATTTACAGGCTTTACAGTCTATAAGCGGGTCGGAAAAGCCGCCTACATGGCCTGATGCAACCCAGGTTTTCGGGTTCATGAGAATGGCTGCGTCCAGTCCTACGTTATACTTGCTTTCCTGAACGAATTTTCTCCACCATGCCTTCTTGACATTGTTCTTGAATTCCACTCCCAAAGGACCGTAATCCCAAGTGTTTGCCAATCCTCCGTATACTTCCGAGCCCGGGAAAACAAAACCTCTGTTTTTCGCCAGTGCTACTATCTTTTCCATCGTCGCTTCTCTCGCCATCGCTCGCTATCCTTATATTTTACCTTTCCTTGATATTTTACTTTTTATTTATCTCTGTGAAAAAGTCTGAACTTGTTAGTTCCCTCTTCAACCTCATCAAAGGCTTCCTCAGCCTCGTCAAAGGCAACCTCTATCTTGTCTGAGGCTTCCTTAACGCCTTCGTCCGTTGAAAGATCTGCATCTATATGCACCTCAACTTCAAAATCGTCAACATCTTCAGCATCTGCGTCGTCGTCCATGATATCGTCAAAGATTTCGTCGAAGCCGTCATTCTTTTTATTCTTCATTTCATAGTATTTTTCCGTAGCCGCATCCTTGATGTTATAAAAGGTTTCCGTGCTCTTTTCCTTAACGGTTTCCCAAGCTTCCGGTGCTTTTTCCTTAAGGTTTTCCCATGCTTCGGGGGCTTTTTCCTTAAGGTTTTCCCATGCTTCGGGGGCCTTTTCCTTAACATCGTTTATAACGGTGGCTCCTTTAGCCATAACTTCGTCTACCACTACCGAGCCCTTTTCCTTTACGGTAGTTACCACTCCGTCAGCCTTCTCGGTGATGTCGATAACCTTGCCTTCATCGGTGGTAAGCTCAATTTTGCAGTTGTAGCCGTAAGCTACAAGAGCCGCAAAGAGGATTCCCCAAGGTGCTATTACAACGCCTATAATGCCCACATTTACAGGAATGTTGAGGAGAACCTCATCTTCTCTTTTGATGGCTATTTTGGAAATGTTTCCCTTCTTAACCAGCTCTTTGATCCTGTTTACCGTGTCCTCGGCAAAAGCGCTTCTCTTGGCGTTCTTGTTCACATCGATAGTTTCCTCGATGGCTATGATGGCATCTACTACGCTACCGTCGGTGGCTTCCAAGGCTTCCTTGGCTTCCTTGTAGGATACACCTGTTCTGTCCTTTACCAATTCGATTTTTTCTAAAGTAATTTCCATGGTTTTCCTCCTATAAACTAAATTCTTCGCTCTTTAACTTCCCAATGTCCAAATGATATGCCATATATTCTTTCAGAATAATCTTCAATTCCCGCAAAACAGCTTCATCCAGGGCTATTTTTTCAAAGGTGGAAAAGTCGTTGTTCCGAAAATATTTTAGTATATCTACTATACCAAAATTCGGCGTATAAATCAATGGTTCATTATCATCTCCGGCCATTCTTTCTCCGCAAACTGAGCACAGCATACCTCCGTCCTTTACAGAGAAAAATCTCTTTTTTCCCAAGTCTTTAGTGCCGCATTCGACACAATGGTCCAAAACGGGCATATTCCCTAAAACATCAAGGAGTTTGACCATATAGGCCAGCATCAGGGTCTCCTGTTTTTTCTCCCGCCTTTCCATGGCTCCCAGGAAGCTCAGGAGAAGATTGAAAAGCTTGGGCTGGGCCAATTCCTCCGGCAGCAGCTTCTCCGTCAATTCCAGCACATAGGAGGAGGCAATATACTTGTCCAGATTTTCTCCTATGGCATAATAGCTCTTTATGACCTGTCCGCCGTTAAGGTTGTAGCTGTCTCTTCCCTTGAATATTTCATATCTTCCGTGGGTGAAGGGCCGTATTGACAAGGCCGACTTGCTCTTACCGCCTTCCGTCAGACCGGAGCCTACGGATATTTTGCCGAATTTCTTTGAGAACATCAAAATCATGCGCCGTCCGTTGGCGGCCTTTATCTGTCTCAAAATGATGCCTTCAGTATCCGTAACCAATGGCCACAGTCCTCCTTATCTGTCTTTATATCCGAAATTGGAAAGAGCAAAATCCGAGTCTCTCCAATTTTCTTTCACCTTAACCCAGAGCTCCAAGAACACCTTTGTTCCTAAAAGGCCTTCGATTTCCAGCCGTGCCGCCTTGCCGACGCCCTTCAACTTCTTGCCTTCTTTGCCGATTATGATGCCCTTGTGAGTCTTTCTTTCGCAGTATATGACAGCTCCGATTTCCGTGATTTCATTCCCCTCCTTATAGCGCTCAATTTCTATGGCTATGCCGTGGGGAACCTCATCCTTCAAATATAGGAGCAGCTTTTCTCTGATTATCTCGCTGACAATAAATCTTTCCGGATGGTCCGTGGACATTCCCTCAGGAAAATACATGGGCCCCTCTTCTAAAAAGTCCTCGATTCTCTTAACCAAAGCCTCCACATTCTTGCCTTCTAAGGCAGAGGTGCCGAAAATATCATCAAAAACTTCCATCTCCGAATATTCTTCATAGATGGCTTTAAAATCCTCCGGACTCTGTTTGTCTATCTTGTTTATTACCAGTATCTTAGGAGTTTTTACCTCCTTAAGCATATCTACTATATACTTGTCTCCGCCTCCTTTTCCGTAGCTTTCGTCTACAAGGAAAAGAATCACATCCACCTCTTTCAGCGTGTTTACGGCGGAATCCGTCATAAAGCTTCCCAGCTTGTTGTGGGGCTTATGTATTCCCGGAGTGTCTATGAAAACCATCTGCACTCCTTTGGTTGGTTTGCTTTCCGAAGCAAAAAAGCGAGAAACCACATCGTCTCCCGAGGATGCTCCTTCTCTTTCGTCTACTCTTGTATATATGCCCCTTATATTATTTCTCGTAGTCTGGGGCTTGTCTGTGGCGATGGCTATTTTCTCTCCCAAAATAGCGTTCATCAAAGTTGATTTTCCCACGTTGGGGCGCCCTACTATGCCTATAAATCCCGTTTTCATTACAGCCTAAATCCTTCCGGCAACATTTCATCCATGGTGTATTGGCGGATGGAATTCTCGTCCTTGGCCGTCATTATTATGAAATCATCATCGCAAAATTCTTTCATGAACTGTCTGCATATACCGCAGGGCCATGCTTCACCGCCGCTGGAAACTATCATTATCTTTTCAAATTCCTTTTCACCTTCGGATACGGCCTTTACAAAAGCTGTTCTTTCGGCGCAGATGGTCCCTCCGTAAGAAGAATTTTCCACATTGCAGCCGGTATAGATTTTGCCGCTCTTTGTGAGAAGGGCCGCTCCTACTCGGAATTTGCTGAAGGGTGCATAGGAGTAATCCAGCATGCCCACAGCTATTTTATACATTTCTTTATTTTCCATATTCTATCTCCCTATTCCCAGAGCAGTCATTATCTCCTCTTCCCTACTTCTCATGATTCTCTTTTCGTCCTCATCCATGTGGTCATATCCCAACAGATGGAGGATGCTGTGGGTAAACAGGTACACAGTTTCTCTCTCCGGGCTGTGTCCATACTCCTCCGCCTGGGCCTCCGCCTTTTCCATGCAGATGACCACATCTCCCAGGGCAATTTCTCCTACGGGAGGGAGTTCACTTTCCAAATCATCAAACTGAGGAAAGGACAGCACATCCGTAGGGCTGTCAACTCCTCTGAAATCCCTGTTAAGCTGCTGTATTTCATCCATATCCACCAAGGTTAAGCTAACCTCAAAGCGTTCCTTTTCCACGGCGGGCAAAATTCCCTTCATCTCCATGTCAAGAGCCAGCTCTGCAGCTTCCTTCATTTTGGCTAAGGTTTTTTCGGGAAGGTTTACCTCTTCCTCAAAGATTATCTTCATAGGCCTTCTCTATTCCTCTCCCAACTCTTCAGGATGTTTTCTGTAGTAGCTGTCATAGGCGTTGATGATCTTTCGAACCAGCTCGTGTCGTACCACGTCCGTATCCTTCAAATAACAGAAATTTATGTCGTTGACGCTTTTCAAAACACGTTCCGCCTCTACAAGGCCGGATTTCTTTCCTCTGGGCAAATCTATCTGGGTTATATCTCCTGTTACAACCACCTTTGAGCCGAAGCCCATACGGGTTAAAAACATCTTCATCTGCTCTTTGGTGGTATTCTGCGCTTCATCCAAGATGATGAAGGAGTTGTCCAAGGTTCTTCCGCGCATGTATGCCAGAGGGACCACCTCGATAACTTCCTTCTCCTTCAGTCTGGAGGCCGCATCCCGCCCTAAAACATCGTAGAGGGCATCATAAAGAGGCCTGAGATAAGGGTCCACCTTTTCCTGCAGGTCTCCCGGCAGAAAGCCTAACCTTTCACCGGCTTCCACGGCAGGTCTGGCCAGAATTATCTTCTGAACTTCCTTGTTCTTAAAGGCATTGATGGCCATGGCCACAGCTATGTAGGTTTTGCCTGTTCCTGCGGGACCGATGCCGAAAACTATGTCCTTTTTTCTTATGCTGTCCACATAGGACTTTTGTCCCAATGTCTTCGGCTTCAGCGGTTTTCCCTTGTGGGTAAAGCAAATTACATCCTTGGCCAGGTTCTTCGCCACATAGGAAAGACCTTCCTGTCTAAGGCTTATGATATAGGAAAGCTTCTGCTTCTCCAGAGTCTCACCTCTTTCGAGAACCTCTACCATATCCCCCAGGATAGCTTGGGCTTTCTCCACATAATGGAAGCGATCATCTTCGATACACTCTGCCAGCTTGCTTCCCTCTCTCAGTAAAAGGTTATCGTCACGGTGGAGGATTTCCACGCCTGTGGCTTCCTCCACCATCTTCAGGTTAATGTCCAAATTTCCGAAGAGCTCTATGCGATCAATGTCTTCGGGTATCTGAATTTTTTTCTCAAAACTCAAGTGCTGTTCTTCCTCTCTTTTTTCTGTGTCTTTCCCTTAAAGCACTAAGGACGGAGCCGTGTAAACTCTTGTGAGGAGCTCCTGATTCAAGGAATAAAGGCCCTTAGGGTCTCCACCGAAAAGTTTATACTTGGTTATTAAATCGTCCGCATTCTTTTCTTCCTCACCCTGTTCCTTGATGAACCAATCCAAGAACTGCATGGTTCTGTAATCGTGAACCTCGGTGGCAGCCTTGTATATCTCGTTTATGGATGCAGTCACATACTGTTCATGAGCGTAAGCCTTCTTTAAAGGGTCTATGTGTCCCTCATACTTTTCATCAGGTCCGTCTATAGGTAAGAGCTTTACCGACTCGCTGTTGTTGTGGAGATACTCTCTCATGAGCATGGCATGATCTCTTTCCTCCTGAGCCTGAACATCGTACCAGTTGGCGAAGCCGTCTAAGCCTTCATCGTGGTAATAATCAGCAAAATCCAAATAGAGATAAGCTGAATATAGCTCCTTGTTTATCTGTAAATTCAATAGTTCCTTAACTTTTTTATCTAACATTTTTTTACCTCCTTTTAATGTTAGTAACCTATTGTATAATTATATCAAAACAAGGGGAATTTACAAGGATTTTTCACATTTCTTTTTTGAAGGTTCAGGGGAGAAAATACCATAAATCGGCTCGGCGGGTGGCTCAATGGATGGCTCAATGGGCGGCTCAGATGTTGACACTTTCTTCTGTTTTATAAAAATCTGTCAACAAATTTTGCTCCGTGGGGTTTCAAACGGCTGATTGCCCGCGCCAGTCGGCCGTTTGTTGACACTTTCTCCTATTTTCTCGGATTGTGTCAACAAATTTTGGCAGATTTGTTGACAGATTTTCGAAAAGGAGCCACCCCTGTCAATATTTTCCAATTATTGGCAGATGAGTTTACTATAATTCAGTGATTATGTAAACTTGTGTTGACACTTTCTTTCAAAAGCAAAGATTGTGTCAACATCTCAAAATGAGGCTGCCAAATAGGCCATCCGCCCTTACATAACCATTCCCGCATATTGTTAATTGAAAACAACCGGCAAACCCAGTATAATATGAGAAAAGAGGCCTCAAGCAGGAAACAGTAGGTGAGACAATGAATCGAACAGAATTAGAAGCTCTTATCAGGAACAGCTATAAGACCGACGCTGATCATCCTTGGCTCAAAAGCCCTAATTACTCCGTATTTCGCCACGGAGACAATAAAAAATGGTTTGCTCTGATTATGGAGATAACTGCGGATAAGCTGGGACTAAAAGGTACTGCTGCCATTGATGTGGTAAATTTCAAATGTGATTCTATGTTGATAGGGTCTTTTTTAGCTACGCCGGGCATTTTCCCCGCATATCACATGAGCAAAGCTCATTGGATCACCGTTGCACTTGATGGCAGCGTGAGCGATGACACTATCAGGGCTCTTTTGGATATGAGCTATGAGTCCACTTCATCTAAAATTAGATAGTGGTTTTATGTTCAAGCTCTAAGCACAAATCCTAATCAAAGTATTCTTACTTATTTATGTTTTGAGAAATGATATTCAAATGTTCATTCAAGAGCAGTCGGGTGGTATATTATGACTAACGGAATAAAATTTCATAGTATTTTTTACAGATATACATTATTTATATTTTCCTTTTTTATACCGGTTTTGTATAAAGTATCAGATGCCGGTGGAGAATCCATAAGCTTCTTCAATGGTGCTCTCATCATGGAATCGGGGCAGCTAAAATATATCATATTCCTCATTTTTATTATTACTATCGGAATCTGCTCCTTTGTGAATTAGAAATTTTATATATGCAAAGACGGGATTTTCTTGAGGAAAATCGGTTCACTTATCCCGTGGCAGGAGGTTGCAGAGGTTAGCCATACATGGACAAATGAAGCTAATGTTTCTGCGGGCAATTTCCACTTCTATAATCGTAAAACTCTGGTCATTTACAGAAAAACTATAAGCCCATTTATATTTATAATATTTCTTTATTGGCGTTATATGTTGCAAAATTTTATAGTCCCGAGCTTAAAGTCAATTTAATATCCGCTACCTTAGCTACCGGCTTCAATCTAGCTCTTAATGGATGGATATTCTATGAAATATATAGTCAACATTTGTTTGATATAGGGCTGGGAGTTTTTACAATTTGGCTGATTCTATACTTAATAAAGTCACTTTTCCTACCGCTGATAATGGTTAAATACCAAAATAAATTACATGAAACTTATTTTTCCCATGACACGGCATATAGCAAAAAGTCTTCAGAAGTTATTCATTTATAGGTAAGCCCACAGTTGTTGGCTTTTCTCGATTTTGCATATTTGGAGGTAGTTAGGCACGGCTCATAATTCTAAGTCATGCACTGATTATTTCTAGCAAGTGTAAGACCAACTTGTCAAAGGGGGTTTTACCCACGAAAAAGAGCGGTTGCCCGCTCTTTTATTTTGTCTTCATTTCTCCCAAAAAATCTTCGGCCAAATTGCTCTTCAGCTTGTGGCCTAATTTTTCCAAGGTGCCCTGCAGGGCTTCCAGAGTTTCTTTAACATTTTCGACCCCGGCATTTTCGCCCATGTGACCGATTCTGACCACTTTCCCGAAGAGACAGCCTAAGGAACCGGATATGATGATGCCGTAATCGTCTTTCATCCTGTTTCTCAGCTCTAAATCCTTGACAGATTCCGGCAGCTCTATGGCTGTTACATTGTTGGACCAGCCCCTGTTGAGATAGAGCTTCAAGCCGGATTTTTTAAGGGCTTCTCTGGTGGCCTCGGCTATTTTCCTATGTCTTTCCACTATGTCCTCCTCGGTGAGGACATTTTCCAAGGCTACCCGCAGACCTTTAATATCGCTGATGGGCATGGTGTAGGGAAATTCCTGTTTCTCGTAATAGTCCTTGAACAGGAGCACATTGGCGTAAAAGGCCTTAATGGGAGTCTTCCTGCTTTCTATGCTTTCCCAGGCCTTGTCGCTGAGCCACATCATTGTAAGTCCCGGAGGTGCCGATAAGGCTTTCTGAGAGCCGCCGCAGAGGATGTCTATTTTGCTCTTATCCATATCTACATATTCGCCGAAAATGCCGGCAACCGTGTCAACCACACTGAGAATTCCAAATTCATTCAGCAGGTTTCCTATGGCTTCTATGTCATTTATTACTCCACTGGGGGTATCGCAATGTACCAAGGTAGCATATTTGAAATTGCTGTCCTGCTCCAAGAACTTTCTCAAATTCTCCACATCTACGGGTTCCCTGTAATCCGACTCGTAGATGACAGCTTCACCGTCGTATAGCTCCACAAAATATTCAAAGCCTCTGCCGAAGATGCCGTTATCTATAACTAAAACTCTGTCTCCCTTTTCCGTCAGGGCCGCACAGGCGGCTTCCAAGCCCAGGATGCCCTCTCCGCCTAATATAAGGCTTTGATTTTTTGTATGGGCCGCCTTTGACAAAAGCCGGCAGGTTTCTCTGTAAAAATCGAAAAATTCCATGTCCAAATCCGGGTTGGTAAAGGCTTCTCGCCTTGCTTCCATCACATTTTCCCTGACCATAGTAGGCCCGGCCGTCATTATTTTTTTCATATATATCAATCTCCCCTATTTTCTATCTTGCCTTTAGGCGGCAATGGCCGGAAAGGCTGGATTTTGACCTGAGTCGCTTGTCTAAAGCTTCTTCGTCAAAGCCTTTATTCTATCTGCAACAGCTATCACTAAAATTCCTGCCACTCCTACCTGAATAATGTTTCCCGGTATGGAGCCGAAGGGTGCTATCCAGTTTCCGTAGAGTATAACCTCGGCAAAATAATAGCCTACAACCTTTATAATTATGGCCACCACCACGGCTAAGGTATAGTTGAAAGTGCTTCTTTTGAAGGGCTTTGCCTCGGCTATGGTTCCGCTCGCATAACCCATGGCTCCCACTATGATGAAGGTGAAGGGTGCCCAGGCTGTCCAGCCGCTCATCAAGTCGAACAAACCCATTCCGAAGGCTCCTGCAATAGCTCCCGTCTTTTTCCCATATAAAAAGGCTGCCAGGAAAAGAGGCACATTGCCTAAATGTATAAGTCCGCCGCTCCCCATAAGAGGCAGCCTTATATTTACCTGCCATGTGGCTACTAAGGTCAAGGCTATGAAAAGTGCATTGATTATTAAAGCCTTCGTATTTCCTCTGCTCAATGTGTCGTTTTTTCCCGATGTCATCATAATAATTCCTTCCCTTTCGTCTATAGGCTCTTAAATGAACCTTGCAAATTCCCCTCTCTATACGATACACTGAAATGTGTAATTATCAAACAGTCAATTTCATATTATTTTTGTATATACACTTTGGTAATTCACCCCTATATCAGCGTT
>JBHADF010000029.1:0-5669 GCA_041854955.1 Anaerovoracaceae bacterium | reverse complement strand
GGTTCAGAACGTCGTGAGACAGTTCGGTCCCTATCCGCTGTGGGCGTTGGAAATTTGAGTGGAGCTGTTCCTAGTACGAGAGGACCGGAATGGACGTAGCTCTGGTGCACCAGTTGTTCTGCCAAGGGCATAGCTGGGTAGCTACCTACGGAAGGGATAAGCGCTGAAAGCATCTAAGTGCGAAGCCCCCCACAAGAAAAGATTTCCTGCCGCAAGGCTAAGACCCGTGAGAGACTATCACGTTGATAGGTCGGAGGTGTAAGTATGGCGACATATTAAGCTGACCGATACTAATAGGTCGAAAACTTGACCAAAGTTTCAAGGACATATTTGATACTTTTATTTAGTTTTCAGGGTACACCTGAAAAGAAGATTGCGAAGATAGTTTGCTTTTTAAGGAAGGCAAATTAGTGAGCAAGGATAACGAAGGGCTTTTCAGATAGGTCAAGGCGCCGAAGGAGCGAGGAGCGGAGTGTACAAAGGTACTCGAGCACCGAAGCGACTGAGAGCAACGAAGACATAGCTGAAAAGAACAAGTTAGAAATCCGGTGACAATAGCAAGGAGGCCACACCTGTTCCCATCTCGAACACAGTAGTTAAGCTCCTTAGCGCCGATGATACTTGGTGGGAAGCTACCTGGGAAAGTAGGTCGTTGCCGGTTTTTTATTGGAATTTGAAAGACGAGGAACTGCAATCCTCGTTTTTTTTATTGTTTTTTTATTTAAGGTTTTGTGGTATAATATAATAGTTAATCTGTATGCGAAAATAGGTTTTACGGAGGAGTTTGTATGACTGCACTGAAATATGCTTTGGCAGTGCTGGTGTGTGTGCCGCTGGCCATAGGAATATATATAGGACTTGCTAATATAGTAAATGAAATCGACAAAAAACCGGGGAGTAGAAGGCCATGACAAAGAGAGGCATTTTTATTTCAATTGAAGGGCCGGACGGCTCCGGAAAGTCTACTCAGATTGAGAATATAAAGAAGTTTTTTGCAGATAAGAACATAGAAATCCTTTTTACGAGAGAACCGGGCGGAACTGCCATAGGAGAGAGGATAAGAGAGATCATCTTGGATAACAACTGCTCTGAAATGGATTATATGGCAGAAGCTATGCTCTATGCAGCCTCTCGTGCTCAGCATGTGGCTCAAAAGATAAGACCTGCTCTCGAAGCGGGAAAGACGGTTATTTGCGACAGGTTTGTGGACTCCAGCATAGCCTATCAGGGCTATGGACGGAAGCTTGGGAAGGCAGTGGAAGTCATAAACGGATATGCCATAGGTGATTGCATACCAGATGTGACCTTCCTGATGAAGCTGGATCCTACTGTTGGAAAAAAACGTATCGGAGATGCCCATCAAGATAGACTTGAAAAGGAAAAGGATGCCTTTCACAGAGAGGTTTTTAACGGATATCTTGAATTGGAGAAGGCTCATCCCGAAAGGATTTTCGGTATAGATGCCTCACGTTCCATAGATGATATAAAAACGGATATATACAAAAGATTAGAGGAAATTTTAGAAAGTGACGCCCAACAGAGATAAGATTGAGGAAAAGTTAATAGATAGAATTTCCAAGACGGTGCTTGCGGGAAATGTAGGCCACGCATATATCTTGGAAGGGGACAGTCATGTGGACAAGGAAAGCTTTGCAAGGTATTTTGTTAAGGCTATAATATGCGAAAAGCATGACGGAAAGCCTTGTGGGCAATGTCTCAGCTGCCGTAAGGTGGATGGAGGAAATTTTGAGGATTTATATTTCATAGCCTCAGACGGTATGTCCGTAAAGGATGAATCAATATCAAATCTTCAAGAAAACCTGAAGAAGAAACCTGTGGGAGAAAGAAGCTTTGCTGTCATCAGCGATGCGGATACCATGACCGTAAGGGCTCAAAATAGGCTTCTAAAGACCTTGGAGGAGCCTACACCTGGGACAGTGATAATGCTGTTGTCTGAAAATGCGGAAAATCTTTTGGAGACTGTGAGATCCCGCTGCATAATATATCACCTTAACGGCATTTCCCGTTGGGAGGCAGATAAGCCCACCGGCGCTGAAGCGCTGGTATCAATAATAGTGGAAAAGGGTACTTTCCTGTCTGCAAAGCAGGTTTTAGCCAAGTATGTCAAGAGCCGAGAGGATGCTTTCCTGCTCTTGGATGGTATGGAAAGGATTTATAGAAATATTTTCCTGGGTCTTGATGAAAAAAGCAGGGCTATGAATAAAACTCAGGTGTTTAGGGCAGTGGAGCTGTTAGAAGAAGCCCGCAGAGACCTGATAAGAAAGGTTAATTACAATTACGCATTGAAAAACCTTATAATAAAAACTGGAGGAACAAAGTATGATTAAAGTTACCGGCGTAAAATTCAAAACAGCCGGCAAGGTTTATTATTTCGACCCGGATGGGCTGGAGATCAACATGGGGGACCATGTAATCGTTGAAACAGCCAGAGGGATGGAATTCGGAACCGTGTCTATGGATATTACGGAAGTCAGCGAGGATAGCATCGTTGCACCCCTTAAAAAAATATTCAGAATTGCCAACGAGGAAGACCACAGGCAGTATGAAGAAAATATGAAGAAAAAGGAGAAGGCCATAGGCCTTTGCCAGGAAAAAATAGATAAACACAAGCTGGAAATGAAGCTGATAGATGTGGAGTATACCTTCGACAACAGCAAAATCATATTCTATTTCACTTCCGACGGCAGAGTGGACTTCAGAGAGCTTGTAAAGGATTTGGCCGGCGTATTCAAGATGCGTATAGAGCTTCGCCAGATCGGTGTAAGGGATGAAGCCAAGATGCTGGGAGGGATAGGAAGCTGCGGAAGGGCTTTATGTTGCCACAGCTGGCTGGCGGATTTTGAACCTGTTTCCATAAAGATGGCAAAGGTCCAGAACCTGTCCCTGAATCCGGCAAAGATTTCCGGAATATGCGGTCGCCTCATGTGCTGCCTCAAATATGAAAACGACACATACCACGAGCTCAGAAGAGGTATGCCTGAACCGGGAGAAAATATAAAGACTCCTGACGGACCGGGAAAAGTTGTTGATACTAACATCTTCGAAAATAAAGTCAGAGTGAGACTTTATGTTGAAGATAAAAAATCCAAGGATGATGATCAGGAAAAGCTTTCATCTGATATATACACCTATAAAAAGGAAGAAATCCGCCGTACGGAAAGGCGCAAGGATAAGGATAAAAATATTTTCGAGGGTGTGGATGACGCAACCCTAAAGGAAATCGAGGAGCTTATTAAGGACTGATGGAGAGGATAGACCATATCGGATTCGGGGACTTGAAGCTGATACAGCAGCCGGAGGAATTTTGCTACGGCATAGATGCGGTTATTCTGGCAGATTTTGCGGCGAATATGAGAAAGCGGGAAAATCTGAAGGAAAATCCCGATACCCTTGCGGTGGATTTAGGCACAGGCACAGGGATTATTCCTCATGTATTAAGCTACAAGACGGATTGGCATAAGCTTATAGGGATTGATATACAGGAAGCCTCCGTGGACCGAGCTGTAAGGAGCAGCCAGCTCAACAGTTTGAAAGGCCGCATCACCTTTATAAAGGATGATGTGCTCAATTGGAAGAGCTGGGGAGAATGGATAGGTAAAGCAGATGTTGTCACCTGCAATCCTCCCTATACTCCGGGAGGTGGCGGACTTACATCATCCAACAGGGCTAAGGCCATAGCACGCCATGAGACCACGGCAACCTTGGAGGATTTCATAAGCTGCGCTGCAGGTATTTTGCGCCATAAGGGGAGCCTTTTCATGGTTCACAGACCATCCAGACTTGTGGATATATGCTGTTACGGGAGAAAATACGGCTTGGAGCTGAAGGAACTATGCTTTGTAAAGCCCAATGAAGGTGGAGACGCCAACATCATGCTGGTGAATCTGGTCAAAGGCGGAGGGAAGCAGCTGAAGGTGCTGAAGCACTTAACTGTATACGGAGAAGACGGAGAATACAGTCAGGAAGTGTTAGATTGCTACAGGTAGCCACGTAAAAACAGGCAGATATTGGCTTGAAGAAAAAATGGCTTGCATTGAATTCTCTTTCTAAGGTATAATTGGATATATGTATGTAAGGAGGAACGGGATGGAGATTACATTGAATTTATCCCAAGTGCTCATAGGTGCACTTGGCATATTGGTTGCCATACTGTTGGTATATTTGATAATGCTTGTAAAGCAGACTATATGCACTTTGAAGGAAGTGGATAGAATTTTAGTGGAAACCGAGGCCATTACTCAGACTGCGGCAAGCAGAATAAAGGATGTGGATGGACTGGTGTCGGGAGTGGTAAGCTCCGTTGGGATTATGACAGATGCGGTAAAGGGGAACCAGAATATTGTCAAAGCAGGAACCACTTTGGTAAATGCCTGCACTACTTTGATAGGCCTTTTTAAAAAAGAAAAATGATATAAAGATTGATAGGAGAAAAAATGAAAGCAACAGGAATTGTTAGACCGGTAGATCCTTTAGGTAGGGTTGTAATCCCAGTAGAATTGAGAAGAAACCTGAACATTAAGACGGACGATTCTCTTGAAGTTTTCGTAGATGGCGAATACATAATGCTTAAAAAATACGAGCCCACTTGCATATTTTGCGGAAGTTCCGAGGATATTTCCGACTTACGCGGGAAAAAAGTTTGCAAGTCTTGCCTTGCAGAGCTGAAAAAAATCTAACCTTCGGAGGATAAAATTGGCTAAGTATATTGTAAAACACAGCGGTCCTCTTAGAGGAGAGGTCGTTATTAGTGGTGCAAAAAATGCAGTATTACCACTTATGGCAGCTGCTCTTCTGACAGAAGAGGAGTGCATTATAAAGGATGTACCGGATCTTCGAGATGTGGCATTTATGAAAGAAATATTAATGTCCTTAGGCTCCGAGGTGGAAAGCTTAGAGGAAAATGTTTTGCGTATAAAGACGGAGGATATCACATCTACGGAAGCACAGTTTGAGCTTGTAAACAAGATGAGAGCCTCCATACTTATAATGGGACCCCTGTTAGCGAGAAAGGGAAGAGCTATCATCCCTCATCCAGGCGGATGCACCATAGGGAAGAGACCTATAGACCTTCATTTAAAGGGGCTAAGTGCCCTGGGAGCAGAGATAATAGACTGCGAGCAGGAAGGCTATATCGAGGCTGTGGCAGGACCTCAGGGCCTCATAGGGGATACCATATATTTGGACTTCCCCAGCGTAGGAGCTACGGAAAACATTATGATGGCAGCTGTTTTGGCGGCAGGTACTACCTATATAGAAAATGCTGCCGAGGAGCCGGAAATAGTCGATTTGGCTAACTTTTTAAACAAGATGGGAGCAAAGATAAAGGGAGCAGGCACGGATACCATAAAGATTGAAGGTGTCAGCAGGCTTTCCGGTGCTCGCCACACAGTGATACCCGACAGAATAGAGACGGGTACCTTTATGTTGGCAGCGGCCATTACGAGAGGCTCCATACATATAATGAATACAGTACCGGACCACGTAAAGCCTATAATCACAAAGCTTCGTGAATGCGGAGTTCGGGTAGAGGTAGGCGATGACGAGATGATCGTAAGAGGGGACTTGGGGATTCAGGTATCTACGGATATAAAGACATTGCCTTATCCCGGTTTTCCTACGGATATACAGTCTCCCTTTATGGCTTATCT
>JBHADF010000028.1:0-54030 GCA_041854955.1 Anaerovoracaceae bacterium | reverse complement strand
TCATCAAAGGAAAACCCTTCCTCTAAATCCACACAAACCCTTAATCCGTAGTGCGTTCCGTCTGAGACTGCAACGGGATCGGAAGTGCCGAATCCGAACCAATTATTTACGGTTTTATGCCAATAGTGCCAACTGGTATTCACGTTGTCTATACTCGCATGAGGTGTTGTCGTCGTCACCGTGAATTCCGGCAATAGTCCCGCCTGTACAGAGGTGGTGTCGCTGTACAGCCGTATTTCTGTAATTTTGCTTCCCTCTGCCAAGGCCTCCAGCGGCAGCATCCCTACTACCATTACAAGGCACAGAAAAATGCCCAATATTCGCTTTTTCATAATTCCTCCTTTACATTCACTGCTTCAACTTTTGGAAATAAACTTAGACTTTTCTTACCATTTCTGGTATAATAATTCAAGAAAGTATTATATGGTTTATCGTGGATTTAATGGCTTTTTGTAGATGTTGAACAATATTTTGTTGGCAGGTTTTCATCTGTAAATTAAAGTCTACTTTTTTTGACATTTTCTCAGATTATATTTTGATTACAACTTTTGACCCTTAACATCAGGTTCTCTTTTATTGTTCTTTTGTATAACCCTTTTCTTTTAACCATTTGGAAAAAGTGGTATGGCTTACATTAAGCTGCTTTGCTCCGGCTCTTATGCTGATTTCTTTCTTGCTCCACTGATTCGCTACCTTTTCAAAATCTTTTGGCACATCTATTTTACTTCTGCCAAACTTTACACCTCTTTTCTTCGCTTCCTTTATCCCCTCCATCTGTCTTTGATGTATATTTTCTCTTTCTATCTGAGCTACATAAGATAATATTTGTAATACAATATCAGCTATGAATTTTCCGGTTAGATCATAAGCTTTTGTTCTTGTATCAAGAAGAGGAAAGTCAAGCACAATAATTTCTGCATTTTTATCTTTTGTAATAAAGTTCCATTCTTTTATGACTTCATCATAATTTCTTCCAAGTCTATCGATGGATTTGATATATAGTTCATCCCCTTCTTGCAGTTTTCTTATGAGCTTTTTATATTTTCTCCGATTAAAGTCTTTGCCACTTGCCTTATCAATGTAAATTTTATTCATCTCAACCTCCTCTTTCAAAATAGCAGTTAATTGTCTATCTATATTTTGTTCTTTTGTTGATACTCTGATATATCCATACTTCATCTATATCCCTCCGTTTCTTTATTCATAAATTAGATGTTATATGGATACCTTAACTAAACTTATTCTTCTACGCAAAAAAGCACTCCAGGCATTTTGCTTGAAGTGCTTTAATCTTGTCTCAACTTATGTGGCAGTTTAGAGTTTTGACAAAACCTAATCTACAGGATAAGTTAGAGTTTAGTTTTTCAAATCCTTACGGTCAGCCAACCTACCTAAAATACTCCACTGCTGACAGGAACATCTGCATGTCGAAGTTGCCCGGCACATTTTTATAAAGTCCTGCGCCAATTCTCTCCGAGTGTCCCATCTTTCCCAAAACTCTGCCGTCAGGGGAAACGATACCCTCTACGGCACATACGGAGCCGTTAGGATTGTACTGAATATCCTGGGTGGCATTTCCTGCCATATCCACATACTGGGTTATGACCTGACCTTTTGCCGCCAGCTCCTCTACCAGCTTTCTGTCTGCCAGGAATCTGCCTTCTCCGTGGGAAATAGGCACGGAGAATATGTCTCCCACCTTCACCTTGGAAAGCCATGGTGAATTGTTGGAAGCCACCCTTACCTGAACCAGCTTGGACTGGTGTCTACCGATCCGGTTGTGGGCTAAGGTCGGTGAATTTTCGTCGGTTTCCACTATCTTTCCGTAGGGAACCAAGCCTAACTTTATGAGTGCCTGGAATCCGTTGCAGATACCTGCCATAAGACCGTCTCTCTCTTCCAGAAGCTCCGTTACGGCTTCCTTTATTTCAGGATTTCTGAAAAATGCGGTTATGAGTTTGCCTGAGCCGTCAGGTTCGTCTCCTCCGGAAAAGCCTCCGGGAATGAATATAATCTGGCTTGACCTTATGGATTTTGCAAAGGTTTCCACGGATTTTGCCACATCTGATGCTGTCAGGTTATTTATGACGAAAATTTCAGCCTCCGCTCCCGCACCTCTAAAGGCCTTGGCAGAATCGTATTCGCAGTTGGTTCCCGGGAATACGGGGATAAGCACCTTAGGCTTAGCCACCTTTATATTTGCACTGAATTTTTTCTCAGTCTCATAGGAGAAGTTTTCAACCTTGTCCTCAGATTTTTTCAGATTACAAGGATATACGCTTTCCAGCTTGTCCTCATATATGGTCTCCAAGTCTGCCAAAGCCAAAATGCTGCCTGCTTTGGAAATCACCTGCTCCGATGTGGTCTTTCCTATGAGGAGACCTGTTTTAAGCTCTTCAGTGGCTTCTACTATGAAGGATCCGTAGGAATATCCGAAAATTTCTTCATCTGTCAGATTATCATTGTAGGCAAAGCCGATGCCGTTACCCATGGTCATCTTGAGGATTCCTTCTGCTATGCCCCCTAAGGTAGGCGTGTAGCAGCTTACGCATTTTCCTGCTCTCATAAGCTCCGTCACCGAGTCGTATGTAGCCTTCAGGCTTTCACCGGTGGGTAGTCCTGCCTCATCAACCTCCGGTCGTAAGATATATACAGGGTTACCTGCCTGTTTAAATTCAGGAGAAACTATATTCTTCACCTCATCGGTGGTTACAGCAAAGGAAATCAAGGTTGGCGGAACGCTGATATCTTCAAAAGTTCCGCTCATGGAGTCCTTTCCGCCTATGGCTCCCACACCTAATGCAAGCTGTGCTTCCAGGGCACCTAAAAGAGCGGAGAAAGGCTTGCCCCAACGCTTAGGGTCACTTCCCAGCTTTTCAAAATATTCCTGGAAGGAAAGATAAACCTCACTGAAGGAAGCTCCGTGAGCCACCAGCTTGGAGACCGATTCCACCACTGCCAGATATGCTCCGTGATAGGGGCTCTTTTCCGATATGAAAGGGTTGTATCCCCAGGACATGAGGCTACAGGTGTCCGTATCTTCCTTCTCCACGGAAATCTTTGTAACCATGGCCTGTACAGGAGTTCTCTGGAACTTTCCTCCGAAGGGCATGAGCACGGCTCCTGCTCCTATGGTGGAGTCGAAGCGCTCCGACAAGCCTCGCTTGGAACACACATTCAAGTCTCCTGCCAGCTTCATATATTCCTGTGCAAAATCTCCATCCAAGGTCTTTTGGAAGCTCTGAGGCTTTCCGGCTTCTATATCTATGTGCTTTTCTGCACCGTTTGTATCAAGGAATGCTCTGGAAACATCTACTATCTTGTTTCCCTTCCAATGCATTACAAGACGAGGCTCTGCCGTTACCTCCGCTACTACTGTGGCTTCCAGATTTTCTTGTCTCGCCATTTGGCAGAAGCTGTCAACATCCTTATCCTCCACCACTACGGCCATTCTTTCCTGCGATTCGCTGATAGCAAGCTCGGTACCGTCTAAACCTTCATATTTTTTTGGCACTCTGTCCAGATATATCTCCAGTCCGTCGGCAAGCTCGCCTATGGCTACGGATACACCGCCTGCTCCAAAGTCGTTGCAACGTTTTATCAGCTTGGAGGCTTGAGGATTTCTGAAAAGTCTCTGAAGCTTTCTCTCCTCGGGAGCATTTCCCTTCTGTACCTCTGCACCGCAATCCTCCAAGGATGAAAGATTGTGAGATTTTGATGAGCCTGTAGCTCCTCCGCATCCGTCTCTTCCCGTCTTTCCGCCTAAAAGGATTACCTTATCTCCCGGAGCAGGAACTTCTCTCCTTACATTTTCCTCGGGAGCAGCTGCTATGACTGCACCTACTTCCATGCGCTTAGCCACATAGCCGGGATGGTAGATTTCGTCCACCTGGCCGGTGGCAAGGCCAATCTGGTTTCCATAGGAGCTGTATCCTGCAGCGGCAGTAGTTACCAGTGTTCTCTGAGGCAGTTTTCCCGGCAGGGTTTCCGAAACGGGCACCAGAGGGTCTCCTGCTCCCGTAACCCTCATGGCTCCATAGACATAGCTTCTCCCCGAAAGGGGGTCTCTTATGGCACCTCCCACGCAGGTGGCGGCACCGCCGAAGGGTTCTATTTCCGTAGGATGATTGTGGGTTTCGTTTTTGAAAAGGAGCAGCCATTTTTCGGTTTTTCCGCCTACATTAACATCTATCTTGACAGTGCAGGCATTGATTTCTTCAGATTCGTCCAGCTTAGTCAGCTTTCCTTCCTTTTTCAAAATCTTTACGGCTATGGTGGCCAAATCCATCAGATTTACGGGCTTGGTTCTGTTTAAGTCCTTTCTCAGGGACAAATATTTCTCGTAGGTTTTTTCCAGTATTGGGTCCTCAAATTTAACCCTGTCTATGGTGGTGTTAAAGGTGGTGTGGCGGCAATGGTCAGACCAATAGGTGTCTATCATCTTTATCTCCGTCACCGTAGGCTCCCTGTCTTCCTCTTGGAAATACTTTTGGCAGAAAATTATGTCGCCTAAATCCATGGCAAGACCTCTGTCTGCAATGAACGCCTCTAAGCCCTTGTGATCCAACTCATTGAAGCCTCTTATAACTTCAACGGTTTCAGGCAGCACATATTCCACAGCCAAGGTTTCCGGTTTATCCATAGAGGCCTCACGAGCTTCCACCGGGTTTATAACATATTTCTTTATGCTGTTTATTTCGTCCTGTGTCAGCTTACCTGTAATTCCATAAACCTTCGCAGTTCTTATGGTAGGTCTTTCTCCCTTGGATATTATCTGAATACATTCAGCGGCGGAATTGGCCCTCTGGTCAAACTGACCCGGCAAATATTCCACGGCAAAATTCAGCTTTGAAGCAGGCATTTCAAAGGTTACACGGTCAAGCTGAGGTTCTGAAAATACGGTAGCTATGGAGTAGTTAAAAAGCTCTTCCTCCAGATTTTCCACATCGTATCTGTTGAAAACTCTCACCTTGCTTACATTCTTTATGCCTAAAAGTTCTTTAATGTCCTTTTGGAGTGCCTGAGCCTCATTGTCCAGGCCTTCCTTCTTTTCAACAAAAATTCTGTAAACCATATCTATTTCCTTTCTGCCTGTAAAGCCCTTTGACCTATATCTTTTCTGTAGTAGGAATTTGCAAAATCCACGCTTTTCACCGTTTCGTAGGCCTTATCTATGGCTTCCTCCAAGGTTTTGCCTGTTTCCGTAACGCCTAATACTCTGCCGCCGCTTGTGACCAGCTTGCCATCCTCCAGCTTTGCTCCTGCCACATATATGTTTTTATCCTTCGGCATATTTATCTCGAAGCCTTTGTCGTACTTCTCAGGATAGCCTTTTGATGCCATAACTACGCAGCAGGCGCTCTCTTTGGCAAATTCCACCTTTACCTCCGACAACTTCTTTTCCCATACAGCCATCATTATATCAAGTAGATCCGTCTTTAAAAGAGGCAGTACTACTTGGGTTTCCGGATCGCCGAAGCGGCAGTTGTATTCTATGACCTTAGGTCCTTTCTCCGTCAGCATCAAGCCGAAATAGAGGCAGCCTGAAAAGCTTCTGCCTTCCTTGTTCATAGCTTCAACCGTAGGCAAAAATATGGTTTCCATACATTCTCTCGCCATTTCTTCCGTATAATAAGGGTTTGGGGCTATGGTGCCCATGCCGCCTGTATTTAAGCCCCTGTCACCGTCTAAGGCTCTCTTGTGGTCCATGGAGGAAACCGTGGGAACTATGGTCTTTCCGTCTGTAAAGGAAAGCACGGAAACCTCAGGTCCTGTGAGAAATTCCTCTACTACTACCTTGCTCCCGCTGTTTCCGAAAACCTTATCTTCCATCATGGAATGAACCGCCTCCTTGGCAGCTTCCCTGGTTTCCGCTATTATGACACCTTTGCCCAGAGCCAGACCGTCAGCCTTTATAACTACGGGAATATTGCATTTTTCCACATAGGAAAGAGCCGAGTCATAGTCCTCAAAGACCTGATATTCAGCCGTAGGTATGTTGTATTTCTTCATTAAGTCCTTGGAAAAGGCCTTGCTGCCTTCTATTATGGCAGCCCTTTTATCCGGACCGAAGGTTTTGATTCCGTGGGCGTTTAAGGCATCTACAGCACCAAGCACCAAGGGATCATCAGGAGCCACGATAGCGAAGTCTACTCCCTCAGAGATGGCAAAGGTCACTATGCCGTCTATATCCTTGGCATCTATGCTGACACACTCTGCATCCGCTGCTATGCCTCCGTTTCCCGGAAGGGCATATATTTTTTCTACAGATTTATTTTCCTTTATTTTCTTTATGATGGCGTGCTCTCTGCCGCCACCGCCTACTACTAATATTTTCAAAGCAAATCCTCCCCTTCTTAGTGATGGAACAGTCTCATTCCCGTCATTGCCATGACCATGCCGTATCTGTTACAAGCCTCAATGACATTGTCATCTCGCAAAGAGCCTCCCGGCTGGGCCACATAGCTTACACCGCTTTTAGCCGCCCTGTCTATGTTGTCACCGAAGGGGAAGAAAGCATCGGATGCCAAGGCTATTCCCTTGCAGCCTGCCAGATATGCCTTCTGATCTGCCCTCGTAAAGGCTTCCGGCTTTTCTGTGAAAAGCCTCTCCCATGCACCTTCACCTGTTATATCTTCCTGATCCTCGGAAAGGTATATATCTATAGCGTTGTCTCTGTCGGGACGCTTTACATCATCTCTGAATGGAAGATTGAGCACCTTGTCCGACTGCCTCATAAGCCATTTGTCCGCCTTTTCTCCTGCCAAACGAGTGCAGTGAATTCTGGACTGTTGGCCTGCTCCCACGCCGATGGCCTGACCGTCAAAGGCAAAGCATACGGAGTTTGACTGGGTATATTTCAAGGTTATGAGGGCTATTGTCAGATTGGTCACCGCCTCTTCGGGAAGATTTTGGTTTTCCGTAACAATATTACTGAAAAGCTCCTTGTCTATGGCGAAATCATTTCTCCCCTGCCGGAAGGTTATGCCATAGACCTGCTTTTTTTCTACGGCTTCCGGTACATAGCTTTCGTCAATCTTTATGATATTGTAATTGCCCTTTTTCTTTTGTTTGAGTATTTCCAAAGCTTCCGGCTCGAAGTCGGGAGCGATGACACCGTCGGAAACCTCTCTCAATATGAGCTTTGCACAGATAATGTCGCATTTGTCGGAAAGGGCTATCCAGTCTCCGAAGGATGACATTCTGTCCGTTCCTCTGGCTCTGGCATAGGCCGATGCTATGGGGGAATCGTCCAAACCCTCTATGTCCTCTACAAAGCAAGCCTTTTTCAGCTTTTCTCCAAGCTTTTTACCGACAGCGGCGGAGGTTGGGCTTACATGCTTAAAAGAGGTAGCCGCACACATGCCGGTGGCCTCCTTTATTTCCTTTACAAGCTGCCAGCTGTTTAGTGCATCCAAAAGGTTAATATAACCGGGTCTTCCGTTTAAAATTTCCATAGGAAGCTCCCCGCCCTTTTCCATATATACCTTTGCCGGCTTTTGATTGGGGTTACACCCGTATTTCAACTCATATTCTTTCATATCGGCCTCCTCTTCTTCTCGTTTTAGTTCTTGTTTAAATTATAGAGTACGTCCTCTCTCTTGCCCGTTTTAAGGTCTATATGGCAGGCATAGAGAGAAATCTTATTGTTTCCGTCAAGATTTTCCCAGATATTCTGCGCAAATGCTTCTAAGCTTTCAGGTATATCTACTCTCTTAGGCGCTCCCTGAAATGTAGGTAAGGGATTTCCGTCCCCCTCATAGGTGTGTATAAAATGGCCTAAGCCGGGAATTGCCTCATATCTGTAGAAGTATCTTCCGCAGCTGCTGCCAATTTCATCCATGCTCTTTAATATGCTCATATCATATCTGAAGTTTTCCTCTTCCAAATATGCTATGCCGCTTATTCGGGGTGTCAGATTAGGAGCATCCGGTTCAAAGGCTCTCGTCATGAGGGCTTCCTCAAAGCTTCCTCCCTCCGACAAGGCATCATATATGGTATCCGTCTGATCTCCGTTGGTAACGATTAAGGAGTTTTCATACTTCCTTATAGGCGAGTATATTATGAGGGAAGGATCCTCCACCTTGCTGCTGTCAAAGGGATATATGGTTACCGCCTCTCCCTCCTTGGCGAAAATTCTGTTTCTGGAGTTGTCGCTCCTACCCATGATAAAATAGGCTATGGCTGCCTTTTTTCCATCGGGAGTCAAGCCTATTACTACACCTCTTCCCACATAGGAATTGTGACCTACCAGCTCTCCCATAGTTTTCTTTTCATATATGCTCATTTCTCTTCTCTCTCCTTCAAAATGCGACGAGCCACCATTTCTGCAGCCTGAGGCAGTATAATCCACTCTGCCTCCTTCATAACGCGAAGCTGCAAGGTCTCAGGGCTGTCATCATCCTCTACGTCCACAGCTTTTTGCAGAATTATCCGGCCTCCGTCGGGAATCTCGTTGACATAGTGAACGGTAGCTCCCGTCACCTTGACTCCGTATTTCAGGGCTGCCTCATGAACATGGATGCCGTAATATCCTTTCCCGCAAAAGGAAGGTATAAGGGAGGGATGAACATTTATTATTCTTCCTGCGAACTTTTCCGTGAAATCGCCGCTGAGAATGCTCATAAAGCCTGCCATAATAATCAGCTCTATTCCCTGCTCGTTGAGAATTTGAGCCAAGGCTTCCTCAAAAGCCTTTTGACTGTCAAAAGCTGCTCTAAGCAGGGTTTTGGTTGGAATACCTGCTTTACCGGCTCTTTCCAAGGCGAAAGCATCTTCCTTATTGGAAATCACTAAAGCCAATTCCACAGTTTCCATATTTCCTGCTCTTTCGGTATCTATGAGGGCTTGGAGATTGGTGCCGCCTCCGGAAACCAAAACCGCCGTTCTTATCTTTACCATATCCTTACCTTTTCGTCGGACTTTACAATCTTTCCTATAACATAGGGTTCTTCTCCCTCTGCTCTTAAAACAGATAAAGCTTTGTCTGCATTTTCCGGAGCAACTATGAGCACCATTCCTACACCCATATTAAAGGTATTAAACATATCCTGCTCGGGTATATTCCCTCTCTCAGCTATGAGCTTAAATATGGGCAAAATCTTGAGAGCTGATTTTTCTATCTCTGCTCCTAAGCCTTCAGGAATACTTCTTGGGATGTTTTCATAGAAGCCGCCCCCTGTAATGTGGGAAACGCCTTTAACCTCCACCTGCTTGAACAGCTCCACCATAGGCTTTACATAAATTCTGGTAGGTGTCAGGAGGGTTTCTCCTAAGGATGCTCCGCCCAGCTCAGCCACAGGAGCCTTCAAATCTGTCTTTTCCACATCGAAGACCTTTCTCACCAGGGAGAAGCCGTTTGAGTGAACACCGCTGGAAGGAAGTGCTATTATCACATCACCTTCCGCCATCTTATTCTTATCCAACACCTTGGATTTATCCACAGCACCTACACTGAAGCCTGCCAGATCGTATTCATCTTCGTCATAGAAGCCGGGCATCTCCGCCGTTTCTCCTCCTACAAGCTGACAGCCTGCCTGAACACAGCCCTCAGCTATGCCGGAAACTATATCCGCGATTTTTTCCGGATAATTCTTTCCGCAGGCTATATAGTCTAAAAAAAAGAGAGGCTTTGCTCCGCAGCATATTATATCGTTTACGCACATTGCCACACAGTCTATGCCTACGGTGTTATGCCTGTCCATGAGGAAGGCCATTTTAAGCTTAGTGCCTACACCGTCGGTGCCGCTGACCAAAACAGGTCTCTTCATATCTGTGATGTCCAGCTCAAAAAGACCGCCAAAACCGCCTATATCTACATTACCGCCACCGATTACCGTCCTGGCGATATGCTTCTTCATCAATTCTACAGCCTTGTATCCGGCAGTAATATCTACTCCTGCTTCCGCATAGCTCTTTGATTGAGATTTTTCGTTCATGACTTATTCCTTTCCGTTCCAACAATAGGTGCAAAGCTTGCACTTATCCAGTCCGATAGCTTCTATTATACCTTCTAAGGATTGAAATTCCAGAGAGTTGAAGTTAAATTTCTCGCATATGGCTTTCCTGAGATTTTGACCCCTCTCCGTGGAAGAATCGCTGTATTCGTCAACATGTTTATTGCCCTCTTCCCCTTCTAGCTCCAATATGACTCTTCTGGCAAGCAGGTCCTTTTCCTCAGTCTTTCCGGAGAAATTAAGATATTTGCATCCGTACATTATGGGAGGGCAGGCAGAACGCATGTGAACAGCCTTAGCACCGTGCTCAAAGAGGAATTCCACCGTCTCTCTCAGCTGGGTACCTCTCACTATGGAGTCATCCACAAAGAGCAGGCTCTTGTCCTTTATGAGCTCGTGCACAGGAATCTGCTTCATCTTTGCCACCTTGTCCCTCTCCTTTTGATTGGCCGGCATAAAGCTTCTGGGCCAGGTGGGAGTATATTTTATGAAGGGTCTGGCAAAGGGTATGTCGCTTTCGTTGGAATAGCCTATAGCGTGAGGGGTTCCGCTGTCTGGAACACCGCAGGCATAGTCGATACCCTCAGCTTTTCCCGTAGCCATATCATGACGGGCCATAATGGCGCCGTTTGTGTATCGCATCTTCTCCACATTCTTTCCTTCGTAGTCCGAATTGGGATAGCCGTAGTATGACCAGAGGAAAGCACATATTTTCATTTCCTCCTGAGGAGGAGCCAGCTGTTTGATTTCCTTGGCCGTAATCTCTACGATCTCTCCCGGACCCAACTCCTTTTCGTCGGCAAAGCCTAATTTAGTATATGCAAAGGACTCAAAGGAAACTGCATAGCCTTCCTCATCCTTTCCTATCTGTACAGGAAGACGCCCCTGTCTGTCTCTGGCAGCTATGATGCTCCCTTCCTCTGTGAGAATCAGAATAGACATAGAGCCGTCTATTCTTTTCTGTGCAAATTCAATTCCTTCCTTAAAGCCGCTCTTTTGATTTATGAGGGCGGCCACCAGCTCCGTAGCGTTAATCTTTCCACCGGTCATGGCGCCGAAATGCCCTCCGCTGTAGGAAAGATATTGCTCGATGAGCTCAGCGGAATTATTTATCCTTCCTACAGTACAAATGGCATATGTGCCCAAATTGGAGCGTATGAGCAGAGGCTGCGGGTCTGAATCGCTTATGCAGCCTATGACCGCCTTGCCTCTCATTTCGTTTATTATATTTTCAAATTTTGTTCTGAAAGGCGAGTTTTCAATATTGTGAATTTCTCTCTGAAAGCCTATTTCCTCATCATAAGCTGCCAGACCGCCTCTCTTGGTTCCTAAATGGGAATGGTAGTCTACTCCGAAAAAAACGTTCAGCATGCTGTCGCTTTCGGAAACCACACCGAAAAATCCTCCCATCTCTGCCTCCTTTATTTCCTTTTACGATGAACAGGGGCAAAATACTTTGCCCCTCATCTCTGAATTTTATTATGCGAAGAATAATTCGGATAAAGTCATAGGATCGATATATTTTCCGTCCTTGTAGACTCTCATATTGCCTGAAGCGATTTCATCGATGAGCATAACCTTTCCTGCCTCATCATATCCGAATTCAAATTTTATGTCGTAAAGGTCCAAGCCCTTGGCCTTTAAATCATCTGCTACGATTTTGGTAATCTGCCGGGTCATGGTCTTAATGTCCTCATACTGAGAATCTGTAAGCACTCCCAGAGCAACCAGACCGTCTTTAGTCACGAGAGGATCGCCCTTTTCATCGTTCTTGAAGGTGGTTTCCACATAGGCGGGCAGGTCTGCTCCCTCCTCTATATACTCCCCATATCTCTTAAAGAAGCTGCCTACAGCCTTGTATCTGCAAATTACTTCCAAGCCGTGGCCGAAAACCTTTGCCGGCTTAACTTCCATCTCCGTCTTTTCCAAATCTGCGCTCACATAGTGGGTCAAGATTCCGGCTTGATTTATTTTTTCAAAGAAATATATGGACATTCTCAGGTTAACATCGCCAACTCCTTCGATGGTAAGTCCTACCGTATTTTCGCCCGGGTCGAAAACGCCGTCTTTTCCTGTGCAGTCATCCTTAAATTTCAGCAAATAATTGCCGTTGTCCAGTGCGAAAACATTCTTTGTCTTTCCTGTGTAAACCAATTTCTTTTCCATTTTTTTCTCTCCTCTGTTTGAATATTATTATTTATTATATTTTTCTTCTATTTTCTTATTCTTTTCCAAAACCTTGGCAGCGTCCTTTTCACGCTTGTCCTTCAGCTTTAAGGCTAAGCCCTCATCCTCTATGGAAAGCATCTCCACGCATAGCAAGGCCGCGTTAGCAGCTCCGTCTATAGCCACAGTGGCCACCGGAATTCCGGTAGGCATCTGCACTGTGGAAAGCAAGGCATCGGTGCCGTCCAGGCTACCGGATTTTACAGGAACACCTACCACCGGCAAGGTAGTGTTTGCAGCTACAGCACCTGCTAAATGAGCTGCCATTCCCGCCAAAGCGATGATAGCTCCGAAGCCCTTTTCTCTGGCACTTTCGGAAAATGCCTTGGCCTCCGCCGGTGTTCTGTGTGCCGAATATACATGTACCTCATAGGGCACTTTGAAATCTTCTAAAATTGATATGGCCTTTTCAGCTATGGGTAAATCGCTGTCAGACCCCATAAGTATTCCTATTTTTTTCATCTCGTTTCCTCCCATGTCAACATAGTTCGATTATCTGCCTTTAGAATAAAAAAGTCAATATAACGTACCGCCTTTTAAGGTGTTTTTTGATAAAAATATTTTATATAGTTCGTATATTTCTGTACTTTTTTTATTTTTTATATTATTTTGTACGGATTTTTTATTTTATAAAAAAATGCCATATACATGGTTGTGTACATAGCATTTCCTTTATTTAATTATACATTGTTCGGCCTTTTCCACATGATACATCAACTATATTCCATACTTCCTCCGCTAAAAATTAAATTCTTCAATATCCTTTGATGTAATTCTCAATGAACTTCCGCTAATATTTATCCCCACTTTCTTTACATATTCCATACTATATTTTTACGATAACCAACAGAGTCCAGTAACTCTTTAACATAATTTGTGGGAGTAAAAATTTGACATTTATTAGCCATTTTTTTCATTTGTTTTTTTCATCATCGAAATACTCCAGCTTTATTATTGCTTTCTTATTTAATTTTTCCAAGGACACAATTTGAGTTCTTGCAAGATTTCTAAGCTCTATCATTCTTTCCTTTTGTTCCATTCCTTTACTAATAAGAACGGCATTATAGCTTTCCATATTTGCAAGCACTAATAGCTCATTTAGACTTGCATAGTCCCGCATATTCCCTTTAAGCTCTGGATTCTCTTCACGCCATTGTTTTGCTCTTTTATTAAATAAAGCAACATTTAACATATCTGCTTCACTTGCATATTTATATGATAACTGCTCCGTAGTAAGATCATTTAATAGATATTCTTTAATGGCATCTGTATGGATTTTATAGTTAATCTTTGAGATTTCTCGATTTAAGTTCCAGCTTAGTGATAATTTTGAGTTCTCATCTAATTTAAGTCTCTTATAGTCCTGAATTAAATATAACTTGAATTCTGCTGAAATCCACGAAGCAAATTCCATTGCGATATCAGGATGTGCAAAAGTTCCTCCTCCTCTTCCTGATTTAGAGATAATCCCTATGGCATTTGTATTTTCAATCCACCTTTGGGGAGACAGTGTAAAAGCATTTGTTCCTGCTTCTTTTCTAAAGGAGTCGAATTCGACCCCTTTAAAATTTGGATTATTAATCGTCTCCCATAATCCTAAGAATTCTATAGTATCTCGTACTCTGAGCCAGTTTTTCACAACATCTTTTGGTTCATGATTATTTTTATATCTCGCTATATCAGTAAGACTTATATAATCATTTTTAAAGTCTTCTGTATAGATTTGAATTTCAAATCCTTTTGCTTCAATTTTGTCTTTTTTTATTTTAGACATATGAATTCCTCCTTTATGCTGATGTACTGTTTACAACATTTATTTTCGTAATAGCTGCTCTAAACAGCACACCAACTATTCATTTTTTTGATTTTAAACTTTGGTAGAAGCTCTAAAACCCTTGTATTTACTTGACTATTTGCCTGTGTCATTATTATGACACGAAACCCTCCCGACAGATCTATATCCCCAAGTACCTCCTATAATGATCAGTACTATCAGTAAAATCATTGCTGGCGTAAATATGCGATTTCTGTATTTTACCATGACGGTTATTTGCTGCTGTCCTTCGATCGGCACTAAGCTTCCCTTTTTCACCAGGCTCCTTATATCACTTATGGCTTCACCATCTCCGGAAGCCGACAAGAAAAGCTCCGTGATTTTCTCATCATCAATTCTATAAACCGTGTCGTATACTCCCTGGGCATTTCCCAAATTGTCGAAGTAATAGTAAGTTCCGTCTTTTTTCCATACCTGACCGTAAACCATGCCGTTAGTATTTTCTACCGGTTCCCAGCCTTCCTTTTTGTCTAAAAGATGTATCTCCGTGCTTCTGGACACCACTTTCCCGCCACCTTCTTCAGTGACGCCTGCTTGTGAAACTCTCACCTCACGGGCTTTAAAATAATAGATATTTTCATCATCTTGGAAAACATTTGGAGTTATTTCCTTTACCTCACCGGTAAATATGTTGTCCCCTACCCATTCCTGTTTTTTTGTCTTATCGTTATAAATATATAATCCGTCTTTTCCCATAAAAAGCAGGTGGCACAGATGTGTTCCGCCACTCCCTATAACCTTGTAAGGAGCCTTTGACATATCAAAAACATATTCGCCGACGGCTACATTCCCGGCACCTTCATCATAGAGGAAGTCATCCCCTTGCTGTATGCTGACAATTTTTAATTTGCCTTTGCCCTTTAACGGTAACAGCCGGGACTTATAATAAATATTATGTCTATCGAAAAAGTACAATGTACTTCCCTCAACATAATCCAAGGTCTTTATATCAGCCCCGTCCATCTGCTCCCCTTGGATGTAGACCCTTTCTCCGTCGGTGGCCACCTGATACAGGTCTCTTATGATTTGAAGATTTTTCTCTGTTTCTATTTTTTTATACAGGTATAAATGTGACTGAGGCTTTCTACCTCCTAACAATTCAAATTTAAGCATTTGAATGGTCTCTTGAACAGGATTCAGAGACACGTTCGCCTCCGCTTTGTAGTCACAAAAATAGGTGTTTTCTCCGTCGCTGTAATACCCCTGGCCTATGGAACAGAGTTTGTCCGGATTCAAATCTGAAATCGGAATGTTGCCGAAGTAGACCTTCTCCTTGTCCAATCCTATATTGCTTCTATAATAGTCTGATTCTAATGGCCTAAAGCTGTCTATATCGGCATTTTCCAAGGGGTAAAATCCACCACCGTCAACTGCGGCATATATAGTGTCCTCGTATTTTGTAAATACGCTCCCTTCATAGGGCTCTCCGCCATCAAAAAATTCGCCCCGATTATTAAATTTTGCCCACAAAAGCATTGAGGCCAATATCAGTACCACCGTTGCCACAACCGCAATTCTTATTAAAAAAGACCGTTTAGAGTTTTCTTTCATATTTTCTTTATCCCCATGCATAAAGGCCTCCTATTGGATCCTTTCCGCTATATCCCGAGTATTCAAAAGGTACCATACATCGCCTATTAAAATCCTGTCTGTCCATAACTGTATGATAATTTCCGTCCCCTGCTCATAGACTATTTTGAGAGTAAAATCGCAGGCCTCTATTTTCACCTTCCTACCATCGTTAAACTCATCATCATATTCTGCCTCTTTTAATGTCCTGAGGATTTCAGATATGTATTTCTTATCTATATCCTGAAAATCGGGATTTTCTCCCCTTTGGAAAGACATAGAAACTATACCCTGTGTAAAGTATCCGGAGTGCGCAACATATGACTTTGTAATACATCTCGGTACTCAGCACTCCGGAAGTATTTCTTTTCTTCAAAACATAATTTTACAGAATCTGCTCCAGTCATTTTATTCCTCTCAAACTTCAAAATTTTTTATCAGATGATAGGTGTCCTTTAATCGCAGACCCCAAATTTCTTTGTCTCTTGTAACTTGATTGTAAATATCTTCCAATGTAGATGCAGGGGATAGAGTTCCTAAAGTATAATCTTCCAATTCTACATGTCCGATTTTTTCAAATCTATCTAATAAACGCCCTAAATCTTTATGATTAAACCAGCAATCCGTGTTCAGACAATATAATGTATTCTGCTTAGTACAAGCAATTTTGCTGTTTAAAAAATCGTCAATACTTGGTTTTTCTGTTTGCAATAAGCGGCTGCAGGCCAAATTATATTCTAACTTTCTCGGTCTTTCATCCAGTGATGAAACGAAACAAACACCATATTCATTATCAAATTTTACTGCAAGAACATCTCCTGTATTAAAGTATGGTTTCCCTTTGCCTTTTTGCCTTGAAGCTTTAATTGTCTTCAGATTTTTCCTTTCTAATTGTTCCGCCAATTTATCTAAATACTTTTGCCTTTGCTTAGGAGCTTTACTATCAATCTGAGTCCAAAATTCATCTGCTCCCTTTTTAATAATTGTCATAGCCTTATCTTTTATCTCATCAGGCAGATGTCCTATCTTCCATAAAGAATAAGCCAAAACAGTCCAATAAATTTCAGCATAAAAATCATTAATGCAATAGTTTTCTTCATCTGCTAACAAATCTGCTATAATTTTATCTGCACTTACTCCGTCCTTATAATTTTCAACAACGAAATTATAAATGTCATGTCCATCGTCACTATCTATGATTTTTGCTCCGTCTATAGCCATAAATATGTCCTCCACACACTTAGCTGCTTTTATTTATTGATTTCCGGTAGCCTCCGTTACATTGTTTTTATATACTTCTTCGCATTCTTTTATGTATTCAAAACATAACCCACCGTCGCAAACATAGAAGAACGGGTCCTTGCGAATTGTATCATCACTGTTAAGAATAAACTCAGGAATAACATCTTTATCACCACTGTCCATATAGCAGATTTTAAAACCGTATCCCATTTTACCAAGTGAGATACCATCTTTTTTCATATAATAACTTTGAATATTCTCAACAATGTATTTGATGTCTTCCCTATCTGTAATTATAAAATTAGTGCCTGTATTACCATCAAACACATTTATATGGTCTACTTCGGAGGAATTTACATTTTTTCCAAATGTCTTTGGCATGCTATAGTATCCCACTGCCAAAACAATCAAAAGCACTACTGCAATGATTGGAATCACTATTTTCTTTTTCATCTCAGTCCCTCCTGATTTTATAGCTCTATAAAGTGGAATACGAGTCAACAGAACCTTTTACCATATCAGATCCACAGTATTTACACTTCATGCTATACTCTACCTTCTTTATAATAGGCAACTTCATATTTGTCTCTCATTTTCAGGACTCTCGGTCTTTTAGCATTTATTGCCGATTATATATGCCATCATATTTGCCCTGAAATACTCCCGGTCTGCCGATTTACACTGTCTCAACAGGCGATTATCCCTACTTGCTCTCGATTTTTAACGTCATTTCCTCGGGAAGAGAAACACCGCGGCTATAGGTAATCTTTCTCTTGTCATCTGCGCTAAAGCCTATGGTTTCACCATCCTTCAAAGTTGCATCATCCAAAATCACATAAGTGGCCATGTTGGAAATGCACTCCAACAAATCCCCCGGTTCATAGTCCGTGTCCAGTATCTCCATATTCGCTTTTCCGAATACATCCATACCATAGGTGTAGGCGGAAATGCCCTTTGGCCCTCCGTACAAGCCGAACCAAATCAAATCCAGTATGGGGAATACGCCTTCCTTTATGCCGGAGGCCACATCCCTGTAGAAGTTGGGCTCAAATACTACACCGCTGGTGAAAACACCTATAACATTTTCTTGGCAGCAGGCTGTATCCATGAGCTTTACAAAGAGGGTGCCCTTATCCACTAAATTGCCTTCGTTTCCCAAAATGCAGACGAAAATATGTGCCTGATGAGTTTTGGTCACTTCCACAGCTTCCGGCCACATATAGTTATTCTCCGCATTAAGCTCTGCCTCTCCGTTGGGAACAGGCGCCGGAAATCTTGTTATAACCACTCTGTTTCCGCCGATTTCCGTCAAAATAGTATCCTTTTCGCCATTTACATCATCCGTATCTTCCTCTATGGCAATATCCCAGTTTTTCAACAGGTCTTCCTTGTACCTATCCATATCAAACTCGTTGCCGGATAAAAGAACTGAGCCTCCAAACATACCTGTGTTGTCCTTATCCTTCTTGATTTCCTTTTTTTCTTCTTTTTTCTTGCCAAAATTAAATATTCCCATTTTTTTCTCCCTTTGCAAAATTATATCGCGCTAAGCTATCAGCTCTTTATATGGTGTTATCAGTATCTTTTATATCAGTCTTCTAATATGCTTAAATAGAAATCCAGCCTTGCATTTAGATAGCCCGCAAACAAGTTTTCCATAGCGGAGAGGTTATTCTTTCCATGGAATTCATCGAAGGCGTCATAATAGGCCTTTCTATCCGTAAACTTTATATCGATGGGTGGATACCCTGCCTTCATGAGCTCCATATTTACGATAAGCCTTCCTGTCCTGCCATTGCCGTCGATGAATGGATGGATGTTTTCAAACTCAATGTGAAAACGAGCTATCTTGGTCACTATATGCTCACGGCTTTCTGCGTAAGGGCGTTTCCCTCTATAGCATTGGAATTATATGTATATTCAACTGTAAATTCCTCGTTGAGCCTTGCAGCTTCTCCTTCTGTTAGAGGTCTCCTGTTGGGCAGATTATATCATTTTATCGGAATGATATCAAGATTATCGGAACAATACTGCGGCATTTAGTGGAATAATACCATATAACATGATTGCAATTTTCGTATTACGTTTCATCTTATTTAGAATAGCTTTCCCAATCTTAATCCCAACATCATTTAACTGTCTTGTAATAAAACAGATTATCGCTTAAAGCCTTACATCCACTTGTTTCATTTTCTTCCACCTGTTCATAGTTGAGGAAATTATATTCATAAAACTTATTTATTTTACCTTTTACAATTTCCGTATTAACAGTGACACTTCCATCAACCTTTACCGATTCACTAAAGATATTCTTTTTAATGAGGGTTTCCGTCATTATATCCTGATTTTTTAGGGGTTTAAAACCATAGCCGTATGAAACACTGAATATATCATCTACTAATTTGGTTATAGCCAATATATCTGTTTCTGTCATATCTTCTTTAAAATACAGAATAATATGAATTAAAAAATTTTCGGCATCTTTTTCAATTTTATTCAGTGCCGGGTTATCCAAGGTAATCTCTATAGTATTTCCCTTGTTATTACCCACATCAAATACTATTTCAGCTAAGCTGTTATAACAATCATTATATCCCCATAGATATATACAAATCAATAGTGGCCTATAAGTCACTACCCATACCCTTCAGTTATAAAAAAAAGAACCGACCTAAGTCAGTTCCTCTAAAATTTCTTTTAATTAAATGGCACGGTTTACTTTACCGGATCTCATGCATCTCGTGCATACATTAGCTTTTCTAACTGCGCCGTTATCTTCGACAACTCTTACAGTCTGAATGTTAGCATTCCATTTTCTTCTCGTATGTCTCATTGAGTGAGAAACTTTGTTTCCTGAAGTCTGTCCTTTACCGCAAATTTCGCATTTTCTTGACATCTACCGCACCTCCTTTGTTATATTTAAGCCGTAGCATTTTCTCTAAAAATAGGCTGTTCGCACTCGAACAAAGGTTAGTATAGCACACCTCTCATAAGTTTTGCAAGTGTTTTTTACTATTTTACCCTAATTTTTCAATATTTATCTGACAGGGTTAGTTTTCCTTGCTCCCGTGTCAGGTTCATGTCTATTATCCTTTGATTTCGGCTCCCCCTGAACTGCAAAGTTAAATCCCTCTCATCCATATTGAACTTACCGTCAATCAAAAGATCTGTCAATTCCAGGAGCTTCGGAATGTATGGATTCTTTTTCCCCATTTCCTCAAGCTGCTCGTAGGTGAAGCCCGTATATATCAAAATATGCAGCTTCCGCTTTTTCAGCTCCACAGCCAGCTTATAGAAAGCCTCCGGCTGGCATAGGGGTTCTCCTCCGGAAAAGGTAACACCGTTTAAAAGAGGGTTTTTATCCACAGCCTCCAAAATTCTGTCTATGGGGCAGTCGTATCCGCCTGCAAAATCATGGGTAGCCGGATTATGGCAGCCCTCGCATCCGTGGGGGCATCCCTGACAAAATACAGCAAACCTGATTCCGGGTCCGTCCACTATGGATTCTCGAACTACGCCCGCCAATCTTATGGTATCTGCTTTTTCAGTCATCTCTACCCTCTCCTTTTTTTACTTTTTACAGCTTTTCCAGGGTTTCATCCTTGGTGGTGTGCTTAACTCTGTCAGCTTCCTCAGCTGTCTTCCCGTTATTCCATTGGTCCATGGTGCCTACCAAATATCCGGTAATTCTCCTTATTCTTTCAAAGCCCGTATCGCTGTCCTCTTCCCTTCTGTGACAATTAGGACATTCGTTATCGATTATTCCTGTGTATCCGCAGCAAGGGTCTCTGTCTACAGGGTGGTTGATGGAACCGTAACCTATGCCGCTTTCCTTCATACATCTGATGATGTTTTCAAAGGCATCCAGATTCTTTAACGGGTCGCCGTCCAGCTCGATATAGGATATGTGTCCTCCGTTGGTAAGCTCGTGATAAGGCGCTTCCAGTTTAATCTTGTCGTAAGCATTTATATCGTGGTACACGGGAATGTGGAAGGAGTTCGTATAGTAATCCCTGTCCGTTACTCCCGGAATTTCTCCGTATTTTGCTCTGTCAATCTTTACAAATCTTCCGGAAAGTCCTTCGGCGGGAGTGGCTATGAGAGACCAGTTGAGGCCCCATTCCTCGGCCTTTTCATCCATACGCTTTCTCATATACCCGATGATTTCCAGACCTAAGTTCTGTGCTTCCTTAGTTTCTCCGTGATGAGAGCCTATGAGAGCCTTCAAACACTCTGCCAGGCCTATAAAGCCTATGGTCAGAGTTCCGTGCTTGATTACTTCCTCTATGGAATCCTCAGGACCCAGCTTCTCGGAATCAATCCAGATTCCCTGTCCCATAAGGAAGGGGAAGTTTTTAACCTTCTTTTGAGACTGAATCTTAAATCTGTCATAAAGCTGATTGCAGGAAAGTTCTATCATATTTTCCAGCATTTCAAAGAATAAATCTATGTCGCCCTTAGCTTTGATAGCCAGTCTGGGCAGGTTTATGGATGTAAAGGAAAGGTTTCCTCTTCCCGTTACGATTTCTCTCGTTGGGTCGTAGGCATTTCCCACTACACGAGTTCTGCAGCCCATGTATGCACATTCCGTTCTCTGGTCACCTTCCACATAATACTTGGCATTGAAAGGAGCATCCAAGAAGCTGAAGTTGGGGAAAAGTCTCTTTGCTGATACCTTACAAGCGAGCTTGAAAAGATCGTAGTTAGGGTCCTCAGGGTTGTAGGAAACACCTTCCTTAACCTTGAATATCTGGATGGGGAAAATAGGAGTTTCTCCGTTTCCTAAGCCGGCTTCGGTAGCTTTGAGAATCATTTCCATGACAAGCCTTCCTTCGGGAGATGTGTCGGTTCCGTAGTTTATGGATGAGAAAGGAACCTGTGCTCCCGCTCTGGAGTGCATGGTGTTTAAGTTATGTACAAAGGCTTCCATGGCCTGATAGGTCTTTCTTCTTATCTCCTTATCGGCAAATTTAGTAGCCTTGTCCTGTATGTTCTTGATGGTTTCATCGGTCAGCTCGGCGAAAAGCTTCTTCAGCTCTTCTCTTTCTACATCCTTATAGTTGCTGTCCCAATTCATGGAAGGATATACGCCCTTCTCCTCCTCGATTTTCTTTCCAAGCGCTCTTGCCTGAGCTTCTCCGTCTTCCGTATCTATGAGAATATCCAGCATCTTGCCTACGTTGGTCAGGTAAAGCTTCTTATAGGTTTTTCTCACACCGGGAGCCATGCCGTAGTCAAAGTTAGGCACAGACTGACCGCCGTGCTGATCGTTTTGGTTGGACTGGATAGCGATACAGGCCAAAGCAGCATAGCTTTCTATGTCGTTAGGCTCTCTTAAATGTCCGTGTCCCGTGGAAAATCCGTCGGCTAACAGCTTCACCAGATCTATCTGGCAGCAAGTCATGGTCAAGGTATAGAAGTCCATATCATGGATGTGAATATCCCCTTCTTCATGTGCTTTTACATGCTTCGGGTCTATTACATACATTTTGTAGAATTCCTTTGCACCTTCGGAACCGTATTTGAGCATGGTGCCCATAGCTGTATTTCCGTCGATATTGGCGTTTTCGCGCTTAACATCGTTGTCCTTAGCGTCCTTAAAGGTTAAGTCCTCATAGATTTTCATCAGCTTGGTATTCATGTCGCGGACTCTTGTACGCTCTGCTCTATATAGGATGTATTCCTTTGCTGTACGGGCATGGCCGTTTTCAATGAGAATCTTTTCCACAGCATCCTGTATCTGTTCTACAGTAGGCACTTGATTATGGCAGATATCCAGCAGATAAAGCTCTGTCTGTCTGGCTAAGTACATGGCCATATCCTTGTCTTTACCACCTAAAACCTGGGCTGCCTTAAAGATTGCATTTGCAATTTTTTCAACATTGAAATCCACGGTTCTTCCGTCTCTTTTAATGATTTTCTTAATACTTTCCATCTTAAATTCTCCTATACAGAATTATTTTTCCTTTTACAGAAAATGCCAGCACCACTATATATGGGTATATGTCGTAGGCTATCCACAATTTTACTACTAAATAATCCACGGGTCAAGATGAAATTTTCAAAACACTCACAGTAAAACCTCCCCCATTTTTCCATATGAAAATGTCCGCCTTGCAAAAGCGGACATCTTATCTACTTTCATATATAGCGGATTACATCCACTTATTTTGAAGATTTCCCTTTTAGCTTATGGGCTCATCAGTGCCTTCAAAATATGTTATGAAGCTTCCCGCATAGTAGCTTTTGGTTTTGATAGATACAGTGCAATATGTGAGTGCACCCTTTTCCTGCTTCAGCTTTATTACAGAAGCAGGCATATACTCGATGGCCGTTTCTCTTTCCAGGGTTTTGCCGTCGGTATAGGTGTAATAGGCATTTTGGAATTCCTCTGTCAAGGACATGGACTTTTCATTTCCCATATATACTTCTTCTCGATTTTCAAGTCTGTTATCCATACTGCAAAGTCCCGCTATGACAGCATAGGCATCCTCCAACTCCTCCAGGTAGGCTGCATCTGAGCTGTAGGCCGACACCTTCATGGAAAATTTTCCGTTATCGGTGGAAATTTCCCCCATACCCGTCAAGGCTACCACATTACCATCGTCATCCTTGTAGTACACTCCGTTGTTTGCAGTATACATAAGGCTGATTATATTTTCCATATTTTCATCGGAAATTACCTGCCGGGGCCTGTCTATTTTCTTATATGTATAAGTTATCTCCGGATAATCTTCTCCGTATTTTTCCATGAATTTCTCTATGTAGCCATTCATTTTTCTTTCAAATTTATCTTCGTTGCTACTGTCTACCACTACCTGCATGGTTGCTGATTCCGGTGTGATATTAAAGCCGGAACCCCCTGAAATGCCTGCTAATTCAAAGAGCATGGAATGGGATTTGAAGTTTGCCAAAACTGTGCCCAAAGTTTTGATGGGATTTACCACAATTGTCTTTGCATAGGAGAAGTTTACAGGAACATTGTTTATGGAAACTTCATAGGCAGCTTCGTATTTCGGCTCGGAATAGGTTAAATCCGTGGACAGTTCCATAAATACTCTGCCGGAGGTAACATCGGATATCTTTCCGTTATTCCCCCGACCTAAATAAAAGACTTGTGTCTTATCAGAAAAGTAGGAATCTGATAAACTATCCAGGCCTATTCTTTCTCCCGATACCTCAGGTGAAAAAACTATATCAAGTTTACCGTGATTTCTTAAATTCTTTGCCACTGTGAGACAGGTTACTATGGGCTCTTGATAGAGCTCCATTCTCTTATAATCAAAACCGCAAATTATAACCACCGGGGACTTCTCCTTATACCCCTTCGTGGCCTTAAAGCTGTATATGACATTCCCTGACATATCCTGTGTAACCTTAATGCTCTTGTTCTTTCCCCAATTTACAAAATAATCGGACACATCCGTGTTGGACTTCATGGAAGCCAAGGAATCCATAAGGTCCGTTTCATAGGCTGTCATCTTCCCTTCAACTATTTTCTCTAAAGTAGGCTCCGCATTTCGCACCACATTTAAATAAATAAGGGTTCCTACAACCAATAAGCTTATTGCCACTACACCTGCAATAGCCGCTATAATTGTTTTTTTCTTTTTGCTCATCCTATTTATCCTTTTGTATATTTCTCTTGTTATCTATATTTACATATAGTAATATGATAGCATATCATACCACATTTTTCACCAAAAGGAAAGGTAGGCTTTCAAGAATATGAAATATGAGATATCCACGGAAAATTTACTCCTTCGAAACAGCTCCTTTGACGACTGCTCCTATTTTGCAAAATGGGAGGTTCTCCCTGCTGTAACAGAGTTTTTTACCATGTCTAAAGACAGGAACTATGAAGAGATAGTAAGAGAATTCGTTACACGACAAGAGGATGAGGATAAAATCCAGCTCACTATATGCCTAAGAAAGGATTTACAGCCCATAGGCAGAATCTATATAAGCAATTATTCACACCACTATGATTCACTTGATATTACCAGAATATATATTGCGGACCCTTCCCTAAGGGGAAAAGGCTTGGGAGAAGAGGCTCTCTTGGCAGCCCTTAAGCTGGCCTTTGAAGAATTAGGATGTGAAAGAGTTACTCTGGACCATTTCACCGAAAACAAAATCGCTCACAACCTGTATAGAAAAGTGGGCTTTGTTCCCGAGGGTGTCATGAGGCACGGTGGAAAGAAGGATGGCCAATATGTGGACCTCCATCTCATGTCCATTTTAAGAGAAGAATATTTTGCAAGGTAGCGCGGAGGGGAAATGTCAGAAAATCTATATCTCACTTTTGAAATCATAGGCACCATAGCCTTTTCCGTTTCCGGCGCCATGCTGGGGATACACAAAAAAATGGATATCCTGGGTGTAGCTGTGCTTGGCTTGGTAACTGCCGTCGGCGGCGGTGTTATACGGGATATCATCTTGGGAGTTATTCCTCCTCATACCTTCAGAAATCCCCTATATGCTACCATCGCCATCATTACAGCCATTGTAATATGCATTCCTAAGGTCCAGAAGCTCTTTACTGCTACCCGGAAAATCTATGAACCCTTAATGCTCTGGATGGATTCCATCGGCTTGGGGGTATTCACTGTAATTGGCATAAAGGTTGCTCACTATTCCGACTGCGATGCCACGATTTTCCTAAACGTTTTTGTAGGGGTTATTACAGGCGTCGGAGGAGGTATAATGAGAGATGTCATGGCGGGAGACCCACCATACATACTGGTAAAACACTTCTATGCCTCAGCCTCCATAATCGGTGCCATAGTAACCGTAATCCTCTGGGAGCTTTTCGGCGAACTGGTGGCCATGTCCGTGGGAACAGCTGTGGTGGTAGTGCTCCGCCTTCTGGCTGCCAAATACCGCTGGAGCCTTCCCAAGCCCCATGATATACCATAAAACATAAGAGCATCTCCGAGTCAATTCTCTGAGATGCCCTTTTTTTACCTATGAAAGCTTTGTGCAAAGATTTTTTCTCTGCTTGTCCACTACAGGCGGATAAGGGATTTCACCCTCTTCAAAGAGAGCCAGCAAGGCTTCCGCACCCTTTTTCAACTTGTACTGCACTTCCTCTTCATATAGAGGTACCAGTGTATAGAAGTTGATAGTTTTTTCTTCGCTGAGCTTTACTGTAGAATCGTCGCTTATGAGCATGATGCAGTCAAATAGAACATCCTTTGCAACAGGCTCCCCTGACGGTACCGTATGGCCGAAGCCCAGCCAGGTATCCTGCTCGATGGGGAGTCTGGCCAATATTTTCAGCCATCTTATAGGCCAATACCATATTTCGTCATCATCTCCCACCTTCCAATCCTTAGGAAGATGTATAACCAGCTCTGCTCTCTCCAGCTCATACTCAGCAAGCTCCTCCGGAACATTCATCTTATGAGCACCCATGCCCATGGTTACCAGGGTATAGTAGTCTCTTTCACCTTCCGGCGGTATCATAGCCACATCCACATGGATGTCCGGTGAAATAATCTCGTGAAATACATTGGGAAAATCACCATAGTTCTCACATATATATTCTTCAAGAGCGTCTATCTCATCCTGCTCATAAACTTCCGGCCTAATCTTCTCTTTTTTATCTTCATTCTTTTTCTTTTTAAATTTATCAAATATCATTCCACTTACTCCTTTCGATACCCCGCGGGACCCTTTGTTACTATAAGTGAATTATAATGTAGATATTAAGTTTATTCAACTATTTTTTCTTTTGCGACGGTGGCACAAAAAAGAGCTATCTTTTAAAATAGCCCTTTCTGTATATTATCTTTCAGCACCGCAGGGGAAGGCTTCTTTTTTAGCTTCACTTGCCGTGGCTTTTTTGTCGCTCATAACCGAGTTGTAGAAGCGGTATCCTCCCGAGAAGTTTTTAGCATCATAGCCGGACTGAGCAAGAATCCTCGCAGCCACGTAGCTTCTCAAACCGCTTTGACACATTACATATACCGGCTTGGACTTGGGGATTTCGTCCAATCTCCATCTTAGCTCGTCCACAGGGATATTTATGAATCCCGGAGCATGACCGGATGCATATTCCTCAGGAGTACGAGCATCCAGCAAGGTTACCTGTCCATTTGATATTTCATCTATATCTTCCCAGTGGAACTGCTCAACCTTGCCATTTTCCAGATTGTCAGCCATAAAGCCTACCATATTTATAGGGTCTTTAGCCGAAGCATAAGGAGGTGCATAGGCCAGATCCAAATCCTTCAGGTCCGTAATCTTCAGTCCTGCAAAGATTGCCGTAGCGATTACATCAATCCTCTTGTCAACACCGTCATAGCCCACGATTTGTGCACCTAAGATTTTTAAGGTCTTCTTTTCATACAGTACTTTAGCAGTCATCAGCTTAGCTCCGGGATAATATCCTGCGTGAGCCAGGGGAGAGAGAACCAGCTTTTCGTATTCTATGCCCTCTTTTTTTGCCAGACCTTCGTTTATGCCTGTAGTTCCCACAGTCATATCAAATATTTTAATTACCGATGAGCCTTGGGAGCCGTGATATCTGCTGTCTCCTCCGCACACATTGTCGGCAACTATTCTTCCCTGTTTATTTGCAGGGCCTGCCAGCGAGATCACAGCATCTGTTCCTGTCACACCGTGCTTAACCTGTATGGCATCTCCTACGGCATATATATCCTTAATGGAAGTTTCCATCCTGTCATTTACGACGATACTGCCCTTGAGGCCCAGCTCCAAACCTGCATCCTTTGCTAAATGGGACTCCGGCATAACTCCTATGGCCAGGATTACCATATCAGCTTTCAGGGGAGCATCATCTTGAAGCAGGGTTTCTATTTTGCCCTCTGCTTCTGAGAAGCCTATGACATCACCCTTGAATTTAAGCTTTACTCCATGCTTTCTGAATTCGGAGTGAACGAAGGTGGCCATATCATAGTCCAATATGTTGAGAAGCTGAGCAGGTCTCTGAACTATGGTCACATCCATACCCAGTTCCCTTAAGTTTTCTGCCATTTCCAGACCTATGAAACCTCCGCCTACCAATACAGCTGATTTAGGCTTTTTTTCATTGACAAAGCTCTTAATGGCAAAGGTGTCCTCCACCGTTCTCAATGTAAATATTCTGTCACTTTCCATGCCGGGCAGTTCAGGCTTAATGGGCTTTGCTCCCGGTGAAAGGATTAGCTTGTCATAGCTTTCCTCAAAGGCTTTCCCTGTATTAAGATCCATAACTGTGACTGTTTTGCTCTCCGGATTGATGGACTTTACATTATGTCCCACCTTTACATCTATGCGGAATCTTTCGTAGAGGCTCTCGGGAGTCTGGAGACTCAGCTCTTCACCGTCGGTGATTACATCGCCTATGTAGTAAGGCAATCCGCAGTTAGCGTAGGACACATATCCTGTTCTTTCAAAGACGGTTATCTGAGCCTTTTCGTCCAATCTTCTTATACGAGCTGCCGCCGTAGCTCCTCCGGCTACTCCTCCAACGATTACTACTTTCATAACTACCTCTCTATCCGGCCCTTATAGCCGCCTATGCCTCCGATATTTTTCACATTGATATATCCCATGGATTTCAACAAAGAGGCTGCCTGGCCGCTTCTTCCGCCGCTTAAACAATATACGAATAAGTTGGTGTTCTTGTCCTTTATCTTTTCCCCTACCTTGGCTTCCAGAATATGAAGAGGTATGTTTATACTTCCGCCTATGTGTCCTCCCTTATATTCGTCAGTAGTCCTTACATCCAGCAACACTGCATTTTCCGTGTTCTTGAATTCCTCTACTCCGCCGTTTATATCTGCTCCTTTAAGAAAATCGAATATTCCCATGTTTTTTCTCCTCATAATTTACAATATTTAATGTGGAAGCAAAGCTCCTAATATGAGGTAATTATATAGCCGGCACATTTTATCTTCTGTGATAAAGTTCCATACTTTTTTATTTTACTGCATCAGCTTTTGGGTATTGTGCAGCATGGCGTATTCTCCACCCAGCTTTAACAGCTCTCGGTGGCTGCCTTCTTCAATGATTTTGCCGTCTTCTATGACGATAATTCTGTCGGCGGCTCTTACGGTGGCTAAGCGGTGGGCTATGACTAAGGTTGTCCTGCCCTTGGCTAACTCTTCAAAGCTCTTTTGTATCCTTTCTTCCGTCACCGTATCTAAGGCGGAGGTGGCCTCGTCCAGGATTAAAATTTTAGGATCCTTGAGGAAAATTCTGGCTATGGATACCCTTTGCTTCTGCCCTCCGGAAAGCTTGGTGCCCCTTTCTCCCACATAGGTTTCGAACTGATCCGGCATGCGAAGAATATCTTCATATATCTCTGCTCTCTTTGCCGCCTCCACCACCTCCTCAAAGGTGGCCTCAGGTCGTCCGTAGCGTATGTTTTCAAAGATTGTGTCTGCAAAGATGAATACATCCTGCTGTACGATGCCTATATTGCTCCTTATGGAATTCTTGGTCACATCTCTTATATCCACGCCGTCAATCTTTATAGAGCCTTCCGTCACATCGTAAAATCTGGGAATCAGCTGGCACAGAGTAGTCTTTCCTCCTCCGGAATGTCCTACTATGGCTAAAGTTTCTCCTGGCTTGACATTAAGGTTTATATTTTCCAAAACCTCCGCTCTCTCATTGTATGAGAAGGATACATTTTCCAGGGCGATGGCCCCTTCCTTGACGGTAAGCTTGCCGGCACCTTCCTTCTCCTTCACTTCCGGTTCTAAGTCCATAAGCTCCTTAAATCTGCTCATACCTGCCATGCCGTTGGAAAATACCTCCGCAAAATTTGCCATCTTTCGGATGGGGGTTATAAAGGTGTTTACGAAGAGGGTAAAGGTAATCAAATCTATGTAGTTAATCCTGTTCTCCATGAGAAGTCCGCCACCTACGGCTATAACGGCACAGGGCATTATACCCATAAAAAACTCCTGGCTTGCGCTAAAGGCACCCATGGCCTTGTAATATCCACGCTTTGCTCCTATGAAGATATCGTTGGCCTCTGCAAATCTCCCCTGTTCCAGTTTTTCGTTGGCAAAGGCCTTGGAGGTCTTTATGCCGGAAATGCTCGACTCTATATCCGAGTTTATGGCCGCCATCTTTGCTTTGACCTCTTTTGAGGCATCTGCCATATTCTTTCTGTTTTTCATGACTATGATCAAGAAAATCGGGATTAAAATGGTCACCACCAAGGCCAACCGCCATTCCATCATAAACATGAAAATCAAAGAGCCTGTTATGGTCAATACAGAAATCACCAGGTCTTCCGGGCCGTGATGAGCCAGCTCCGTTATTTCAAACAGGTCTCCCGTCAGTCTGCTCATCAGCTTTCCCGTTCTGTTTTTATCGTAAAATTCAAAGTCCAGCCTCTGAAGTTGCTCAAAGAGAGCTGTTCTTATATCCGCCTCCACGCTTACTCCGAAAATATGTCCCAGATAGGTCATAAAATAGTAGCACACAGAACGCAGTACATAGAACAGAACCACCGTTGCCATCAAAACGAAAAAGAAGCCGTAGACCTTGTTAGGCAACAGTTCGTACATAGCATATCGGGAAACCAAAGGAAATGCCAAATCTATGGCAGCCACCGATAAGGCACAGAACATATCTATGAGAAATAACTTTTTATGGGGTTTGAAATATTTTATAAGTGTCTTTATCATCATTTTTTCTTTCTTTATTTTTTCTTTTCTTGTCTAAATAATAATCCCCGGATTTCTCCGAGGATTATATAGAACACAAAGTGTTATTAGAAGTCTACCTCTAAATCGTAGTAGCAGCATTTCAGAAGCTTTTCCATTTCTTCAACGCTGGGCTGACGAGGATTGGATCCTGTGCACGCATCGGCAATAGCATTAACAGCTATGTCGTGAAGCTTTTCAAGGAATACTTCCTCAGGTACGAAGCCCTGCTCTGTAGGCAGTGAATCTGCACCGTAATTCTTAATGCAGTGAGGTATGTTCAGGTCGTCGTTCATCTTGCGAAGATACTCGATGAGAGCGGCAACCTTTTCATCGTCGGAGGCATCCTTTGAAATGATACCCATATAGTCTACCAGTACACCATATCTCTTCTTTGCGGTTTCATCCTTTGCGTTAAAGGCTACAACCTTAGGAAGGTACATAGCGTTAGCCGCACCGTGAATAATGTGAGCACCGTAATCGGCAAAGATGGCACCTGTCTTATGAGCCATGGAGTGAACGATTCCTAAAAGAGCATTGGAGAAAGCCATTCCTGCAAGGCACTGAGCATTGTGCATTCTATGTCTTGCTTCCATATCTCCCTTATATGAAGGAACCAGATCCTTCATGATCATTTCAACGGCATGAACTGCCAGAGGGTCTGTGTAGTCGCAATTAGCCGTGGAAACATAAGCCTCTACAGCATGGGTCATAGCGTCCATTCCTGTGTGAGCTACCAGCTTCTGAGGCATTGTCTCTGCCAATTCAGGGTCCACGATAGCTACATCCGGGGTAATTTCAAAGTCGGCGATAGGATATTTGATACCCTTTTCATAATCGGTTATGATGGAAAAGGCCGTAACCTCTGTGGCTGTTCCCGATGTGGAAGAAACTGCACAGAAGTGTGCTTTTTTTCTAAGTTCGGGAATACCGAATATCTTGCACATATCCTCAAATGTGCTTTCGGGATATTCGTATTTAATCCACATTGCTTTTGCAGCATCTATAGGGGAACCGCCTCCGATAGCTACAATCCAGTCAGGTTCAAATTCAAGCATAGCAGCAGCACCACGCATAACGGTATCTACAGAAGGGTCAGGCTCAATGCCGTCAAAGATGCGTACATCCATTCCTGCTTCTCTCAGATAGGCTTCCGCTCTCTCGAGAAAGCCGAATTTTTTCATAGAGCCTCCTCCTACACATATAATAGCCTTCTTTCCCTTAAAAGTCTTAAGGGCTTCCAGTGAACCTTTGCCGTGGTAAAGGTCACGAGGTAAAGTAAAACGCGCCATAATAAAGTCCTCCTTTAAATTCTATTTTCCAGCCACATTTTATCATTTATTTTATCTTTCAGCAATAGAATAAATCAACTCTGAACAGTATTTTTATAAGCCCTGATTTTCCAAGGCTTACGACCTTTGAGGCCTTTTTAAAAAGGCGGGCATTTCCAGCTCCATTATTAAGATGGAAGCTATCATTATGGCACCACCCACATAGGCCTTAAAGGACAATACTTCATTTAAGAAAATAAATGCAGCTACCACATTAAACACCGGCTCCAAGGTGAATATGACTCCCGTATGTGAGGCGGTGGTATATTGCTGGGCTATAGGTTGAACGATGAAGGCTACGCCTGTACAGAATACAGCTAAAAACAAGGTTGTTGCCCACACCTGAGGGGTAGTGGGAAAATGTGGAGTCTCAAAGATGAAGGCCAGTACCAGATTTAAGACTCCCGTAACTCCCAGCTGGAAAACACCTAAGCTGTATGCGTCAACCTTTTCATGGGATACGGCCCTTTCCGTCAGGAGCAGGTCTATGGCATAAAAAGCTCCACACATTAAGCACAATAAATCCCCTTTAAGGTTTGCCATATTTATGGAAAAATCATCCTTAAGAGTAAGCAGTCCTATGCCTATTATGCTCAGAGTAACGGCTACCACTACCTTCGGATCCTGCTTTTGCTTGAGAAATATCCTTGCAAAAAGAGGCGTAAACAGCACGGTCATAGCGCATAAAAAACCGGAATTTGATATGGTGGTATATTTCACTCCAAAGGTGGCTCCTATGTATACAAATACAAGAGCTACTCCAACCAGCACGCTGTATTTCAGTGTTATTTTATTTACCTTCTTCAGTCTCTTCCAGCTAAATATGGCCGCTATGAGAAAGGCACCTAAAAATCTTTGAGCATTTAAAGTAAAAGGGTCCATATCTTTTAAGCTGAAGTCCATCATAAGGTATGAAACTCCCCATGCGAAGGTTACGAGAACCAGCATTATGTCTGCCTTTATCTGTTTTTTATGATTTAAATTTTCCATACTATACTCTCCCTATGAACAGTTCCAAGGCCAACCGCGGCTCCAAGGTTCCCGTCTTTACATTTCTGTCTATTTCATATAACTGTACCAATATCTTTTTAATTTTATCTACCGTCACCTTAGAGGCGAAGCCCAAGGCCTTTTTTATTCTGAATTCGTGTATTTTCAGAGTGCTGCCTATCTGTCCCGGAGTTGCACCTTCCATCTGAAGCTCTTTTATATCAAGAATCAGCTCAAACTGATTTATCAAAAGCCCCACCAGAGAAAATACATCTCCTCCCGAGGTCAATATTCCGTCCAGCATGGAAAAGGCCGTATCCTTCCTGTTTCCCGTTATGCAATCTAAAAAGTTAAATATAAAGGTGTCTTCGTCACCGTGAAGAACTGAGGCGATATCCTCAGGGAGTAAAGGACCTTCCGACCTATAGGCCAGAATCTTTTTAATATCGTTTTCCAGATTAAAAAGCCTATACTCCGTCTCTTTGTTGAAATACCCCGATTCCTCTATGATATAATTGATGATATCCTTGCCGACTTCTCTTTTGGCTTCCTTGAATCTCTTTAAAATGAAGGCGGAAAGGGCGGCTCTGTCCAGCTTGTCAAAGTCATAGGTCTTTACCTTTTTCTTTAATTCCTTGACAAATTCACTTTTATCCTCCAGCTTTTCTATGGAAAAAACCAGTATATTACCCTCATTAGGCTGAAGCACATATTCCAAAAGCCTATCTCTGTCTATTTGGGAAAACCCTTTTGGATTGACACTTTTCAAGGGTTCAAAATTCTTTGCCCAAACAACTCGTTTTTCCGAAACCATGGAAAAGGTATCGCACATTTCCATAAGGTCATAGGCTGACAGACTGTCATCATCTGCCTTTATGTAGTCTATATTTTTCATGGCCGGATTAACATACTTTTTAACCAAGGATTCCACAGCCCATTCTATAAGGTATTCTTCCTGTCCGTAGAAAAACATCACAGGCGAAAAATCACCCTTCTTAAGGTCTTCATTAAACAGTTTAAATGCGTGTTCCTTGCTTTCAAATCTTCCTGCCACTTCTTTCCTCCAAACAGAAAATCCTTCCATTTCCTTCCATAATTATTTCTTGTCCATATAGCCGTTATTATACCACGGTTTTTTTTATGTAACAATCTATTTATGCCCTCTTTAGCCTATTCTATGCAGGTGTAAACATGCTTGATTTTGCCATCCTCCATATCTATTCCCACAGCACCCATATAATCATTTCTATAGACCTTTATATTCCTTTTTGAAAGCTTGTCCAGAACCTCTGCCGTGGGATGGCCGTAATTGTTTTTACCCACCTGTATGACGGCTATTTTAGGCTTAAGAGCGTCCAGGAAAACATCTGCTGTACTGAATCTGCTGCCATGATGGGATACCTTCAAAATATCCGCATACACCTTTTGAGGGGGATTAGCGGATATGATCTTACCTTCGCCGACTTGGTCTATATCCCCCGTCATCATGGTCGAAACCCCACGGCACACTAATTTCAAGACGAGGCTGTTTTTATTTTCATCCTCTCTGTCAAAGGCATCGCCTTCCCCTTCCGGAGCGAGAACCTCTATATAATCCCCTTTTGAAAGAGGTACTTTATCGCCTTTTCTAAGCCATAAAATCTCATCGCATTTAAAAAGCTCCTCAAGCTCCCCTTTCAAAGGCTTATAGCCTGCAAAAACAGCCAGTTTTTTCACTTTATAGCTTTGAGAAAGCTCATAGAGACCTTTGTAGTGGTCTGTATGGAGATGGGTGGCTATCACAAGGTCTAAGGTTCTGACCCGATTTTTTAGAAGGTATTGCTTCAATATTTTCTCCCCAACACTGAAATTGGAAGCGCCGCCTCCATCTATCAAAACATTTACCTTTCCTACACTGTAGTGAAGACAATCTCCCTGCCCCACATCTACAAATACCAGCTCTGCCCGGTCAAAGGGTGTAGAACAGGTTACCCCAAAGAATAGTGATATCATGGCAATCACAGCTGTTACAGCTTTAATTTGCCCTTTTTCTTTCCTAAGTCTCATTATGGTAAATTGCTCCGAAAACAGGAAGAAAAGCGTCGCGGTTATGAATATAGCCGACCAAATATGAGGACTTATGACATCTATGGCGCCGTAGCCCTTCAAGTAGGCCCCTTGGTTTATCCTTTCCATAAGGCTGGCCGTCATTTTTACGGGAAGCTCCCAGGGCTCCATGCTTCCCGTTGAGGCAAATACGAGAAAGAGAGCCAAGCTCATAGGAAGCAGAATCCCTGCCAAATAAACCGTAGGCACATTTGCCACTAGGGAAACCCAGGATAAAAAATTAAATGTATACATCTGATAAATCAGCAGTCCCAAATTTGCGGCTAACACTGTGGACAGCCAGCCGGGCATATAGTTTCTCAAGGTAGGCTCAAAAAATCCTATGGAAGCCAAGGCTAAGAAGGACATTTGAAATCCGGCACCGAAAATCACATAGGGATTGTAAATAATCAAAGCTATACCCACTAAACTCATAGAAGTAAGCATGTCATATCTCAGGTCCAAGGCCTTAGACAGATATCTCATCACAATCATGGCCACAGCTCTTATTACCGATGGGCTCCAAAATGCCAGAGAACCGTATGTAAACAAACAGAAGAAAAACAATACATCCATAAGAGGATGCTTCCTCTTTTTAGAAAGACTTTCATAGGCGGCGTAGATTACCCCTATGTGAAGTCCGCTTACAGCAAGTACATGGGCAGTTCCGTTTTTCCTGAAGGCTTCATAGTCCTCTTCTTCCATTAGAGAAGTATCTCCGAAAAGCATGCCTGCCACTATTCCTCCATAGCTTTTATCCAGCTTTTCCTGAAATTCTGTCCTTTTGCCGTATATAAAACGTTGATATTTGCCAATTAGGGAGTCCGAGCCTTCCCCTTCGTTGACCACAGATAAGCTCCTTACAGCTCCTACCATCCAAATATTTCTGCCCATCAGGTATTTTCTGTAATCGAAACAGTGGGGGTTTCTTTGGCCCACAGGCTTCTCCAACATAGTCCTAAAGGCAATTTCCTTCCCCCATAGGCTGTCATAGGGAAATTTTTCATCATAGCAACGCAAAAGAACCCTACCTTTTATAGGGGCTTTATCAAAGGCTTTAAGCTTTATCTCCAAATAAATTTTCGCATTCTTTGTCTGAATACGACAGATCCGGCCGGTAAATTCACCGCGGATGTTTTCCATGTTTTCCAATGGATTTTTAGATAGAGTTATGCCCACAGAATCGGCGGCATACAAAATAATAAGAAGCACTAAAAAAGCAAAGAATATTTTACGCCTCATGGGAATCCTTTCCGAGGCACTTAAATCGTATTTTCATTATAAAGTAAATGAAAATATTTGGCAACTATTGAAAATTATGTTATACTATATTTTGCATAATTGTGTTTACATAACCTTATTAGAGAAAGAAGGTGTTTGATTTGAGTAAGACCGAATTCGATAGCAATGATATCGTTCACAGATCAAGACGAGCAAAAAAACATCAGTTGGAAGCATCTGAACAAATAGGGGCAACGGATACCTCCGGCGGTGCATATTCAAAGAAAAACAATCGTGACGGAAAGCCGGGAAAAAAGAAAAAGGCTGTTTGGAAAACTGTCCTTAAATTCTTTATATTCTCCGGTCTTCTTGTGACTTTAATAGGCATGGGATACGTGGCTGCGGTCATATCCAAAGCCCCGAAAATAGAAACGGATAACATAGAAAACCTTTTGGCCCAAAGCTCTATCCTTTATGACCAAAACGGAGAAATTATTGATAATGTCTTCAGTGAAAGCAACCGTACCCTGGTTGAAATAGGAAAAATCCCCCTTCACACTCAAAAGGCCTTCATAGCCTTAGAGGATAAGACCTTCGAAAGCCACCACGGCTTTAATATCATTCGTATTTTCGGTGCTATCAGGGATGCCATTCGCAGCAACGGTAACATAAGCGGTACAAGTACCATAACCCAACAGCTGGCAAGAAACCTGTATATGAGCGACAGAATGCAGGAGCGAAGCTTAAACAGAAAAATCATCGAGGCCTACTATTCCGTAATCCTTGAAAATAATCTCACCAAGGACCAGATTTTAGAGGCTTACTTAAACACGGTTTATTTCGGTTCTTCCGCCTACGGTATTCAGACAGCTTCCCAAGCATATTTTTCCAAGGATGTAAGTGAGCTTACCATAGCAGAGTCTGCCGTTTTGGCATCAATTCCCCAGAGGCCTACATATTTTGCTCTTGTGCAAAAAGTTCCTTTGGAGCAGGTTACAGAAAACAGCGAAAACCTTATATTAAAGACTGAAGATTCCGCATATGTTTGGAACGATAAGTGTCATGACCGTATGCTGACCTGTCTCAAGCTTATGCATGAGCAGGGATATATAACCGATGAAGAGTATGCAGAAGCAAAGACTGTAGAAATCAAGGATGTTGTAAATCCTACAGTAGACGCCTTGGATACGGTTTCCAACTATTTTGCCGACTATGTTCTCACACAGGTTATAGCTGATTTCCAGGAACAGTTCGGCTGGTCCAGAGAAAAGGCTGCCGATATGGTATACAACAGAGGTGTTCGCATCTATACCACTATGGACTCTCAGGCTCAGTCGGTAATTGAAAAGGAATATAACAACGATAATAACTTCCCCCAGCCTACCGGCTACAGGAAGGATGCTTACGGCAATATCCTGGATTCCAAGACGGGTAAGGTACTTCTTTACGCCTACTCTCGATATGTGGAAAAAGACGGAACCTTTAAGCTTAAAAGCAGTGAGTTTAAGAAAAATGCCGACGGCTCTCTGACCATTTATGCAGGAAAGCGACTGGCTATATATAACACAACAGTCCAGGGAAAAACCGATTATAGCGTAGAGTTTAAAAGCATGTACACCATTGATAACGGCAAGCTCTACTCCATACCCGGCGGCTTCATCAACATCCCTCAGCCTTATAAATCAAGGGATTCCAAGGATAATTTGGTCATTTCCGCCAAGTTCTTCGAGGACTACCCTAATTTCTTTAAGGAAGAAGGTAAACAGCTTTCCACAAATGACTTTTCCTTAAAACAAAGGGTTATTCAGCCTCAGTCGGCTATGACCATCGTGGATAACAAGACCGGTGCCATCAAGGCCATGATAGGCGGAAGAAAAATTACAGGAAGAATGCTCTTTAACCGTGCTATAGGTAATCGCCAACCGGGCTCTTCCATAAAGCCTATTGCCGTTTATGCAGCCGCTTTACAGAAGAGCTATGAGCTGTCCCAGGCCGGCAAGGTATTCCCCTTCGTGAAAACCGGCTATGACAGACAGGGAATCTCACTTTGGGGAGATTATATAACTGCCGGTTCCATAGTTGAAGACGAACCTTTAACCGTTAACGGCAGGATTTGGCCTAAGAACTCCTACCGCGGATATAGAGGTCTGTATACGTTCAGAACAGCACTTCAGCAATCTGTAAACGTTTGTGCCGTTAAGATTTTAGCTCAGGTCGGCGTGGATTATTCCTACAGCATCACCGAGAAATTCGGTATTACCAGCTTAGTTAAAGATTCCGGCACCAATGACCTTAACCTGGCAGCTTTAGGCATGGGAGGTATGACGAAGGGAGTTTCCACTTTGGAAATGGCCGCCGCCTACTCTACCTTTGTAAATAACGGAAGCCTAAAGACATCCCACTGCTATACAAAAGTAACCAACCGAAACGGTGAAGTCATATTAGAACCTAAATTAAAGGATAAAGAAGTCCTCAATCCCGGCGTTGCCTGGATTATGAGAGACGTGCTTCAAAGCGTAGTTTCCGAAGGTATCGGATTCTATGCAAGAGTTCCCGGAGCAAAGGTAGGCGGTAAAACAGGTACTACCTCCGACAGCTTCGATATTTGGTTTGACGGATTTACAGCCAACTATTCCGCATCCATCTGGATAGGTAATGACGTAAATATAAAGCTTTCCTCCATGTCCCCGGCTGCGGCCAGACTATGGGGCAAGATTATGGCTCAGTGTAAAGGTGCCTTGGGCGGTTCCTATTCAGCTAAGCCCTCCAACGTGGTATCAGCAAGCATAGCAACCGGCAAGGGTAACCGTACGGAGTTCTTTACAAAGGGAACTCAACCTAAGGGAAATCAAGCCGTATATCAGACGGTTCAAATATGTACCGAATCAGGTATGCTGGCAACGCCATCCTGCCCTCACACGGAAAGTAAGACAGGTATAGTCAGACCTTATGAAGCTAATCAAAGTGTAGGCGACTACAACAGCGGATTGCCCCATTTCTACTGTCACCTCCATAACCCGGATCCTATGGAGTACCCTCCTGATCCGTCAAAGCATGTGACTATAGTCCCTGTACCTATCGATAATCCTGATCCTGATGATCCGGACAATCCGGACGATGATCCCAGTGACGATCCTCCCGACGGAGGCGATGACGAAGTCAACACGGATGAACCGACAACACCAAAACACCACTAACATTTCAAAAGGGATGTATTGCCGAAACGGCAGTACATCCCTTTTTCATCTGAAAGCTTATGTATTATCTATTTTGCCAAGCGGTATATTACATCGGCAAAGATTTTAGTCCCCCTCATAAGATCTTCTATTTCTATGTATTCATTCGCCTTATGGCACATATCTATCTTCCCGGGCATTATGGGTCCGAAGGCCACCGTGTTGGGAACAGCCCTTGCATAAGTGGCTCCCCCTATGGTTATAGGCTTTGCATCCACATCCCCCGTAAACTTTATATAGCTGTCCATGAGAGCAACTATGAGAGGGTCATCGGCGGGTTTGTAGAGAGGTGCCAAGAATTCCAGCTTTTCCAAGGAATATCCCTCTTTTAAGACTACATCCTCTAAGCCCTTGTAAACATTATCAAGCTGACAAGTAACAGGATATCTTACATTTATAGTGTACTTAATCTCTGCGGAATTAAGCTTGATTATACCTACGTTAAAGGTCAGCTTCCCCGTAGGCTCATCCTCCAGACCCATGCCGATTCTCTGTCCGTTGTAATCGAAGCCGATATGATCATTGAAGAATTTTATGAGCTCCTGAACCTGCTCATTTTCAAATTCCAAGGTGCCTAAAATTTCAAGAAGCACGGATATGGCATTTAAGCCCAGCTCAGGGTAGGCGGCATGAGCTGCCACACCTTTTACCGTTATTTCGCATATAGTTTCACTGCCTACAATTTTAACTTCGTAATCGTGAGATTCAATATATTCCTTCAGCTTCTTCATTACGGCATCCTTTTTATCGCCGAAGGAAATTCTGCATGTTACAGAGTCACAAACCGCATTGGCTACGGTGCCTCCATCTATGGACACCAGCTGCAAGCCGTCAGCCTTGTCATTTTTTATAGCCTTTGACAAATTGAAGGCTATAACGCCCTTTTCTGCATGTATTGCAGGGAAACAGGCATCGGGAGAAAAGCCTGCAACTACATTGTCTTTAACCTTATCCATGTAGTATTCCATGCCCTTCCACTCCGTCTCCTCATCCAGTCCTATGATGAGCCTGATGGTTTTATTGGGCTTAAATCCGGCTTCTTTCAATACCTTCATGGCATAGTAGCCTGCCATTAAGGGTCCCTTGTCATCAACGGCGCCTCTGGCATAAACCTTGCCGTCTTCAATCTTCATTTGGAAAGGGTCTGTGCTCCATTTGGATACATCTCCCACAGGAACCACATCCAAATGGCCTACCAAAGCGATTACATCGTCGGTCTCCCCTTTAAAATCTATGTGACCGCCGTAATTATCTATGTTGGCTGTGGTAAAGCCGTCTCTTTCTGCCATGGCCAAGGTTTTCATAAATACGTCGTGGACAGGCTTTCCAAAGGGATAGTCACCTTCAGCCTCACCTGCTACACTTGGAACAGCAAGAATTTCCGCCAAATCTGCCAGAAGCTCTTCCTGTTTTTCATCTACCATTTCTAAATAATCTCTCATATATTCACCTCAATATTTCTTAAACTCTCTGACACGGTCTGCCACGTCTTCTGCCTTGAAAACTGCCGACCCTGCTACGGCTATATCAACTCCCGCGTCTATGACTTCTTTCACATTATCTAAAGTAATGCCTCCGTCTATTTCAATGAGGAAATCATATCCTCCTTCGGCCCTCATTTTGGCCAGCTCTGCCACCTTTTTTATGGCTTCGGGAATGAATTTTTGGCCTCCGAAGCCCGGGTTCACAGACATTATGAGAACCATATCCACATTTCCCAAAATCCATTTAAGGGTGCTTAAAGGCGTAGCCGGGTTTATGGACACGCCTGCCTTTACTCCGTAGGATTTTATGTATTCCAAGGTGCGATGCAAATGGGTACAGGCCTCTTGATGAACGGTTATATATTCTGTCTGAGGCGTCACGAAATCACCGATATATTTATCCGGGTCCTCAATCATGAGATGGACATCGTAGGGCAGTGAAGTTTTACCGTTCATAGACTTCATCACAGCTGCACCGAAGCTGATGTTGGGCACAAAGTGGCCGTCCATCACATCCACATGGATATAATCCGCTCCTCCCTCTTCTATTTTTTTCACTCCATCCAGCAAGTTGGCAAAATCTGCCGATAAAATAGACGGTGCCAATTTTAACATTTCTTTACCTCATCAATACTTCTTTGAATTCTTTATTTCTTCCATGTTTGCCACATAGGAATCATATCTGTGGCGACTTATTTTTCCCTTTGAAACGGCCTCTCTCACAGCACAGTCAGGCTCCTTCAAATGGCGGCAATTATTGTAGTAACATTTTTCCCGATAGGCTTCCATTTCAGGATAATACAGCTGAAGATTTTCCTCATCTGCCTCCATTATCTCGAAGGAAGTGAAGCCGGGAGTATCATATACAAGTCCGCCCCCCTCTACGCTGAATATTTCCACATGGCGGGTAGTGTGCTTTCCCCGGCCTGTCTTTTTGCTTATATCCCCTGTCTCCATATCCGCTTCCGGGTGAAGACAGTTGAGAATAGAAGACTTTCCTACTCCCGAAGGGCCTGCCAGGGCAACTGTCTTCCCTGAAATAGCCGCCTTGAGAGAGTCTATCCCCTCTCCTGTTGCGGCACTTACGCAGATGACAGGATATACGCCCTCGTATATCTCCTTAATTTCCTGTAGCTGCTCGGCTGATACCAAATCCTCTTTATTTATACAAATTATGGCATCTACTCCGCTTATCTCAGCCATTATGAGGAATTTGTCCAAAAGGGTAAAATTGGGATTGGGTTTTGCCGCTGCCAAGGTTATGACAAAGACATCCACATTTACGATAGGCGGTCTTATGAACTGATTTTTCCTCGGCAAAATCTCTGTTATGACGGCTTTACCGGCTTCTTCCGCAAGGGGCTCCACCTTTACCATATCTCCCACATAAAGCTTTGTACCGGCACTTTTAAGGTTTCCTCTGCCCTTTGCCTCCAAGATGCCTATATCTGTCTTTACATAGTAGAAGCCGCCTATACCTTTAATTATCAGTCCCTTCATTGGCCCTCGTCCGTGTTAGTTTCATCATCGCTGGGTTCATCCTCTCCTTCGTCGGGAGGCGTACCCTTGGTAACCTTTATATTTATTGTCGAACCTACTTCTATCTCTGTGCCCGGCTCAACGCTCTGCCAGAACACCAGATTTTCCGCCATGTCGGAAACCTCTTCATAGGTTACGGTTCCTTCTGTGGAAAGTCCCAGTGCCGACAGAATAGTCTTTGCTTCTTCCGGGGTAGTACCTATGAGCTTAGGTGCCTTTACCTTCTCCTTACCCTTTCCGTCACTTATGGTTACCTCAATCTCCGTTCCCTGGGGAGCTGTAGTGCCCTCCTTGACGGATTGGCTTATGATGGTGTTTTCCGGCAAGGGGCTGCTTTCCTTTACAGCCATGGTGATGGTAAAGCCGAACTGTTTTACATATTCCTTGGCCTCATTATAGTCCTTACCTATGAGCTTAGGAACTACATTATCCTTTTTACCCTTGCTGACAGCTACGGTTATAACCTTACCTTCCACAACCTTAGCTCCTTTTGAAGGGGTCTGGGAAGTGATGTATCCTGCTTCCTGATCAGGGCTGAAAACATCTTCACCTCTTTCCAGCTTCAGTCCGGCTTCTTCGGCCATCTGTTGAGCTTCTTCAAAGGTATGTCCGATGAATTCAGGAACCTCCACCTCCTTGGAGTTATCAAACCAGCCCAGCATATAGCCTAAGCCGATAAGTCCGGCGATGGCTACCACCACTACGGCGGCGATTATGGCCAGATTCATCTTGTCTGCATTTTTTAAAGTGTCCAGAGCTTTTGATTTAGGTGCGGGAGCCGGCTTTTCCACGGCTTTTTTAAACCTTTCACGCTCTCTTTCCTCTACCTGTATCTCAGGCTCCTCTTCGCTACGTACGGAGCTCCCCCTATCCATCAGGGCCTGCTGACCCATTACCTTGGATATGAAGGCTATATCATCTAAAGCTGCTATCATTTCGTCCGCGCTCTTATATCTGTTGCTCTGATATTTTTCCGTAGCCTTGTTTATTATCCTCTCCAGCTGTGGGGGTATGCCAAGAGCCTCCCTATCCATAGGAGGAATAGCATCGTTTATGTGCATCAGGGCAATGGACACCGGGTTATCTCCGTCAAAGGGTACCTTTCCCGTGAGCATCTCATAGAGGACTATTCCCAAGGAGTACAGATCGGAGCGTTCATCTACGTAGGCTCCTCTTGCCTGTTCCGGTGAGAAATAGTGAACCGAGCCTATGACCTTATTGTCACCGCCTACTATGGTGGCTGCACTAACGGCCTTGGCTATACCGAAATCGGCCAGTTTAGCCACTCCCGTAGAGGTAATCATAATATTATGGGGCTTTACGTCTCTGTGAACTATCTGGTTTTTATGGGCCAAGCTTAAGGCGGAAGCTACCTGCCTTGTAATGTTCATGGCTTCCTTGTAATCTATGCGGCCCTTCTGCTTTATAACTTCGCTTAAGGGTTCTCCCTCTAAAAGCTCCATTACAATATAGTGGATGTTTCCTTCTCTGCCTACATCGTAAACTCCCACTATATTAGGGTGTGAAAGTCCCGCTGCAGCCTGGGATTCCCTTCTGAAATTCTCGATGAATTGCTCATCCTTTGTGTATTCAGGTCTGAGAATTTTTATAGCCACATATCTGTTCAGCAGTCTGTCTTTTCCTTTATAGACTACCGCCATGCCGCCGTCACCGATTTTCTCGATCAGCTCATATCTTCCCGCTAATAATCTATTACTCATTGATATCTTCCTCCGTTACTTTAAGGCATATAATGGTGATGTTGTCATGCCCTCCATTGGTGTTGGCCCGGTTAATCAGCTCGCTGCATGCGTCCGACATACTGGTCTCATTCTGTAAAATCTGTGCGATTTCACTGCTCTCCACTTCGTCGTAGAGACCGTCGGTGCAAATGACGAATATATCGTCCTTGATTATCTCTACCTGGAAAAAGTCCGGTTCAACGGTGGCATCGGCACCCAATGCCTTAGTTATAACATTTTTTCTATCATCCAGATCCGCTTCTTCCTTTGAAATGACCCCTGCCTTTAATAAGGTGTTTACATAGGTGTGGTCTTCCGTAAGCTGAACCAGCTGATTCTTTCTGAACAGATACACTCGGCTGTCTCCCACATTGGTTATGTAGGCCTTTCCGTCGGCGGAATAAACTATGACTATGGTGGTCGCCATTCCGCTGTTCTCCTCATAGGTGTTGGCCATATCATAGATCTTCTCGTTAGTCTTATCAAGGCAATCCTGAAGATAGTTGACTATGGCATATTTATTATTCATCTTATTGATAGGATTCTCTATCACATATTTTGCTATCTCATTGACAGCTGTCCTCGAAGCTATTTCCCCTGCATTGCCTCCGCCTACTCCATCGGCTACTACATAGACCTTGTCAGGCAAGAGTACAAAGCAGGCATCCTCGTTGTTGCTTCGCTTTACCCCTTTATCGGATTTAAAACCGACTTCCATCTATATCTCCTTTCTCATCATCTTCGCTATGAAAAATCCGTCTACTCCCATATATGGCATAAGTTGTCTCTCGTAGACAACCTGAAATTCCTTGTGTTTTTCTGTGAACTTTTTTATCTGCTCTTGGTTTTCCTGTGGATTTATGGTGCAGGTGCTGTACATGAGCATACCGCCTTTTTTTACATAGGAGGCTGCTCGTTCCAGTATTTTGTACTGTCTCTCTACCAGCTCTTCCATGTCTTCCGGCTCCTTGTACTTTATCTCCGGCTTTCTGCGCAAAACACCTAGGCCTGAGCAGGGTACATCTGCCAAAACCCTGTCGGCATAATCCTTAAATTCCGGTATTTCCTCTTGGCTGTCCTGCTCTCTCAAAATAACATTCTCGACGCCTAATCTAAGAGCCTGTTTTTCCATGAGCATCAGCTTATGGGCATATTTATCCATGGCATATACGATCCCTTGAGAATCCATTTTTTCCGCCATGGCAAAGGTCTTTCCGCCGGGGGCACTGCATAAATCTAAAACCCTTTGGCCCGGCCTGATATCCAATATATCTGTGGCTATGATAGAAGCTATGTCCTGTATGGAAAATTTCCCTTCCTCATAGGCCTTAGTCTTGGTCAGGTCTTTTCCCCTTACCAATAAGGCTCTGCCACTTAAATCGGTGATTTCTGTCTCAAAGCCTTGCTCCTCCAGCTCCTTCTTCAGGATATCCCTCTGAGTTTTCAAAAGGTTTAACCTTATGGAAAGCTCCGGCCTTTCATTGGAAGCAATCAGGATTTTCTCCGTCTCTTCAGCTCCGTAGGCTTCTTTCCACAGGTCTATTATCCAAGGTGCAAAGGAATACCTGTGCTCCCAGGAGGTGGGCTCCTTCAGCCGGGCCCTATCTCTTATGTAGCTTCTGAGAACACCGTTTATAAAGCCTTCTCGTCCACGGGCATATTTCTTCGCCAGCTTTACGGTTTCATCCACCGCCGAATGTTCCGGAACGGAATCCATGAAGCCAATCTGATAAAGGGCTAACCTGAGCAAAAGCTTATCGGCAAGCTTTGCCCTGTCAATACCTTTTGAGACAAAGCTGTCAAGATAATAGTCAAGCCGCTTCTTTTCCCTGAGCACACCGTATACCAATTCTCTTACAAAGGCAGGATTGGAAGGCATGCTTTCATCTATGAAGTTGTTCAAAGTAAGGTTTGAGTAGGCAGCGTTCCGCTCTACCTCATACAGCACTTTGAAAGCCGTTTCTCTGTTAATATCTGTCATCTCATATCCGTCCTGTCCCTCTGATGAAGCCTATAAAGGATTATTTCTAATCTCTGGAATTCTTCAAAACAAGAATTCTTATCAGGTTAGCCACTGCAGTTGCCAAAGCAGCTATATATGTCATGGCTGCCGCTCTGAGAACCTTCTGTGCTCCCGACTTTTCTTCCCTTGTCAACAGCCCTAAATCCATTATCTGTCTCAAGGCTCTTCCGCTGGCATTCAGTTCTACGGGCAGGGTTACCAGGTGAAATGCGATTACTCCGCAAAAAGCCAAAACTGCTATGGTAAATACCAAATTTCCTATCTGTCCGTTATATGAAAGGAGAAGTATTCCCGCTATTGCCATAGGCCAGCTAAGTACAGAAGCTATATTGACTACAGGAACTATGCTGTTTCTCAGCACAAGGGGCTGGTAGCCTTCTGCATGCTGGATGGCGTGTCCCACCTCATGGCAGGCCACACCTACGGCTGCCACGGAGGACACATCGTAGACGGTCTCCGACAGGCCTAAGGTTCTGTTCTTAGGATTATAGTGGTCTGTAAGCTTTCCTGCCACTCTCTGAATTCTCACGTCGGAGAGTCCGTTGGCGTCCAGCATTTTTCTGGCCGCTTCCTGTCCCGTCATATTTTGGGCATTTCTTATTCTTGAATACTTATCAAAGCTGCCCTTTACCATGGCTTGTGCCACAAAGGTAAACAAGATGGCCGGCACTAATATTATCATAGTCCAATCATAATAAAACATTATTCAACACCTCTCCCTTTTCTATTTTATTTCCCTTAAGGTATTCTTCTACAGTTACTCTTTTCTTTCCGGGCATTTGTATTTCCGTAACCAGTAATGAGTCTGTGCCGCAGGTTACAATAACTCCTTTATGGTCAACGCTTGTAATTGTTCCCGGCTTTTCCTCTTTATCGGTGCTTACAGCCTGAGCTTTCCAAAGCTTCATCACCTTATCCTTATAGGTGCAAAAGGCTCCCGGCCAAGGATCAAAGCCTCTTATGAGCCGTTCCACCTCCTGGGCTGTCCTGTTAAAGTCTATGGCCCCGTCCTGTTTTCTTATGAGTCCGGCGTAGGTGGCTTCCTCATCCTTTTGAGGTTCAGGTACCACTTCTCCCTTTTCTATAAGCTCAAGGGTCTTTACCAGCAGCCTGCCTCCCATCTGAGCCAGGCAGTCGTGGAGCTCTCGGAAGTTCATATTCCCTATTTCAACCCTATCTTTAGTGAGCATGTCCCCTGTATCCAGGCCTTCACCCATCTGCATTATGGTGATCCCCGTTTCCTTTTCTCCTGAAACAATGGCCATCTGTATGGGGGCAGCTCCTCTAAGCTTCGGCAATAGAGAGCCATGTACATTTATACAGCCATACCTGGGAAGCTCCAAAATTTTCTTTGGGATTATCTGCCCGTAGGCTACAACTACGATTATATCGGGAGCATATTCCTCCAACTCCCGAAAAACCTCTTCATCATCCCTTATCTTTATAGGCTGTAATACTTTTATGCCGGCAGCTTCAGCTCTCTCCTTCACTGGAGGAGGTAGAACCTTTTTGCCTCTATCCTTAGCCTTGTCAGGCTGTGTTATGACCAGCCCCACTTGGTGTGGGCTTTTTAAAAGCTCTTCCAGGGAGCACACGGCAAAATCCGGTGTCCCCATGAAAACAATCCTCATTGCCTTCACCTCGTTTCTGCTTAAAGCTCTTCTTCTAATTCTTCCTCGTATATTGCTTCTCTCACATCCGTAGCTTTATCCGTATAGAGTACGCCCTTCAGATGGTCGTATTCATGGCACATGACACGGGCATCAAAATCCTCAAATTCGTAAATCTGTTTGTTTCCATCCAAGTCCATGGCCTCCATCTTGATATACTGAGGTCTTTCCACGGTTCCTATCATGCCGGGAACGCTGAGACAGCCTTCATCTCCTATCTGACTTCCCTGTTCCTCCAAGATGACAGGGTTTATCATGTAGTATATCCTTTCCGGCTCAGGGGCGGCTATGAACATTCTCCTCATTACGCCCACCTGAGGTGCTGCTATTCCTACACCGCCGGCATCTTCCATAGTTTCCAGCATGTCTGCCAGGGTTTCCCTTATTCTGGGGCTTATCTCCTTGACTTCTCTGCACTCTTTTCTTAAAATTTCGTCACCTTCGACGACTACATTTCTTATTGCCATATTTTTTCCTCTTTCTATATGCTGTAGGGATTCACGTCTATAATGAGATTACAGTTAAGCTTATCCCTTATGATTATTTCCTCGAAACTGTCTAAATAGTATACATATCTGTTTCTCTCCCCTTTAGGGCATTTCAGCAGGATATAGTACCTATAGCTTTCCTTTTCTTTATACCCCAGGGAAATTTTGGGGGACAGGATTCTCTGTTTTGCCTCGTCGCCTAAACAGACTTCCATATATGCTTTGCAACGCATAGCTCCGTCTATGGAGTCCTTCTCCACATCGGATGTAAAGGAAGCTGTTATGATATCCCCGTAGGGTGGATATTCAAGTAGCTGCCTCACATGGCTCTCAGCGGAAAAGAATCCGCTGTAATTGTGGTTTTGTGCCGCCTTTAAGGCATAGTTGTCAGGTTCATAGGTTTGAACTATTACCCGTCCCTGAGAACTGCCTCTTCCTGCCCGTCCTGCCACTTGTGTTATAAGCTGAAAGGTTCTTTCTTGAGAGCGATAGTCGGGTATATTCAAGGTGGTATCGGCGGATATTACTCCCACTAAGCTGACGTTTTTAAAGTCCAGGCCCTTTGCCACCAGCTGTGTACCTACGAGAATATCCGTCTTGCCCTTTGCAAAGCGTCCCAGTATGCCGTCTAAGGTCTTTCTGTTCTTGACAGCATCCAAATCCAGTCTTTCCACCTTTGCGTCGGGAAAAAGGGTTTGGATCATTTCCTCTACCTGCTCTGTGCCTATGCCGAAATATTTTATATATCCGCTGCCGCACTCAGGGCATTTTTTAGGCACCGGCTGAACCTTACCACAGTAGTGGCAGACCAAGGCTTCCTTGCTTTTATGATAGGTCATGGAAATCTCACATTCCGGACATTTTACTACATGGCCGCATTCCCGACAGGAAATAAAATTGGAATAGCCTCGTCTGTTTTGTAGCAAAATTACCTGCTCCTTATTTTCCAATGCCTTTTCTATAGCCTTATGCAGTTCACCGCTGAATATGGAGGTGTTTCCGCTGCGGAGCTCTGCTCTCATATCTACCAAATCCACCCGTGGCAAAGGCGTTTTGTTATATCTCTCCTTTAGCTCTATCAGGTTGTATATGCCGTCTCTGAACCTTTGATAGGAAATGACTGATGGTGTGGCGCTTCCTAAAAGCAAGGCTGCACCGTAGTGCTGTGCCCGTTTTGCAGCCACCTCCACCGTATCGTATTTTGGGGTCATATCCGCCTTGTAGGTGGCTTCGTGCTCCTCATCCAAAATTATGAGACCGATGTTCTCCAAAGGGGCGAAGACTCCCATACGGGCGCCCACCACAATTTTGGCTTTCCCCGTCCTGAGCCTCTCCCACTCGTCATATCTTTCTCTTTGGGTAAGCTTGCTGTGTAGGACTGCAACCTTATCCTTTCCGAATTTTCCTATAAATCTCTGTATAACCTGGTTTGTAAGGGAAATTTCCGGGACCAGCATGATGGCTGTCTTCCCCAGCTCCATAGTTTTTTCTATGGCTTCCATGTAGACCTGGGTTTTACCGCTGGCCGTCACTCCGTGTATCAGAAATATTTCCGGCGACCCGTCCTCCAAGGCCTCCTGTATTTTTCCAAGAGCCTCTTCCTGTTCTTCGGTCAAGGCCTCCGGCTCAGTATAAGCTCCTTCAAAATCCTCATAAGGGTTTTTCTTCCTGCCATCTTTGGCTGACTTTCCCGGGGGGATAAAGCAACGCACCGCATCATAGTACTTTATGCCGTACTTTTTCTTCATCCAAATACAGGTACTTACCATTTCGCTGTTTAAGGATTCGGCCTTGTCCACGGATATAATATCCTTCAGCTTATCCTCAGGCACCGAAGTCTCATCGGATAATGCAAATACATATCCTGTCTTCTCTTTTGTTACAAATGGGGCCCTCACCTTGGATCCGATTTCTAAATCCAAATTTCCACTGCGGTATGTAAAATAGTTGTCTATATGTTTGCTCTTGTTTTCCAATACTACATCAGCATACCGCATAGCAGTTCCTTTCTCTTAGAGGAGGTGAATGTTATGCTCCTCGCAAATATCTATCATTTCCTGTGGCCAAACAGATACCTGTACCTCGCCGATATGGGCTTTCCTCAGGAAAAACATACACAATCTGGACTGGCCGATTCCGCCGCCAACGGTGTAGGGCAATCTATCTTCTAAAATAGCCTTTTGGAATTCAAGCTCAGCTCTGTCGGAGCAGCCTGAAAGCTCCAGCTGTCTTCTCATAGCATCCGCATCTACTCTTATTCCCATGGAGGAAATCTCGAAGGACCTATCCAAAATTTCATTCCAAAGAATTATATCGCCATTAAGCTCCCAGTCATCGTAGTCGGGGGACCTTCCGTCGTGGGGCTGACCTGATTTCAACAGCCCGCCTATTTTCATAATAAAGACGGCTCCCTTTTCCTTGGTGATAGCATCTTCTCTCTCCTTGGGAGTCAGGTTGGGATACATATCCTCCAGCTCCTGGGTAGTTATAAAGAATATCTCGTTGGGTATTTCTGTCCTTATATCTCTGTAAAGTCTGTTTACATAGTCCCCTAAGTTTTTAACTGCATTGTATATGGTTGTCACTATCTCCTTGAGATAGGCTTCAGTTCTCTGCTCCTTTGTGATTACCTTTTCCCAGTCCCACTGGTCCACATATATGGAGTGAAGGTTGTCTAAATCCTCATCCCTTCTTATGGCGTTCATATCTGTGTATATGCCGTTACCGGGGGAGATTTCATATTTCCCCAGGGCCATTCTCTTCCATTTGGCCAAGGACTGAACCACTTCTACTCTTAAGCCGTTTATATCCTTTAAGGTGAAGTCTACTCTTCTTTCCGTACCGCTCAGGTTATCGTTGAGTCCTGTTGCCGGGTCTACAAAAAGGGGAGCGCTGACTCTCCTCAGGTTTAAGCCATAGGCCAATTCCTGCTGAAAATAATCCTTGATTTTTTTTATGGCTCTCTGACTTTCCATCAAGTCTATGGGTGATTCGTAATCCTTTGGTAAAATTAAATTTTCTCTCATCTTGTCTCCTAAAATCCGTTTATATATATTTCTATTTTTCCGGTCCCCGTTTTGAATATTGGCAGCCGCAATAGTTCTGTCTGTAGAGATTGTATTCCTTGGAAAGCTGGATGCTCCTTTGGGTTCCGGCTTTTTTCTTAAAGTCCATATCCAGGAATTCAACGCCGTAGGCCTTTGCCAATTCCGTGCCTATGGCTGAAATCAGCATATAGTTTTTGTGAGGGCTGACGGATAAGGTGGTTCCAAAGCTTTGAAATCCGCCTTTTTCAGCTACCTGAGCCGTTCTGCCCAGCCTGAGCTTAAAGCACTCCGTGCAGCGTCTTCCACCCTCCGGCTCCTCGCTGTATTGACTGCAGGCCTCAAAGAAATCCTCCGGGATATATTCCCCTTCGATGAAGGACACCTGCTCATCCTCCGGCAGAGTTAAATTGTATTCCGACAGAAATTTCAGCTGATTCATTTTCCTCAGCTCATATTCTTCTCTATCGGTAATGTTGGGATTATAGAAGAAAATCGTTACCTTGAAATCCTGAATTAGTCTCTCTATGCAGGAGGTGCTGCAAGGCCCGCAGCAGGAGTGGAGCAGCACGCTTCTTTTCTCGGCAGCGGTTTCCTTCCTCAGGTCTATGTGCTTCCAATCTGCGGCTTGACAATGTAAATTTGTATCGCAGCCTAAATTTTTCTTTTCCATAATTTTTCCCTATTCTTCCTTTGACAAAAGTCCTCGTCTGATATAGATTATACTTAGATATTCAAAGGATTTTATATACAAAAATTCATTGAATATTATACCATAAATCCGCTTTTTGATAAAGGAAAAAACACAAAATGTCTAAAGTATTTAGTGAAGATTTGAAGAATCTTTTCGGTGAGAAAAGATATAATTCCATAAGTCGATACCTAAAGGAGCATTTCGGCGAAAAAACTATAAAACTGGCCATAGACGGCGGGTTTACATGCCCCAACAGAGACGGCAGCAAAGGCTATGGCGGTTGTATATTTTGCTCCGACACGGGCAGCGGCGAATTCAGCTCCCACATTGAAGATCAAATTGAGCTTTTCAAAAGGAAATGGCCGAAGGCAAAATATCTGGCCTATTTTCAGAATCATACCAACACCTATGCTCCCGTCAGCGAACTGAGGGAAAAATATTATGCTGTGCTGAGGGACCCTCTGGTGGAAGGCTTAGTCATCGGCACTCGTCCCGACTGTCTTTCCGATGAGGTTTTGGATCTGTTGGAGGAAATTAACAGGGAACACTTTCTCTGGGTTGAGCTGGGCCTTCAAACCATCCACGAAAACACGGCAGAGCTTATAAACAGATGCTACTCCCTTGATGTTTTCCACATTGCCATGGAAAGGCTTCAGGCTCGAAACATAAAGGCTGTGGTCCATCTGATTTTAGGCCTTCCCGGTGAAACCCCTGAGATGATGCTTCAGTCGGTGAAGCATGTGGCTGAGATGCCGGACCTGTTCGGTATGAAGCTGCATCTGCTCAATGTGGTGAAGGGCTCTCCCATGGAGCATCTTTACAAGGATTATGTGCCCTTTCAATCCATAGAAGAATACGTTAACTTGGTGGTCAGCTGCTTGGAAATCATTCCGCCACAGGTGACCATACATCGGCTTACGGGCGATGCTCCCCGCTCCATACTCATAAGTCCCGTGTGGAGTTTCAACAAAAGGACCATTTTAAACGGTATCGATGACCGCTTGAATCTGCTGGATAGCTGGCAGGGTAAAAGATTTGGAAAGGATAGCAAAAAAGACACCCTTTAAGGTGTCTTTTTTGCTATTGGTCGGAATGACAGGATTTGAACCTGCGACCCCTTCGTCCCTAACGAAGTGCTCTACCAAACTGAGCCACATCCCGGCGGTTTTTTACCACAAGGGATATAATACCAGCTTTTTAGATTTTTTTCAAGGGGTTAAATGAATTTTTTCTATTATTTATTCCTTTATTTACAATCCCTGTTTAAAGAAATTGCGGAATTCAGCCACTTCAGCTGAGGATTGGATGATGGAAACGCTGTATTTTGCACCTTTTCCTATGCCCGGCTCGTAAGTAACCGGATTAAACCGGCAGGATACATCTTTGCCTTGTTTTCTCTGTTTTCCTCATCGGTGGCACCCATGGTTGCCTTCTTAAGTAAATCGAATACGCCCGTTTTATTTCTCCTTTTTTAATTATTTGATCGTCGATAATTCCGACAATTAACATCACTTATATGTTCTTAAACGCTTCTTTTAGCCTTGTTTGACCACTCCGTATAGTATTTAACGCCATCTATCTCTCTGACCCCTCTTACCTTGTAATAATAGGTGTGGCCTGACGCAAGCCCCTTGGAATTCAAATATGTGTGTTTCTTTCCGTCAGAGGTTTTTGCATAAGGGGTTTTTCCATAGCCGCTGTTAGCTTTTTTAGAGCGGAAAATCTCAAAATAGTCCACTTTGTAGCCTGGGCTTTTTTCCCAGATAAGCTTAATGCCCTTCTTTCCGTTGGGCAGTTTCACTCTTACCGATTTAACGCTTACGGTGGTCTCCTCTATTCCCGAAATAGCCGGGTTTACAGAGGCTTCTCCCTCCTTAATGCTTCTCCATACCTTGTTGGACCACTTGGTATAATAGAGATTGCCGTCTATTTCCTTTACGCCCCTTACCTTATAATAATAGGTTTTACCCTTGGTAAAATCATCTC